>JAAXZZ010000005.1 GCA_012719655.1 Gammaproteobacteria bacterium | reverse complement strand
CTACTGATCGCTGTCGTCAGCGGGTGGCTGGCTGAGCAGTAGAGTGGGTTCGCCTGATTGTGTTGTGTTGTAAAAGCCAGCGGGTGCTTTACCTTTTAAATACCAAGCAAAAGCAATGATTTCGGCAATGGTTTGATAGAGCGCTTCGGGTATGGCATCGCCCAGTTCAAGGCGTGCCAATAAGCGTACAAGGTCAGCATTTTCGTAAATAGGTACTTCATGCTCGCGGGCAATTTTTAGAATCTCCTCGGCTAACTCATCATTGCCTTTGGCGGTTAAGTTAGGCGCATTGCTGCCATCGTATTTAAGCGCTATGGCTTGGCGCTGATTGTTTTTGCTCATGCTAAATCATCAATCCAACGCTGTTGTAAGGCGGTTTTCGCGCCTTGTGGGGGTGTGCCTTGGTGGCACGTTAAGTCTTTAACGGTCAGGCCTATGGCCAAGAGGCGATCGCGTAAATGCTTGAGTTCGTGATCAATAAACTCTGCAGTTGCAGTTTTTTGTGCCCAGAGTTGACTGCTAATGCAGCCGTCTTGCAGGCTGGCTTGAATATGCAATGGGCCCAGAGGATCCAGATCGAAACTCAAATCAATTTTCCAGACGGAAGAAACAGCTTGATCTGGGTGTTGTTTGGCAGGCTCTTCATGCTGAAATTTTAACTGTATGGGTACCAAATGTTCCTGGTCACGAGCGGGCACTTCCAGCTGCCATACGGTGACTTGGCTGCCATCGCTGAGTGTTTGTGTTTGTCCTAAACTCGACAGTTGGTGCGTTTGCAGGCGAGAGACTGCAGCAGCAGCCAAGCGTAGCATTGCGCCTAAATCATCCGGGTTGTCTAAGCGTTGTAGCAAACCGCTTGGTAAAGGAAAACGCATGGCTTGCTCACGCATTTGCAACTTATTACCTCCCAATAGCTGCTCGCGTATTAAACTGGGGAGTGATTGCGCAATTAAAGCGTTTTGTGAGGCAGTAAGGCTTTGGCTGCTGCTGGGTAAAAGCGGGATTAATTGCCCAATTAAGCGCAACAGATTCGCTTTCATATCCTGTTGTATGCCCTCTAGAGAGCCTGTGGCCAAGCGGTTTTCCATGTGTGCGCCACTATTAAGTAAGGCTTGCGCAAGTTTTTTAGGGTCAGATAACTGGCTCAGCTCCGGCATACTGGACAATAGTTGTTGAATGGTTTTTTGCATTGGCCCAGGCAGAGTGTGCACCGACAGGCTATTTAAGCCTTGGAACAGTTGCTGTAAAGAGCCTTGTTGACTGAATTGCGTTTGCAGCTCTTGATTAACCGCTAAAGGTTCTAAACGAACACTTAAAGGTTGGAAGGTTATTTGCTGGGCATGATCAATACGGGCATTCAATAGGCTATTGAGTGGTAATGGTTTGGCGCTATCAAGTTGTAATTGCTGTCCTGCTACAGGGCTATTGGACAGGCTAATAACAATTTTAAAGCCACCTTGTGGATTGACCTCAACTTGAGTCACTTTGCCTTGTAATAACGTGCCAGGTGCCAGTAAGGCTGTATCAATTCGATTGGCAATGATGGCTTTATCATTGGCGAGCAGATTAAATGTCAGTTGTTGAGCGGATAATGCGGTAACGGTTAGAGTGTTACCGATGGCAATCGGTTGTGTGGTCTGAGCCTCTAGCGTACGGTACTGGCCATTAGGTAAGGACAGTTTCAATAGCACTTGGAAAGCCTGCTGAGCTTCACGTAAGGCAAGCACTTGGGCTTGTGTTGAGTCGCCCACCTTAAGTTGGGCGGGCAAGGCTTGCAGTAGCTGTAAACTATTGGCATTAACTGGCGCGGCGGGGCGTTGCGTGTTTGCAATGCTCGCAGAAGGGCGGGTTGAAGAGATTTCATTGGCCATTTCGTTTGCAACCTATTGTAAATGCCTGCCGCGCTACTCGTGCAGCTGTGTATAATCGCGACTCTTTAGACGCAACTCTTTAATGCGTCTGCTTGGCAGTATAACTGCTCTGCTGAAATTGACTGGAAACTTTTGCTGAAGGCGACGTGTTTGTGACAGAAGCTTATCTTGAAACGGTTGATTTAGCCTGCGAGCGTGACTGGCGCTTATTGTTTGAGCGGTTAAATGTTCGCGTGCAGCCCGGTGACATGCTGCAAGTCAGTGGTCCTAATGGCAGCGGTAAAACCAGTTTGCTGCGTTTGCTGTCTGGATTGATGCATCCGAGCGCTGGTGATGTGTTGATAAAAGGTCAGAGTATTCAGCAGCAGCGCGGTGAGCTGACACGTAACTTGTTGTGGCTTGGCCATGCCGCGGGTATCAAAGGCTTGCTGACGGCAGAAGAAAACTTGAGTTGGCTCACCGCTTTGCATCAGGGCGCTAGTCGTCAGCGCATTTGGCAAGCGCTGGCCGATGTTGGTCTGAAGGGCTTTGAAGATGTACCTTGTCACACCTTATCGGCCGGTCAACAGCGCCGCGTTGCGTTAGCTCGACTGTATCTGGATGCGCCAGCGTTATGGATTCTTGATGAGCCCTTTACCGCTTTAGATAAACACGCTGTGGCACAGCTGGAGCATCATTTAGCACAGCATTGTGAGCAAGGTGGCATGGTGATCTTTACCACCCATCATCAACTGCAAAACCGCCCCGCAACATTTCGCGAACTTGATTTAGGACAGACTGCTTTATGAGTAATGTCTTTACCCTGTTGCTTGTACGGGAAACACGTTTGATGTTTCGACGACCAGCGGAGTTGGTGAATCCATTGATGTTTTTTTCCATCGTGATTGCCTTGTTTCCATTGGCCGTTGGCCCTGAATCGCAATTATTGCAAACCATTTCCCCGGGCTTGCTCTGGGTGGCAGCTTTGCTGGCGGTCTTGTTATCATTGGACGGCTTATTTCGCAGTGATTTTGAAGATGGCTCACTTGAGCAGTGGGTCGTTTCGCCGCATCCGTTAGTGCTGATGGTTCTTGCTAAGGTGCTGGCGCATTGGTTGTATTGTGGTTTGGCGTTAGTGATGTTGTCACCCTTATTGGCCTTGATGTTGGGCTTGCCGATGCAGCACATGCCAACCTTATTACTGTCACTGTTGCTCGGTACACCGGTGTTGAGTTTACTTGGGGCCGTGGGTGCGGCCTTGACCGTAGGTTTAAAGCGCGGCGGATTATTATTGGCATTGTTGATTTTACCGTTATACATTCCCGTGCTGATTTTAGGCAGCGGTGTGATTCAAGCAGCGTTGCAAGGATTACCAACGGCCGGTTACCTGTTATGGATGGCGAGCTTGACCATGTTAACGCTGACGTTAGCGCCCTTTGCCATTGCCGCGGGTCTACGTATCAGTGTCGCAGAGTAACGGCTGTATAAAGGCATGCTAACAATAGTGACAGGTCAGTATTAAGCCTGTTGTGTAAGACATAATTGAATTGAATAACTGTGAGTATCTCGATGAATTGGACGTGGTTTCACAAATTGGGCTCGCCAAAGTGGTTTTACGAAATCAGTGGGCGCTGGTTGCCTTGGTTGAGCATCAGCGCGGCTCTGTTAATTCTGGTGGGCACGGTGATGGGGCTGGCTTTTGCGCCACCTGATTATCAACAGGGCAATAGCTTTCGGATTATTTATATCCATGTTCCCGCCGCTTTCTTAGCACAATCGACGTATATCTCCCTGGCAATTGCCGGCATCGTCGGCTTAGTCTGGAAAATGAAAATTGCCGATGTTGCCATTCAGCAAGCCGCGCCGATTGGCGCATGGATGACCGTCATTGCGTTGTTGACCGGTGCAGTGTGGGGTAAGCCAACTTGGGGCGCGTGGTGGGTGTGGGATGCACGCCTGACGGCGATGCTGATTCTGCTATTTTTATATTTCGGCATTATTGCCTTAGGGCATGCCATCAGCAATCGCGACAGCGCGGCCAAGGCTTGCGCTATTTTAGCGATTGTCGGCGTTGTTAATATTCCCATCATCAAGTACTCGGTAGACTGGTGGAATACGTTGCACCAGCCCGCGACTTTTACTATTACGGAAAAGCCCGCGATGCCGATGGAAATGTGGTTGCCACTGTTGATCATGACGATTGGTTTTTATTGTTTTTTCGCGGCGGTGTTATTGATGCGTATGCGTATTGAAGTGTTGCGCCGAGAGTCGCGTACACGCTGGGCACAAGCAGAAGTGGCGCGACAGATTGGGAGAAATTTATGAGTTTTGACTCGTTTGCTGAGTTTTTAGCGATGGGCAATCACGGTGTTTACGTGTGGTCATCCTACGGCATCAGTTTTGCAATCTTAGTATTAAATGTGGCTCTACCCATTTTGGCCCGTCAACGTTATTTAAAAAATGAGGCGCGTCGTTTGCGTCGGGAGGCTCAACAGTGAATCCGGTTCGTAAAAAACGTTTGATTATTATTGTCGCCATTTTACTAGGTGTGGCCGCCACTGTTGGTTTAGGTCTGACAGCCTTACAGCAAAACATTAATTTATTTTACACCCCGACTCAGATTGCTAACGGCGAGGCACCGCAAGACGCGCGTATTCGTGCGGGTGGCTTGGTAAAAGACGGTTCACTGCGGCGCAGCGAAGATTCGTTGACGGTTGATTTCCTCGTAACAGACGGCGATGCCGATACGGCGATTCAATACCGCGGCATCCTGCCTGATTTGTTCCGCGAGGGGCAGGGCATCGTTGCTTTAGGCCGTTTAAATGAAAAGGGTGTGTTGATCGCTGATGAAGTACTGGCCAAGCATGATGAAAATTACATGCCGCCTGAAGTCAGCAGTGCCTTAGAAAAAACCGGCATGCTGAAACATTATGAAGATGGCCAAAAGGAAGCAAAAAAATGAGTAATGCGGCGTTGTTTGTGCCGGAGCTGGGCCACTTAGCCATGATTCTTGCTTTGTGTTTTGCTGTGGTGCAGTCATTTTTTCCTTTGCTTGGCGCATGGCGCGGCGATCATAAATGGATGAGCCTCGGCCAGCCAGCCGCTTGGGGACAATTCTTGTTCTTGGCGTTTGCGTTTGCTTGTTTGACTTGGTCATTTATGGTTGATGATTTCTCGGTGGCCTACACCGCATCGAACTCTAACAGTGCGCTGCCTTGGTTCTACAAGTTCAGTGCGGTGTGGGGTGCGCATGAAGGCTCCTTGCTGTTATGGGCGCTGATTTTGTCCGGCTGGACTTTTGCCGTGGCGATTTTCTCACGCCAATTGCCCGAAGAAATGTTGGCGCGTGTGCTGGCAGTGATGGGCATGGTCAGTGTCGGCTTCTTATTGTTCTTGATCGTGACCTCTAACCCGTTTGAGCGTTTATTGCCACAAATGCCAGTGGACGGTCGCGACCTTAATCCGCTGCTACAAGACTTTGGCTTGGTCGTGCATCCACCGATGTTGTACATGGGCTATGTTGGTTTTTCAGTCGCTTTCGCCTTTGCTATTGCGGCATTGCTCGGCGGTAAATTGGATGCGGCTTGGGCGCGCTGGTCACGTCCATGGACCTTAGTGGCTTGGGCGTTTTTAGGGATAGGTATTGGTCTTGGCTCTTGGTGGGCCTACTACGAACTGGGTTGGGGCGGTTGGTGGTTCTGGGACCCAGAAGAAAATGCCTCCTTTATGCCTTGGCT
>JAAXZZ010000109.1 GCA_012719655.1 Gammaproteobacteria bacterium | reverse complement strand
TTCACCAACTGAGATGTATAAGTTGGCAGCAATGCTAGAAAAGAATGGGCATCAAGTTTACAAGGCTGAAAATGGTGCGGATGGTGTTGCCCTAGCGAAGCAAGAGAAACCTGATGTCGTATTAATGGATATTGTGATGCCGGGTTTAAATGGCTTTCAAGCCACACGCCAGCTCACTAAAAGTCCAGAAACACAAGATATCCCAGTCATTATTGTGACGACTAAAGACCAGGAAACTGATCGGGTATGGGGTAAGCGTCAAGGGGCTAAGGATTATTTAACTAAGCCTGTTGATGAAGCAACATTGATTAAAACCCTTAATGCAGTTTTAGCGGGTTAAGCGCTATTGTATTTTATAAGACTAATAACAATAGGGTTGCTAGATGACACACAAACAAACTCCCTATGAGTTACTTTTAGGTTTAGATGCGATGTGTCGTAGGCAGGCAGATAGTTTGCCTGCTCAACAGGAAGTCGCGCAAACCTGGAGTGGTATTGGTTTTCGAATTGGTGAGCAGCATTTTGTTGCACCCATGGGCGAAGTCGATGAAGTATTGCACGAGCCACGCTACACAATGCTACCTGGAGTGAAGAGCTGGGTTAGAGGTGTTGCCAACGTGCGTGGACGCTTGCTGCCTGTTATGGATCTTTGTGGTTTTTTCGGTACGGAGTTGTCTGGTTCGAAAAAATTACGACGATTGCTGGTGGTTGAGCATGGTGATGTGTTTGCTGGGCTGACTGTTGATGCTGTCTTAGGCATGCAGCACTTTGTAGTTGACTCTTTTACCGAGGCATTACCAAACATCAGTGCGAATATTGTGCCTTTTGTACAGGGTGCTTTTGTGCGTGATAAAGAAACTTGGTTGGTTTTTAGTCCGCATGCTTTAGCGCAAGATAATGATTTTTTAGATGTGGTTGCTTAGTGCATTGAGCGAAAGCTTACAGTACTAGAGTAACCATTTTCGGTTGGGTCAGTTAAATCTGGCTCTTGAGTGTTATTGGACACATTAAGTGTTACGGGTCCAGGCGGGGGCCAAATAATGAAAAAACAAAGTGGGATTCACTTTCTATCCGGTTTGCGCAGTAACGTATTGATTGGTGCGCTCTTCGCGATTCTGGTCGTGTCGGTTGTGTTGTTGTTCGTAAACTTTGCGTACATTAATACTCAGTCAAACTACGATAAACAGTACATCACTCAGGCCGGTGAGCTGCGGGTACTTTCGCAACGTATTGCGAAGAACGCTACGGAAGCTGCAGCGGGTAAAGCCGAGGCGTTCGCCTTACTTAAAGATGCTCGTAATGACTTTGAAACCCGCTGGGGATACTTGGTTGAAGGTGATCTGGAAAATGATGTTCCCCCAGCGCCAGACAGCTTAGCGGCTGAAATGAATGCAGTGGCTGAAGACTGGAACAGTCTGCGCGATAATGCGAGTGCGATTATTGATAGTGAGCAAACGGTACTGTCATTGCACGAAGTAGCGGCAACCCTGGCAGAAACGATTCCACAATTACAAGTTGAGTATGAAGAAGTTGTAGATATTCTTCTGCAAAGTGGCGCTCCAGCGGCTCAGGTCTCCGTTGCTCAGCGTCAGTCATTATTAGCAGAGCGAATCATTGGTTCGGCTAACAAAGTACTGGTCGGTGATGAGGCCTCGGTATTGGCTGCTGACATGTTTGGTCGTGATGCAAGCCTGTTTGGACGAGTTTTAACTGCGATGCTAGAAGGTAACGCAGCAATGGAAATCAGCCAGGTGACTGACGAAGAAGCCCTCGAGCGACTGACTGAAATTGCTGAGTTATTTGAGTTTGTTTCTGGCTCTGTTGATGAGATTTTGGAAACTTCGCCAGAGTTGTTCCAAGTGCGTGAGGCGGCTAACGGCATCTTCACCGTTTCGCAGACGCTCTTAGATAAAGCATCGGTGTTGGCTGAAGGTTTTGAACAGCGCGCCTCAGGTCGTGTGTTCAACACATTGATAGGCTATGTGTTAGGTGCTCTGGCGCTGGCTTCAATTATTTTGATTGGTTTAGTGAGCATGCGTGAAACGCGAATTCGTCTCGCTGAAACTGCAGAAAAGAACGAACGTAACCAAACGGCTATTTTACGCTTACTGGATGAAATTGGTGACTTAGCTGATGGTGACTTGACTGCTGAGGCAACGGTAACCGAAGACTTCACCGGTGCGATTGCTGACTCCATCAACTTCACCATTGACCAACTCCGTGAACTGGTTGGAACCATTAACGCCACCGCGGTACAGGTGGCGGCAGCGGCTCAAGAAACGCAGTCAACTGCGATGCACTTGGCTGAAGCATCTGAACACCAAGCACAAGAAATTGCTGGTGCATCAGCGGCAATTAATGAGATGGCGGTGTCCATTGACCAAGTATCTGCTAACGCCGCTGAATCATCTGCGGTTGCGGAGCGATCGGTATCGATCGCTAACAAAGGTAACGAAGTTGTACACAATACTATTACTGGTATGGATAGTATTCGTGAGCAGATTCAAGACACCTCTAAGCGTATTAAACGCCTCGGTGAGTCATCGCAAGAGATTGGTGATATCGTCAGTTTGATTAACGATATTGCTGACCAAACCAACATTCTGGCTCTTAACGCGGCGATTCAGGCTTCGATGGCCGGTGACGCAGGTCGAGGCTTCGCCGTGGTTGCCGATGAGGTTCAACGTCTGGCTGAGCGTTCATCCTCCGCCACTAAACAGATTGAAGCGCTGGTTAAAACGATTCAGGCAGATACCAACGAAGCGGTTATTTCGATGGAGCAAACCACTACCGAGGTTGTGCGTGGTGCACGACTGGCACAGGATGCGGGTGTCGCTCTGGAAGAAATTGAGAAAGTATCAAAATCCCTTGCGGCTTTGATTCAGAACATTTCCAACGCTGCACGCCAGCAAGCATCTTCTGCGGGGCATATTTCGAGTACGATGAACGTTATTCAAGAGATTACCTCGCAAACCTCAGCCGGTACTACAGCAACAGCACAAAGCATTGGTAACTTGGCGAAGATGGCCAGTGAGATGCGTGAGTCTGTGTCTGGCTTTACTTTGCCAGATAGTAATCAAGAACACGCCTAACGAGGTCGGGCAGTTATCAATAGATCGCTGCCCTCGTCAGAATAATTAGAAAAGGGCACATCATGCAATCTGGCAGCGCTTGGGCTTTACAGCCTTTAGCAGAAATGACAGAAGATGAGTTCAATGACTGGCAAAACTTGCTGGAAACTCGTTCAGGAATGGTTGTGAGCGAGCAACGGCGTATGTTTTTGCAAGTGAATCTAACCGCGCGTATGCGTGAATTAGGTGTGTCTGATTATTCAAGTTATTACCAGAAAGTAACGGATGGCGCCTGTGGCGCTGTTGAGTGGGTCGTGCTGCTAGATCGTTTAGCTGTGCAAGAAACACAGTTCTTTAGACACACGCCTTCTTTTGAAGTAGTGACCGACTTCCTTGTCAAGAAAATCGCTAATGCGCAAACTGTTAAACCTTTATCTTTGTGGAGTGTTGGTTGCTCAAGTGGTGAGGAAGTTTGGTCGTTGGCGATTTGTGCTGCTGAAGCCATTCGTACAGTCAATCCGCAGAAGTCAGTTGAGTTTGGTGTGATTGCCACGGATATCAGCCACAATGCTTTACGTAAAGGCCGCCAAGCTAAATATGATTTGAAACGCTTGGCTCCTGTACCTGCTGAGCTGCTTGAACGCTACTTTACTAGGCAGCCTGACGGGTTATATCGAGTAGTAGATCGACTAGTGAAACGCTCATGTTTTACTAGATTAAATATGCTGGATTTGGCGCATGCGCCCATTTTTGGTATGGACGTTATTTTTTGTCAAAACGTGTTGATCTATTTCCGCCGTTGGCAGCGACGCGAAATACTTAATCGTTTAGTAGCTCGGTTAGCGCCGGGTGGAATGTTAGTGATAGGTGTGGGTGAAGTGGCTGGATGGCAGCACCCCGATTTAGAGCCTGTTGCTGATGAGCGTGTTTTGGCTTTTACCCGTAAGGGGTAGCATGGATATGAGCGGAGTAATTATGGGTGATCGGCACGACTATGTCGCCCTGGAATGGGTTAAAGGCGAAATTGCAGAAACCCTAAAACAGGCGCGTCAGGCACTTGAAGAGTTTGTGGAGAATCCTGAAGATTCAACGCGACTGCGTTTTTGCTTAACCTATGTGCACCAGGTCCACGGCACCTTGCAAATGGTTGAGTTCTTTGGCGCCGCTTTACTCGCCGAAGAAATGGAGCAGTTGGCGCAAGCTTTGTTGGAGAATCGCGTCAACAACTTAGCAGAGTCACTGGAAGTGATGATGCAGGCCATTTTGCAGTTGCCTTTGTATTTAGACCGTATTCAAACGGCGCGTCGCGATTTACCCATGGTTGTTTTGCCGTTACTCAATGATTTGCGTGCGGCGCGCGGTGAGAAGCTACTGTCTGAAACAAGTTTATTTACGCCAACTTTTCCCGCTCAACAAGAGCCACTGAGTGCCGCTCGTTTACAAGAGTTGAGTGTGCCTGCGTTGCCTTTGCTACTCAGGAAGCTGCGGCAAATGCTACAGGTTGCGCTGGTTGGTGTGCTGCGTGGGCAAGATTTGCCAACAAACCTTGGCTACATGGCTCGCGTTTTTGCGCGCCTAGAAACGCTCAGTAAAGATGCTCCGCTAGAACCCCTGTGGCAAGTCTCTGCAGGCTTGGTTGATGGCTTAGCTAACGGCAGTGTTGAAGCGGGTGCATCGGTGCGTACATTATTACGCCAAGTCGATCGTGAGCTGCGACGTTTAGTGGCTGAGCAAGCACCTGGGCTTAATCAGCCGGCATCGATCGAGCTGATTAAAAATATTCTGTTCTATGTCGCTAAAGCGCAAGCCAACTCCGAGCGTTTGCAGCGTTTGCATGAACAGTATCGGCTTGAGGAAGCATTGCCCAATGAGTTGCTGCTCGACGAAGAACGTGCCCGTATGGCAGGTCCAGATCGCGGTGCCATGCGCTCTGTGGTCGCCGCTCTATGTGAAGAGCTGGTGCGCATTAAAGATAATTTAGATTTATTTGTGCGCAGTGATCGCAGCAAACTTGATGAGCTGAGTGCGCTGCAACTTCCCTTGAAACAGATCGCCGATACTTTAGCCGTGCTGGGTTTTGCTCAGCCGCGTAAAATCGTGCTAGATCAAATTGAAGTGGTTGACGCGTTAGTCACGGGTCGTGCTGAGCCAACAGAAGCGGTATTGATGGATGTCGCTGGTGCACTGCTGTATATCGAAGCGACGCTCACGGGTATGGCTGGTTCGGCAGATGACATTAAAAACGAACAGACGTTGATGCCAACCACTGATGTGAGGCAGATTCATCGTCTGGTTATTAAAGAAGCCCGCACCGGTTTAGAACATGCCAAAGATGGCATTATTGAGTTTATTGCTTCGCAGTGGAATCACGAGCATTTGGCGAAAGTGCCGCACTTGCTCAATCAAGTGCGTGGCGGTTTAGTGATGATTCCGTTGGAGCGTGCTGCTGGGTTAGTTGAAACCTGCCGTCGTTATATCCAAGAGCAGCTGTTTGAACAAAAAGTGATTCCAAATTGGCAGAATCTCGATACTCTGGCCGATGCAATTACCAGTGTTGAATATTATTTAGAGCGTTTGGTAGAAGACCATGCCAGCCAAGGTGAGACAATTCTTGATGTGGCTGAAGAAAGTCTGAGCAGCCTTGGCTACTCACCGCATTTGCCATTAACTGTTGTAAACGATGATGTCCTAGAACTCGAAGCAGAGCAGGATGTTGCTGACACGCTTGAGGTCGAGAGCGCAGAGCATGAGCCGTTAGCCGATACGCACTGGAGTACTATTACTCTGGATGCCGAGGTTGATGACATTGCTCAACCGGCTGTTGAAACTGAAGCATTACCGGCCTTTAGCAGTGATGGTTTTAGTGCAAGTGGTGATGCTGTCGACCTGCCAACGCTTGTGGATGATATTGAACTCGAAATTGTAGAAGAAGATTTTGTCCCAGCAGAACCGTTATTTGCCACTGAAGAAATCGACTTGCTTGCCACTGAGGCGACAACTGATGCGCAGGCGGATTTTGTTATCGATCTGGCCTCAGAGGTTAATGCAGTAGAGGCTCCTGTAGAGTTAGAGTTGAGCGAGCCGAAAGACTCAGAGCCAGCTTTGCCGGCTAGTGAGCCGCAAGTGCTTGATCTCTCTGATATCCCAGATGTTGAACTGCCGCAGATTATTATTGCTGAGGCTAGCGAACATGAGCCAGTGGAGCTATCGCTGCAAGATGTCATGTCGAGCTCTGTTGCGCCAGTCAACCCTCCAGCAACAGATATTCCACCCAGTATTTTGCCTCCACCGGCTGATGAAGAGCCGGTTGATCAAGAGCTGCAAGAGGTTTTTGTTGAGGAAGCCGAAGAGGTTTTAGAAACGCTCAATGAGTTTTATCCAAAGTGGCGCGCCAACCAGGATCATCAAGCAGCGTTGACCGAAGTTCGGCGCGCCTTCCATACGCTCAAAGGCAGTGGTCGCATGGTACGTGCCCTCGTTGCAGGCGAACTGGCTTGGTCGATCGAGAATATGCTCAACCGTGTGATTGATGGTAGCGTTGCGGTCAGTCAGCCTTTGCTGCAGGTGATTGCCGATGTGATTACCTTATTCCCAGAGTTAGTTGAGGAATATGCCAAGCAACAACAGCGTCAACGTGATGATGTTGATCAGCTCGCTGCAATAGCGCATGCGTTAGCCCGTAACGAACCGCTACCGGATTTTGCCACTGCAGCAGTGAGCAACATGCCGGATTGGGATGCGAGCGACGATTTCAGCGACTTTGCAGAAGAGGACGCACTGGAGATCAACCTTGAGTTACCTGAGCCCAGTGTTGCGAGCGAAACAGATAACGTGCTCTCTGTAGAAATGCCTAAGGACCATGAAAGTATTGATCCGGTGCTACTGGAAATCTTTCACAATGAAGCCCAAACGCACCTACAGACATTGGTCGGTTTTTTAGCCGATTGTGCGCAGCAGTTGCCGAAAGCCATTAGTGATGATTTGCAGCGGGCTTTGCATACTCTCAAAGGCAGTGCCTTTATGGCAGGTATTTTGCCAATTGCACATATCGCCGCTGTCCTAGAAAAACTTGCTAAAGAATATCAAGCCAATTTATTAGCTGTTGAGTTCAATGAGGCTTTGTTGCTCAGCGAAGCAGAACAGCTATTGCGCATTGGTATTGATCAGCTAGAAACGACGCCGTTACAGGAAATTGATGGCTCTGCAGCATTTATTGAAAAGCTAGAGCAGGTCATGCATGCGCGTTTAGCTCATGCTGAAGATCTTAAGAATGGCGATCCAAAAGGTACCCGTGATCCGAAAATTATCTCTACTTTCCTTGCTGAAGGTATGGATATTTTATTGGATATGGATGAGCAGTTGCAGGATTGGCAAAAGCATCCAACTCAACGTCAGGAGCTTGCAGCACTGCTTGATGAGTTGACACGGCTTGGCCATAGCGCTGAACAGGCAGAGTTGCCGCAGATTGAAGATATTTGCAACGCTCTTTTAGAACTGTATCAAGCGGTTGAAAGCGGTCGTTTACTAACACAAGAGCGCTTTTTTGCTCAAGCTAAACAAGCCCATGATGCGTTGATCAATATGATGGATCAGGTTGCTGCAGGCCTACAAGTTGAGCCGCAGCAAGAATGTATTGATGCCTTGTATGAGTTGATGGCCGAGGAGCTGCAACCCCCTGAGTTGCCTGATACCTGGGCATCTGAGCCATCTATAGCTGAGGCAGATGACAGCGTTGCTACAGAGGTAGAAGCCACTCTAGAGCCTTTGCTTGAGCAAGACTTTGAGTCTGCAAACGATCGTGCCTTAGACTTTTCTGAGATTGACTCAGCTGCGCTAGAATCTGTTGAGCTTGAGCCTGTCACAGCTGAAAGTAACCAGGGCGCAGAGGTTTTGACAGCCCTTGAAACGGTGCCAGAACCTGCAGAAGATGAGGTTTTTAGTGTTTCTTGCTTAGATGAAGAGATGGTGGAAATCTTCCTCGAAGAAGCGATGGATTTGCTGGAAAGTGCCGGCGAGTCTTTGGAGGCATGGCTGGCATCGCCACAAAGTAATGTCATGTCTGCCTTATTACGCGACTTACACACCCTCAAGGGTGGTGCGCGAATGGCAGAGATTAAGCCAATCGGTGATCTTGCCCATGAACTAGAGTCATTGTACGAAGGCTTATTGGACGGTCGCTATACGCACAGTGATGAGCTGGGTGATTTGTTGCTGCGCGGTCATGATCGTCTAGCGGTATTACTCGATCAGCTTCAAGGGCGTCAGCCAATGCAGCAGCCTACCGCATTGATTGAGAGCATGAAAGCTTTTCGCCGAGGAGAAACTGCGCCGCTCATCCAGACAGTTGATACCCCTGCTGATCCAGCTGATATAGAAATTGTTGCAGCTGCCGATCAGTACACGAGTGATAACACGCTTGAAGCTACGACTCCCGTGAGCAGTGATGGTCATGTGGTTGGGTTAGAAGAAGCACTGCATAACGATATTCTTGAGAGTGACGCGCTTGATGCGGCTGCAGAGCCTATAGACTCTTTTGTACTGGAAAACTTCGATGATGAGCTTGAAGAAAGCTTAACAGGGTCCGATGTACTGGATAGTTTCTCTAACCCTGAGCGGGCGGCTGTCGAGCCCGTAGAGCTAGAGCCTGCAGAGCAAGACCAGGCTAGCCTAGAGGATGAGTCTGAGACAGCACTAGCAACGGCTGATTTACGTGATCCTGAGCTGGTTGAAATTTTCCTCGAGGAAGGTTTTGAAATTATTGATAGCGCCACGGCGGCTTTATTGCGTTGGGTTGAGCAGACGGATAATACCTTAGAGCTGGAAACCTTACAGCGTGACTTGCATACCCTCAAGGGTGGTGCACGGATGGCTGAGATCACAGAGATTGGCGATTTAGCCCATGAGCTTGAATTTTTATATGAAGATTTAAGTGCCGGTAAGCTAAATGTTAGTGATGCCCTGTTAGCTCTGTTACAAGACAGTCACGACGCACTGGCTATCATGCTAGAAGCTGTGCGTGACTCTCGAGAGCTGCCTGATGCGCACCCCCTGATGACTCAGATCAAGAACATGCGCGCGAATAAAAGCGAGCAGCTTGACGTACCCACTAGCCTAAAAGTAGAGACAACTCAGCACAGTGCCCAAGAAAACAATGATGAAGTATTGAGTATCTTTATTGTTGAAGCGGATGAGCTGTTAACTGAATTAAGCACAGCGCTGGCTGCTTTTGACGATACAGCGCAATCAACGCAAGCGCTTAACGATGCGTTGCGTGTTCTCAATACATTAAAAGGTGGTGCTCGTTTAGCTGAAGCGCAAAGTATTGGTAACATTAGCCATGAGTTAGAGACCCAGTTGTTAGCTGCTGTACAGCAAGGTCAGCCATGGCCAGCAAACTTGCGTGATGATTTCCACACAGCCTGCCAACAGTTGCTTGCTGAAGTAGCAAAAATTCGGCAAACATTGCCAGAGTATTTGCTGACGCAACAGCTTGTGCAACCTGAACAAACACAGCTCGAAGAGCCTAAAGTTTTACAGCTTGCTCAGCCCATTGTGGCAATCAGCCAAGTGGAGCGCAAAACAGCTGATCATAAAGTCCTGCCTTTTGTTGAAAGAGCGCAATTACAGGCTGCGGAAAGTAGTGCGCAGCGCGCACCCCAAGAGCAAGTGCGAGTGCCTGCCGAATTGCTCGAAGGGCTGGTTAACTTAGCCGGTGAAACATCTATTTTCCGTGGTCGAGTTGAACAACAAGTCAGTGATTTTGGTTTTACTTTAAGTGAGATGGAGGCGACGATTGATCGCGTTCGTGACCAGTTACGCCGTCTCGATACTGAAACGCAAGCACAGATTTTAAGCCGTTATCAAGCGGAAACAGAAAAAGCCGGTTATGAAGATTTTGACCCGCTAGAAATGGACCGCTATTCACAGCTGCAGCAATTATCCCGCGCGCTCTTTGAGGCTTCTTCGGATCTATTGGATCTTAAGGAAACCCTTGCGGTGCGCAACCGTGATGCAGAGACATTGTTATTACAGCAGGCGCGGGTTAATACCGAACTGCAAGAAGGCCTGATGCGTACGCGCATGGTGCCGTTCGATCGTTTATTACCACGCTTGCGTCGTGTTGTACGCCAAGTGTCCAGTGAGTTAGGAAAAAAGGTCGAGTTTGTTGTTGCGAACGCCGAAGGAGAGGTTGATCGTACTGTGCTTGAGCGCATGTTGGCGCCACTTGAGCATATGCTGCGTAACGCCGTCGACCATGGTATTGAGTCAGCCGAACAACGCCAAGCATTGGGTAAGCCTAGCACGGGTACAATTCGTTTAGAGCTGACTCGTGAAGGCGCTGATATTTTATTGGTGCTGTCTGATGATGGTGCGGGTATTAAGCTTGATGCCGTACGCAATAAAGCAATTGAGCGTGGTTTAATGGCCAGTGATGCGGCCTTGACTGACCAAGAAGTTATGCAATTTATTTTGCATGCAGGCTTCTCAACGGCAGACCAAGTTACCCAGATCTCAGGGCGTGGCGTGGGCATGGATGTCGTTGGTTCTGAGATTAAGAAAATCGGTGGCTCAATCAGCATCGACTCAACCCTAGGTAAAGGTACGACCTTCTATATTCGCTTACCCTTTACTGTGTCGGTTAACCGTGCATTGATGGTGATGGCAGGAGAGGATTCCTATGCAATTCCTTTGAATACTATTGAAGGTATTGTACGTATTTCACCTTACGAGCTCGAAGCGCTATACGAGCAAGAGCGCGCTGAAGGTAAGCCCGCACGCTTTGAGTATGCGGGGCAAAGCTACGAGCTGATCTACATCGGCGACCTGCTTAATAATGGCCAACATCCAAAGTTAGTTGGGCAGACACTGCCTTTGCCTGTGATTTTAGTACGCTCGAACGAGTTCGCGGTTGCGGTGCAGGTCGATGTGCTGGCAGGTTCGCGTGAGATTGTAGTAAAAAGCATGGGTCCACAATTTGCCAACGTGCATGGTATTTCCGGAGCCACGATTCTCGGGGATGGCCGTGTAGTGGTTATTCTCGACTTATTGGCCATGATTCGTACCGACTACACACGCAAAGGCATGAAAGCAGTCAAGGGTGCCGCTGATATGACCCTTCTGTCCGCGGTGGAGTCTGACAAACGTGCGGCGACCTTGGTGATGGTGGTGGATGATTCTGTGACCGTACGTAAGGTGACAACACGTTTACTGGAGCGCCATGGCATGAACGTGCTGACCGCAAAGGACGGTATGGATGCGATTGCTCAGCTACAAGAAACGAAACCAGACATTATGCTGCTTGATATTGAGATGCCGCGTATGGATGGTTTTGAGGTTGCAACTTTGGTGCGTCATGATGAGTTCTTAAAAGATTTACCAATCATTATGATTACTTCACGTACCGGTGAAAAACACCGTGAGCGTGCGATGGCCATTGGGGTTAACGATTACTTAGGAAAGCCTTATCAAGAGACTGTGTTGCTGGAAGCAATTCATAAATTGATCAAAAGCGATGACTAGCTCTGCAGGGATTCGAATTGCCGTTGTAGCAGATACCTCGCTGCAACGGCATATTTTGCAGCAATTTTTACTAAAACAAGGCTATCAAGTGGTGCTCAATAGTGATCCGCAGCACTTGGATCTTGATGTATTGCAACGCTGTGAAACTGATTTATGGTTGTATGCTACGGTTTCTGCAAACGATGATGAGGATGACTGCGTTGTTTTGGATTATTTTTTAGACGAGGCAGCAGCTCCAGTATTATTTGGTGAAGGCTCTGCTCCTGAGCGCAGCTCTGAAGATTATCCGCGTTGGGAGCGTAGTTTACTGAAGAAAATTATGCATTTAACGCGGCACTTAGGTGATGTGCAAGGTGCCAATCAAGTGCCATTGGTTTCTATGCAACAGGTTACAGAAGAGCGGCCGATTGAGTTGCCACAATGTTTTGCCAATGATCTTGCAGGACCTGGGCAACCCGCTAAACAGGTGTGGTTACTGGCTGCATCAATGGGTGGACCGCAAGCGATAAAAGCATTTTTAGATGTGCTGCCAAAGGGACTGCCTTTAGGTTTTATTTATGCACAGCATATTGATCCGCATTTTGAAAGCAGCTTACCGCAAGCTGTTGGACGCCATAGTCAATGGTCAGTGCGGCTCTGCAGTGAACATCCGTGTGTCCGTGAGGGTGAGGTGGTTATTGCGCCGATTGAGCATGAGCTCAGATTTTCTCCTGATGGCAGGATGCAAACGCTGCAAACACCTTGGGATGGACCTTATAGTCCTTCGATTGAACAAATGATGTATAACTTAGCGCAGTCTTATGGCAAGAATTGTGGTGTGATTGTTTTTAGCGGGATGGGCAGTGATGGCAGTATTGCCGCTGAATATGTACAGCAGCGAGGTGCACCGGTTTGGACGCAAAATGCTGCTAGTTGTGCCTGTTCTAGTATGCCAGATAGCGTTCGCAATGCCGGGTTTAGCTCTTTGAGTGCTACGCCACATGGTTTAGCGCAAGCATTAGTACACCATGTATCAAGCCAGTACGCTCTAGATAATGATGATATTGAAAGGAAACTACCATGACGCAAGTCGTTGCTACAGAACAGACAGCTGCCCAAATTACCGGTTTATTGCTGACCTTGAGTGATCGATTATTGTTGCTGCCCAACACTGCGGTAGCAGAGTTGGTGGCCTATCGAAATGTGCAGCCTGCGGAAAACTCACCTAATTGGTTGCTGGGTCAAATCGCCTGGCGGGATTTAAGTTTGCCGCTGTTATCATTTGAAGCCGCCGCAAGTGATGCGCCAGTAAACCTAGACAATGCGCGAGTTGTCATCATTAATGCGATTGGCGGGCGTGCCAATTTTCGGTTTTTTGCGCTGCTGATTAAAGGGATTCCACGCTCAGTACGTATTGATCACAGCCTGCAACGCTTGGCTGATGAGCCCTTGCAGGCTTTAGAGTTGGATGCGGTGAGTATTGAGGGTGAAGTGGCAAAAATTCCAGATTTAGCAGGGCTTGAGCAAAAGTTAGCAGACCTTGGTCTCATTTAACGCCTCAGGTTATCAGCGCTAAGACTCAGCCAAGTCAGGCGCTTAAAGTTGGCTGTTTAGCTCAGATGCAATGATGCTATTGCGTCCGGCTTTTTTGGCGGCATACAAGGCTTGATCAATGCGCTCAAATGCGTCGTCGAGACTTTCTTGTGGACATATCTGTCCAATTCCTGCCGAAAAAGTAATTGTCACCGGCTCTCCACGAAAGTGAAAAGGACAGGCTTGAATAACGAGGCGTAATGTCTCTATGAGTTTTTTACCTTCTGCCAGTGGTGTTTCTGGCAACAATATGACGTATTCTTCACCGCCGAATCGGGCGATAAAGTCGGTTTTTCTTAAGCGTTTACTAAGCTCCTGAGCAATGATCTTTAATACTTTATCGCCCGCTAAGTGGCCGTAGTCATCATTGATGCGTTTAAAGTGGTCAATATCAATAATGGTCAATAAGAGCGAACTGTTATTGCGCTGAATACGCGCAAATTCGAGTTCCAAACGTTCAGTCAAAGCGGCTCTGTTGGCTATCCCTGTTAAGGGGTCAAGTAGCGCTTTGCGTCGTTGTTCTTCAAGCTTTATAGATAACTGTTGTGCCTCATGTTCCATTTGTTGCGAGTGTTCGGCCAAGGCTTGGAAACGGCTCAACATATCGGAGTCGCTCAGTACACGTTTCTGTTGATAGGCTTGCAAACTGTTAATGAAGCTATCAAGACGTGTTTCTACGAGTTGCTTCAAGTGATTTAAATCGTCAGCCGTTTGCACGTCATCATGGATATGACTGACGTGCTGACGTAAATCGTTGTCTAACTTTTGTGCATCTGCTGATGCCGCTTGATAGCCGGCTGAAGTGACTTGTAGGTTTTCGCTAAATGCAGTTAAACGATGATTGAGCTGGAGTAAATATTGCTCCAGTTCATTTTTGCCGCCATTGGCGATCGCGATAATTATAATCGCGAGTTCATCAAGCAGGGGTGCCAGTTCGTACCAATTAAGACCTTGCTCAATACGTGTGCGCAATGCGGACAGCTGCTGTTCATAACCACTGCTAAATGGCAGATCATTGAGTAATGCAATGAGCGTATTATGAATGTGTTGGGCAACAGAGCTGTAGCTGGGTTCAATTAAGCGCTGTAGGGCATAGTCATCATCGCTCTCAGCCGGCGCGCTGGTAATGGCTGATGATGCCTCAGAGAAGGTTGTGGCTTGCTCAGCATCTGGCTCAATAACGTCTGCAACTACCCCAGGCTCTGCTTGCAACTGTTGCTCGGCAACAGCAATGTTAGCGGCTTGATTATTGTTTTTGAACAGGCGAGCTAATAAGCCTTGGGCGGCTGATGCTGGCGCAGTGTGGCTCGCTGTGCTTGCTTGCAATGTTTGCTGCTGCAACTCTTTGAGCTCATAGAGCAATGGATAAAGGCTGTAGGGTTGTGAGATTTTAGCACTTAGATTTTTTGCAAATAATCTAAGTGCACGTTGCACTTCTTTGGGTGGTTGCAGTTGTTGCAGTTGCTCGATAAAACTTGTTAACACAGCGCTAATAGCAGCTTTGCGTTCAATAGCTTTTTGTTCTGATTTTAAAACAGCTTTTTCTAGAAACTCAATTTGCTGCTCAAGATCAGTATTACTGGCGTTGGCGCGTAAGATTCGGCGCAGCCCCTGTAAGCTATCATCTAACTGCTTATCGTTACCCTCAGCGGCTAAGCTACTGCGAATCAGGCCACGTTTCAGCAAATCAATATGAGTGTTATAAAACGCTTCATTTTTTTCTTGCTTATCTAAGAGCTCAAGGTATTTGTTTTTCCATGGCAACGCATCGTTTGACATATTGAATCCATCTTTTTGCTTGAGTAGCGGCTGGCAAGGTCGTGTTGTTTAGAAAGTAAATGAGTAGTTTATGTGCTTCGCTCCCTTGCCCTTTCAGGCTGCTACTAAAGCAGCTTCAATCTAAAGATAGAGCGTTGATTGCTAACAACATTTTGACCACATCGATCATTATTCAGCGTTTGTTAAAAGTCGGCAGTATTATATCCATTGCTACCGGTAAGTGATCAGATATCGGTATCGGCAGCACGGCCATATTGGCAATTTCGAGTTCTGAGCTGATTAAAATGTGATCTAGGCAACGTTGTGGTTTCCAACTAGGAAAGGTTGCTGCGGCTTGTTGTGCGCGAAGCGCTAGTGCGCTTAAAGGCGAGTTACACAGTAATTCACGCGCATGAGTATTCATATCGCCCATTAACACCACATGCTTATAATCGCTGACAATCTCGCGGACATAGTCAAGCTGGCGATTACGCGCTCGTGTGCCGAGGGCAAGGTGCATGGACACAACCGCGATGGCCTCTGCACCCTCACCAATTGTTGCCAAAATTGCGCCGCGACCAGCTGGGCCTGGCAGAGGGTGGTCTTCTAGTTTGTTGGGTTGCAAGCGGCTTAATAGGCCATTGCTGTGCTGGGCAAAGGGGCCTAAGTTGCGGTTACGTTGTTGATACCAGTACGGAAAGTTGCCGAGCTGCGCCAGTTGCTGCACTTGATTAATATAGCCTGAGCGCAGACTCCCGCCATCGGCTTCTTGCAAGGCAACAATGTCAAAATCGATGAGTAAAAAACCGATTTTTTCTAGATTACGGTAGCGCTCTTGATGTGGGAGTAAGTGTTTCCAACTGCGCGTCACGTAATGACGGTACGCGCTGGTACTAATGCCCACTTGAATATTGAAGCTCAGTAAACGGATACGCTGCTCGTTGCGCGGTAACGCTTCGGGTACGCACAGCGTATTGTGGTTAGCATCGCATAAAATAATTTGACGTTCTTTGCTAAAGCGGCGAGGCATCAGCACGGCATTATCCTATTTTGCTTGACGTTCTTGTTCAATTAAAGCATCAGCAACATCGACAGTTTCTTGTAAACCGCCGGCCATGCCAATATCAAAACGGTATTTGCCATTGACTACGATGGCTGGAACACCACTGATTTGATAGGCCATAGCCAGTTTTTTAGCTTTTTCCATTTGGCTTTTGACACTAAAAGAATTCCAAGTTTTGCTGAACTGTTCTTTATCAACACCTTGGCTGACAACAAAATCCGTAATATCGCTGACTGTGGATAACTTACGACCTGAGTTGTGTAAGGCATCAAAAATGCTGGCATGGATTTTGTCTTCCACTTTCATTGCTTCTAAGGTTAAAAATAACTGACCGTGTAGATTCCAAATACCGCCGAACATGGCTGGAATGCGGACAAAATTAACGTCTTGCGGCAGTGCTGCAGCCCAAGGATTAATGGTTGATTCCAATTGGTAGCAATGTGGGCAGCCATACCAAAACAGCTCAACGACTTCGATTTTTTCTGGCTGCGTTGTTGGCACTGGGCTGGCTAAAGTGATGAAGTTGCGGCCTTCCACCAAGGCCTGCGCAAACACGTTAGCACTCAAGAGGCTGGCGCCTACCAATAAAAAGGACATAACAAAATTGCGCATTGTCGAACTCCAATAGAATATTTAAGCGGTCAGTAACCTTGCCTGCATAGTAATGGACCGTTGCTCAGTACGCCAGTTCCGCGTACCAGTACGAGCTGCGATCGTTTCACTAGCAACAGGCAAAGCCAATCTAAACAGCATTATAACTAGCCTGGCAAGCTAGCGGGTTGAACAATTGTGAATATGTTACACATGGCTTGAGCTTAGCTCAGTCGGCAACAATGATTCGATTTCGACCTTGACCTTTGGCCATGTACAGCGCGTCATCGGCGCGATTTAACAGTTTCTGTGGGTCAGGGTGGCCGCTGTATTGTGCTAAACCAATACTGATCGTGACTTTTAGTACCAGACCGTGCGGCAGACGGAACTCTTCTTTCTCTACCAAAAGGCGCAGCTTCTCCGCTACTTTGGCCGCTTTTGCTGCAGTAATGTCGACCAGCAGCATTAGGAACTCTTCACCGCCTTGGCGAAACACGTAGTCACCACTACGACAGCCATTACTCAACAAAACCGCCAGTTGCTGCAAAACAATATCGCCGACTTCATGACCGTGGCTGTCATTAATATTTTTAAAGTGATCCACGTCGATCACTAATACACAAAAATGGCGCTTATGCTGGCGCGCATAGTTGATTTCCTTACTCAGGACGACCGGTAAAAATTTACGATTGAGCAGGTGGGTAAGCACATCACGACCACTTTCAAGTTCGTTGACTTGTGCAAACAAGGTTTCCAAGTGGTAGGCAATACTGCGCGCCTGTTCATGCAGGCTACGAAGTAATTGTTGGTGTTGCTCAGGTTGCTGTGGTGTCAGCTTAAACATGGGCAGAATAACGGTATCGATTTGATCAATACCGTCGCTGATTAAGCTGATTTCATTTGCGCCTTCAAAGGCATGCGCACCTTTATGGCGAAACCATAAGCCAAACTCTGAGGCGGCCAAGGTGCTCAACTGATTAAACTGCAAACCCATGGTGATGTCGAACATCACTTGGTTTTCCCAGTTGAGCAAGGCAGCACGTTGACGTTCTTTTTCATGCGCAGAGTTTTGTGCAATAGAAAATAAACGATAGGATTCTTCCGCACGGGAGTTTTTATCGTTGGATGCTGAATACGCTTGACTCATAACTTCCATAGCCATATCAATCAAGGCTGAGATAAAGCTTAAGCTTTGCGCTTGCTCGCTATGGCCGTTTAATAGGTGCGCTACCGTTTCTTTTAATACCCGTGCGCCGCGTAAGACCAGATGTACAGGAATATCAATGCGCGCATGCACGTCACCAATATGTTTTTGCTGAGCAATCACCGGGCGTAAATCGTCAGCAGCACTTAAGCTGAACAGAGTGATGATCCAGTTTTGCATCGAACCGCTGAGCCGCTCTTGTACTTGCTCGTTGGATAAAAATTGTGCCGCATGTGGGTCTTCCAACATGTGCTTGTAGAAGCTTTCGGCAAGCTGTGGAGCATGCTGCTGCGCTAACTGTTGGGCGCAGTGGTAAATGCTTGTGGGCGTGCTCTCGAGCAACACCTGCCATTCTTTAATCAGTTGTTCTGTTGATATCTGCGGCATAATCTTGAATCTAGTATGATTTTGCTTATGTTCGCAGACTGTGCTGCAGTTTGGCCAGAAGTCTGCGTAATTTAGTCCCAGTAAACTAAAAGTTTGCTGCAGTACAGATGGGTTTAAGTGGTTATGGATATAGAACTTGCTCGCACATTTTTAGTGATTGTCCGTTGCGGTAGTTTTATTGCTGCAGCTGAGCAGTTGTGTGTCACTCAAACCACGGTTACCGCACGGGTTAAAAATCTTGAAATGCAACTCAATTGCCCGCTGTTTGTCCGTAACCGTGCTGGCGCTAGCTTGACTGTGCACGGCGAGCACTTTGTCCATTACGCCCATCAACTGTTGCAAACTTGGGAAGCGGCCCGTAACGCTTTGCCTTTCCCTGAGAGCTTACAAGTGCAGGTACGCTTGGCGGCAGAAACCAGTTTGTGGAACCCGTTACTGAAAGACTGGTTTATGCAATTGTCTAAACAGCAGACCCATTATGCGCTGCAGGCCAGTGTTTTTGATGTTGACACTCTGTGTAAAAAACTAGAAAGCGCTGACCTGGATGCTGTGCTGATGCATCAGCCGCATTATTGGCCAGGTTTGCAGGTTGAACAGATTCTTGAAGAGAAGCTGGTGCAAGTGCAATCGGTGCAACAGCCAGACCCTTACATCTATGTCGATTGGGGTCGATTGTTTCGCCAGCAACATGATGCGGTGCTGCCGGAGCATGCGCACAGTGCTTTGCGTTGTAATCTCGGGCCGCTGGCTTTGCATACCATTTTGCAAGAAGGGGGGCGTGGTTATTTTAGAACCCGCGTCGTGGAGCAGCATATTGCTGAAGGCACCTTAGAGCGTGTGGCGCATGCGCCTGAATTTTCTTGGCCGGTTTATATCGTTTATGCAGAGTCGCAACCCAGTGAGCCTCTGCAACATGCATTAAGCGTGTTAAAGCAATTAATGCATGAAGATGTGAACTGGCGGCAAAGCCAAGATCGCTTGCTCTATTGAACTTGGGAGAGCCAGCCTCGGTAAAGCGCGGCAATTAAATCGGTTTGCGTAATAATCCCAGCCAATTGGCGGTGCTCATCAATCACTGGCATATAGTGTAGGCCGCGATCCGTTAGCAAGCTCACCAGTTCCACCAGTGGCGTAGCAAAAGTGACGCTGATCACTGGTGTGGTCATAATGTGTTTAAGCCGCTTGTTGCGTAAATAGCGCAGGCGATGGAAACGGCTGATTGGCGCATCCAGTTCAAAATACTTAAGTAAATCGACCAAGGTGACAATCCCGACTAAACGCCGGTGTTGATCGACCACAGGTAGGGCTTTTAAGCGGTGTTCTTTCAAGCGAATCCAAGCTTCTTCAATGGGCATTTCCGGATGTCCGGTGCGTAAATCACGGGACATAATAGAACCGGCAGTTAAATGTTCAGTACGCCGCTTAAAAGTGTGCTGTTCGGTGAGGCGTAACAAGTCTTCTAAGTCTTCACGGCGCACATCCACGTAGGTGCCAAACTCATCGAGGGCTTTATCTAAGTCCTCTTCGTTAAAGCCTGTGCGTGCAATCGGTAACGGATCAGCGGTGTTGTGGATATTTTTGGGTGCAGGAGTGGCTAAACGCGGATAGGGCGTTCCGGTCAAGTTATTAAAGCCTAGAGCCACACACAGCAACACTAATGTTTGGCTGACTACAGGAATCAGTATGGCAAAACCTAAAGCATGTAAGTTGGGATTAAGGGTGACCACTAACGCGACGGCGCAGCTGGGCGGGTGTAGGCAGCGTAAAGCCAGCATGCTGACAATCGCAAAGCTGACCGCTGTGGCGGCTCTGAGCCCAGGCTCTTCAAGGTATAAAGCACAGCACACACCAATGGTTGCTGAGAGAAGATTACCAGCCAAGATCGACCAAGGGTGGGCTAAAGGTGTGGCTGAGGTGACAAACAGCAAGACCGCCGATGCGCCAATGGGGGCCGCCAAACTCATCGCAATCTGACTGCCAAAGAAAAAATGGCTGCATAACACCGATGCCAGTACGCCAAGAAAAGCACCGCTGGCAGCGCGTAACCATTGTTTTGGAGGGATGTTAAGGGACAGCGGGGTAAAGGCTTTAATCCATTGTGCGCGCACGTGCAAGGTTCCAAATAATAGAGCTGATATACACAAAGCAACGGCATATAAGATGCCGTTGTTGAAGGGTTATGGGGTATATGAGTAATCCGTTATCGCTAGGCCTGCAAAGTAATTTGCTGGGCTAAGTGCTCAGGCAGACAGGCGCGCCCGGTTTCTTGCTCAACCCGTTTTGCCGCTTCTGGATCATCGGCAAAAGGCAGCATGGCGGCTTGCTCCATGTCCAACAGACTCATGTGCTTGAAACTCCAGTAGCCTGCCGCGATAAAGACAATGCTTAAGATAATAGCCATCCGTTACACCTGCGCAGTGTGTGCGTCATTGAGAGGCTGTTGGGCGCACTGCTGTGCAGATTGACGCAAAGTCAGCCAGGTATTCACCACCATCAACAGCATGCCAAGGACAAATAGTGAGCCGCCAATTAAGCGTGCGATATAGCCGGCATGGGAAGCTTCGAGCACTTCAACAAAGGAGTAAGACAGCGTGCCGTCGTCGTTAATCGCACGCCACATTAAACCTTGAGTTAGACCGTTGACCCACATCGCCGCGATGTAAATGACGGTACCGGCAGTTGCCAACCAGAAATGCACGTTAATCAAACGGGTGCTGTACATCTGCGCATGGTCCCAGAGTTTTGGAATCATGTGATAGAGGCTGCCGAAACTGATCATCGCCACCCAACCTAAGGCGCCGGCATGCACGTGACCAATGGTCCAGTCGGTGTAGTGCGAGAGAGAGTTGACGGTTTTGATCGCCATCATCGGACCTTCAAAAGTCGACATACCATAAAAAGCCAGAGCCACGACTAAAAAGCGCAAGATTGGGTCACTGCGTAATTTATGCCAAGCGCCAGATAGGGTCATCATGCCGTTAATCATCCCACCCCAGCTGGGTGCGAGCAGGATAATTGACATCGCCATGCCGAGACTTTGTGCCCAGTCAGGCAGTGCGGTGTAGTGCAGATGGTGCGGACCGGCCCAGATATAGATCGAGATAATCGCCCAGAAGTGCACGATGGATAAGCGGTAAGAATAAATCGGCCGATTGACCTGTTTCGGTACGAAGTAATACATCATGCCGAGGAAGCCGACAGACAGAATAAAGCCAACTACGCTGTGACCAAACCACCACTGCACCATGGCATCGGTAGCACCGGAATACAGCGGATAGGATTTCAGTAGCGTCACGGGAAGCGCTGCATGGTTCACGATATGTACCATGGCGGTGACAATAATAAACGCCCCGTAAAACCAGTTGGCAACATAAATATGCGAGGTTTTACGCTGCAAGATGGTGCCAAAAAACAACCAGGCATAAGTGACCCAGAGTACGGTTAAGGCAATCGCGAACGGCCATTCCATCTCGGCATATTCTTTAGTGGTGGTGTAGCCGAGTGCATAACTGATCACCGTGGCAATGAGCATCGCTTGCCAGCCCCAAAAAAACAGGCTGGCGGCCGTATCTGACGGCAAGCGTGTATAACAGCTGCGCTGGACAATATAAAAGGAAGTGGAGATCAGTGCGCAACCACCAAAAGCGAAAATCACCACGTTGGTGTGAATTGGACGGATGCGACCAAAACTGGTCCAAGGCAGATTAAAGTTCAGTTCTGGCCAGACCAGTTGAGCGGCAATAAATGCGCCCATACTCATCCCTATCAGCCCCCAAACTAAGGTGGCAAGGGTGAATTGACGGACGACTTTATAGTTGTAGGCTTGGGCCTGCTCAGTTGCAGTGTTCATAATATGTTTAGCGCAGGTGCTCGGGCACTGAGCAAAGAGCTTGAACAGCAACGAGCAACGCCATCCTCCTTAAATGTTGAAGATGTCTGCTGTGATCAGGCCACAAAGGTGTGGCGCAGCACTCGGCAGTTGACTTAAATCAATAAGGCTATGCTAGGGCGCTGCTTGTTGG
>JAAXZZ010000108.1 GCA_012719655.1 Gammaproteobacteria bacterium | reverse complement strand
TATATTCAATGGTCAAAAAGCGTTTTTCACCCAAATGAGCGATATAACGCTTACAAGCATCCAACACCACATTGAGTGGATACTTTTTATTCACCGGCACCAAAGTGTTACGCAACAGATCATTGGGCGCATGCAATGACAAAGCCAGCGACACATCAATATGCTCACTTAACTTATCGATCATTGGAGCCACACCGGCGGTCGACAGAGTCACTTTACGCTTGGATATACCATAACCTAAGTCGTCCAGCATGATCTTCATGGCATTGACAACATTGTCAAAATTGAGCAATGGCTCACCCATTCCCATCATCACCACGTTGGTGATAGCACGCTCTGCAGACGCAGGAATAGATCCGAATGATTTACTGGCAATCCAAACTTGGCCAATAATTTCAGCACTGCTCAGATCACTATTAAAACCTTGTTTTCCGGTTGAACAGAAACTGCAGTCCAGCGCACAACCGGCTTGAGATGAAACACACAAAGTGCCGCGAGAGCCTTGTGGAATATAGACAGTTTCAACACAACTGCCCGAAGCGACGCGCACCACCCATTTACGGGTGCCATCACTGGAAATATCTTGGCTGACGATCTCTGGGCCACGAATCTCAGCATATTTACTGAGCTTTTCTTGTAATGCTTTACTGACGTTGGTCATCGAAGAAAAATCATCGACACCAAAATGGTGAATCCACTTCATTACTTGGTCAGCACGAAATTTTTTCTCACCAATAGAGGCGAAAAAATCAATCAATTGCTCGCGCGTCAAGCCTAGTAGGTTAACTTTTTCAGTTACAGTTGTCATGGATTCACCTTGTTGCCTATCCGTATTAACGGATACGGTCACACACTTCAGTTGCTGCAAAGAAGTATGCAATTTCACGCGCAGCAGCAGCTTCTGAGTCAGAACCATGAACAGCGTTTTCGTCGATAGAAACAGCAAAGTCAGCGCGAATAGTACCAGGAGCGGCTTCTTTAGGGTTGGTTGCACCCATCAGCTCACGGTTTGCTGCGATTGCGTTTTCGCCTTCAAGAACCTGAACAATCACAGGACCTGAAGTCATGAAGCTGACCAAGTCTTTGTAGAAAGGACGCTCTTTGTGCTCAGCGTAAAAACCGCCTGCTTCGCGCTCTGACAGCTGTACCATTTTAGAGGCAACAACACGTAAACCTGCTTTTTCAAAGCGTGAAGTGATTTCGCCAACAACGTTTTTTGCAACAGCGTCAGGCTTAATGATTGAGAAAGTACGTTGAACAGTCATGTAAAACTCCGATTGGATTAGTGTTTGGAAGGATTAAACCCGCCGATTATACGCAGATTTATTAAAAATGCGTAGCTACACAGCTCTACCTAGCAAACATTGACTATTTTCTGCGGCAAAACGCCTTTAGCTCAACAGCCAGTCACTCAATCTCTTCGATCCAAGCGGCTTGAATGGCTTCAAGAATTTTCTCACCACAGCGCTCTGGATCATCAGCGAACTCAGGCAGCTCGATAACTAAGCGACGCAAATTAACAAAGTTAATGCTGCGCGGATCAATATCCTGGTGCTTCTCACTGAGCGCAATGGCAATCTCCAGCACATCTACCCATTTTAATTGCATGTTAACCCCTCTCAATCACTGACGCTCAGAGACTTGATTGATGGTGTACTTTGGAATTTCCACCGTCAAATCTGTGTCTTTTACAACGGCTTGGCATGATAAACGTGAATCCGGCTCAAGCCCCCAAGCTTTATCAAGCATATCGTCTTCTAAATCATCCGACTCATCCAATGACTGAAAGCCTTCGCGCACAATCACATGGCAAGTGGTGCAAGCACATGACATCTCGCAAGCATGTTCAATTTCAATGCCATTACGTAGCGCAGCTTCCATAATTGTTTCGCCGGGAACCGCTTCAATCACTGCACCTTCAGGGCAATGCTCAGCATGGGGCAAAAATATAATTTGCGTCATAGGGACTAACCCTCCATTTCATTAAGTTGTCGTCCAGCCAACGCAGATTTCACTGTGGCATCGAGACGGCGCGCGGCGAATTCATTGGTTGCATGATTAAGCTGCTGCACATGGCGAGCAATTGCATTGACATCATTGCCATGGCGCACAGCATCTAGAGCACACATACACTGCTCAATCACTTCTCGTTCCTGTTCAGTCAATAAAGCCTCTGCATCTGCCTTTAACGCTGCGCGTACAGTTTCTAGGAGTCGCTCAGCATCCACACGCTGCTCTTGCAATGCACGCAATTGCTTATCATTGGCGGCATTTTCAAAGGATGCCTTGAGCATGTCACTGATTTCTGTGTCGGTTAAACCGTAGGAAGGTTTTACTTGAATGCTAGCTTCAACGCCGCTCGCCAACTCGCGAGCAGTCACGCTGAGTAAACCATCGGCATCCACTTGAAAAGTCACACGGATTTTTGCAGCGCCAGCGACCATCGGTGGAATACCGCGCAATTCAAAGCGTGCCAATGAACGGCAATCGCTGACCAACTCTCGCTCACCTTGCAAAACATGCACAACCATGGCTGTCTGCCCATCACGTGCAGTGGTAAATTCTTGCGCTCGAGTCACGGGGATGGTGGTATTGCGCGGAATGATTTTCTCAACCAAATCACCCATGGTTTCTAAGCCTAGAGATAAAGGCGTAACATCCAATAGCAATAACTCATCACCCGCACGCTTATTGCCCACCAAAGTATCCGCCTGAATTGCCGCACCGATAGCAACCACTTGATCAGGGTCGATATCAGTGAGCGGCGTGCACTCAAACAGCTCACCGACGCGCGCACGCACCAAAGGTACTCGGGTGGAACCACCCACCATTACGACTGATTTAATTTCAGACAACTGCACCTCTGAGTCACGCAAAGCACGACGACAAGCGCGCAAACTACGCGCGACCAAAGGTTCAATTAACTGCTCAAAAGTATCGCGGCTAAGCTGCCCCTGCCAATTTTGATAATGCACAGTGACAGTATCTTGATTGGTCAACAATTCTTTTGCCGAGCACGCCTGCTGCAATACAGAGCGCTGCTCACTGGGTGATAAATCACTAGAGGCACCGGCCTGCTCAATCATCCAGTTGGCAATGGCATGATCAAAGTCATCACCACCTAGCGCACTGTCGCCACCGGTCGACAACACTTCAAACACGCCTCGACTCAAGCGCAGAATCGACACATCAAAGGTGCCGCCGCCTAAGTCATAAATAACTACAACGCCCTCAGCCTGCTGATCCAAACCATAAGCAACCGCTGCTGCCGTTGGCTCATTGAGCAAACGTAAAACATTAAGACCTGCTAAGCGAGCGGCATCTTTAGTGGCCTGGCGCTGGGCATCATCAAAATACGCTGGCACAGTAATCACCACACCAGTCAGCTCACCGCCCAGCGCTGCTTCAGCACGCTCACGCAGTGCTTGCAAAATATGCGCCGACACTTCCACCGGGCTTTTCGGTCCCTGCACCGTTTCAATAAACGGCATATGCGATTTGCCGGCCTGAAAGCGGTACGGCAGTTGCTCACCAAGCTGCTGCACATCGGCCAAGCCACGCCCCATCAGGCGCTTCACCGATAAAATACAATTATAAGGATCACTGGCCGCCGCTTCGCGGGCCAAACAACCAACTTCAATGCGATCAGCGTGATAACGCACCGCCGAGGATAGGGCTACACGGCCATTAGCATCTGGCAAAGCTTCAGCAATACCATTGCGCACAGTTGCCACTAGGGAGTTGGTCGTGCCTAAATCAATCCCAACCGCCAGACGCCGCTGGTGAGGTTGTGGGCTTTGTCCAGGTTCTGCAATCTGTAGTAAGGCCATACGGATCTTTAATCTGACAGCCTGCATCAGCAGGCTTTGGGTTAATCGTCTAAGCGCTCTTCTAGCTGACGCACTTCATAAAACATCTTATCCAAAAACTGCATACGACGCGCTAATCGCTCGGCTTGCAAGCGCTGCTGAGGATCTTCAATACATAACGCAAAAGCATGATCAATCTTACTGCGCGCCTGCTGCAGCTCACCGATAAAACGCTCTAACGCCTGCAAGTCAGCCTGCTCTTGAAGATCTTCTAATTGCTCACGCCACTCCATCTGCTGGAGTAAAAACTCACCGTCTTGAATGGTGGTTTCTTCTGGCAAGTCAGCTTGCAGACGTAGTAAGTATAATGCCCGCTGCGTGGGTGACTTTAGCGTCTGAAAAGCCTCATTGAGTTCTGCCGCACGCTCTACCGCTTGACGCTGCTCAGCAGCAGTGGCGTTGGCAAAGCGATCGGGATGGACATCCTTTGCCAGCTGCCGGTAGCTCACAGCTAAGGCCGCCGTATCGATAGCAAAAGTTGGCTGCAAAGCGAATAAGGCAAAATAATCAGTGTGCTGGGCCTGCCTCATATTACACACTAAAGCTTTCGCCGCAGCCGCATTCGCCACGTACGTTAGGGTTATTGAACTTAAAGCCCTCGTTAATGCCTTCGCGGACAAAGTCCAGCTCTGTACCATCAATATAGGCCAGACTTTTAGGATCAATAATGACCTTCATGCCAAAACTTTCAAACACGTGATCATCAGGCTGCAACTCGTCAACAAACTCAAGCACATACGCCATACCTGAACAACCCGTCGTGCGTACGCCCAAACGTATGCCTTCGCCGCTACCACGGTTCTCCAGTGAGCGCCGCACATGGTTTGCTGCGGCTTCTGTTAAGCTAATTGCCATATCAAACCTCTTTGATTAAGCCTTTTTTTTGCTTGTAATCACGTACTGCAGCTTTAATCGCATCTTCCGCCAACACTGAGCAGTGAATTTTCACTGGTGGCAATGCCAACTCTTCAGCGATGGTGGTGTTTTTAATCTGCTCAGCTTCATCAATGGTTTTACCTTTCATCCATTCTGTCGCTAAAGAGCTTGATGCAATGGCAGAGCCACAGCCATATGTTTTGAACTTCGCATCCTGAATAATCCCGTCATCGCTGACTTGAATCTGTAGGCGCATGACGTCACCGCAGGCAGGTGCACCGACCATGCCAGTACCTACATCAGGTGCATCGGCATCCATCTTGCCAACGTTGCGAGGATTCTCGTAGTGGTCTAAGACCTTATCACTGTATGCCATGATGGTATTCCTTACTTAACGGGCAAGCATTAATGTGCTTGCCACTCAACTTTAGAAAGATCAATGCCGTCGTTATGCATGTCCCATAACGGTGACAAATCGCGTAGGCGCTGTACTGCTTCACGAATTTGTCCTGCGGCATAATCAACCTCTTCTTCGGTCGTAAAACGACCAAAAGAGAAACGAATAGAACTGTGCGCTAACTCATCACTGCGACCTAACGCGCGTAGCACGTAAGAAGGCTCCAGCGAAGCAGAAGTACAGGCTGATCCGGAAGAAACAGCCATATCTTTTAGCGCCATAATCAGCGACTCACCTTCAACATAGTTGAAACTGAGGTTTAAATTGTGCGGCACTCGCTGTGTTGCACTGCCGTTTAAGTACAACTCTTCGATATCACGCACTTGATCATAAAAACGCTTATTCAGTGCAGCAATACGCTGAGTTTCTTCAGCCATTTCCAAGCGTGCCAATTCAAATGCCTCACCCATACCGACAATCTGATGAGTGGCCAGAGTTCCTGAGCGCATACCGCGCTCATGACCACCGCCATGCATTTGCGCCTCTAAACGGACGCGCGGCTTACGGCGCACATAGAGCGCACCCATACCTTTTGGACCATAGGCTTTGTGCGCAGAAAAAGACATCAGATCAACCTTAGTATTTTCTAGGTCAATTTCAACCTTACCTGCTGATTGCGCTGCATCAACATGGAACAACACGCCTTTCGCACGCGTTAATTCACCAATTGCAGCAATATCATTGATCGTGCCGATTTCGTTATTCACATGCATGATTGACACTAAAATAGTGTCGTCACGTAACGCTTGAGCAACCATATCAGCGGTAATTATGCCGTCTTCACAGGGCTCAAGGTAGGTCACTTCATAACCTTCACGCTCAAGTTGACGCGTGGTATCTAGCACTGCTTTATGCTCAAGCTTAGAGGTAACAATGTGCTTACCTTTGCTAACGTAAAAATGCGCGACACCTTTAATCGCCAAGTTATTTGATTCTGTTGCACCCGAGGTCCAGACAATTTCACGCGGATCAGCTTTAATGAGGTCAGCGACTTGGCGACGTGCATGCTCGATCGCTTCTTCAGCACGCCAGCCATACACGTGAGATCGTGATGCAGCATTACCAAAGTTGCCCTCAAGAGTGAGGCACTCGCACATTTTTTTCGCTACCCGCGGATCAACCGGTGTTGTCGCTGAATAGTCTAGATAAATCGGCAATTTCATTGTAAATCTCCTCACGGTCTGCGTCTTACTCACTCAACGGAGGACGCTTGAATTTTGTTTGCTACACGCTGACTCTGGCGCAATGCAACTTTTTGAATATCGTGGCGCGCAACTAAATCACCCAGGCTAATGCTACTTAGAAAATCATGAATTTGTTTACTTAAATCACACCACAAGCGATGAGTTAAGCACTCATCACCACCTTGGCAATCGCCAAGCCCTTGGCAGCGGGTAGCGTCAACAGATTCATTCACTGCATCTATTACTTGAACTATTTGAATAGACTCTGGCTCATACGCCAACTGATAACCACCACCAGGTCCGCGCACACTATTGACCAGCTTACCGCGTCGCAGCTTAGCAAAGAGCTGCTCAAGATAAGATAAAGAAATGCCCTGCCTTTCAGAGATATCGGCCAGTGGTATAGGACCTTCCTGTGCATTCAATGCCAAATCAAGCATTGCTGTCACGGCATAGCGGCCTTTGGTTGTAAGTCGCATAAAAGAACACCGCAGAGAGTGGATTTCAGGGCTAATTATGCAATACCCGAGTAAATAGATCAAGTATTAAACCTGATTAAATCACTCAGGATTATATTCACGCTATTCTAGCAGGCTAAACTGACACTTCCCACAGCCATAACAGCAGCCATCCTAAACCTATTGTCTAAGGCTTTTCGTTATCATTTTCTGTGGAGTTAGGTGACAGTAACTCAGAACACGGAAAAGCCGTATCGGGTAAAGTTGGCAGCTCTTTAGCCTGAAAGTCGCTACCCATTTTATGTAGGGCTTCACACATACCTTCCAGGCGCTCTTCAACCGCCTCTAGATGATCAAGAATCTGGCCAATCGAACGTGCAACAGGGTCAGGCATATCCTCACTCATGCCGTAGGCATCAAAACCAAAGCGCTCAGCCAGCGCCTGGCGCTTAGCCTCTTGCTCTTCACTGGTTTTAACAATGATGCGACCTGGAATACCTACAGCCGTAGCACCCGCCGGCACAGCCTTAGTTACCACAGCATTGGAGCCTATTTTTGCACCTGCACCAACAGTAAAAGGACCCAATACTTTTGCACCCGCACCAACAACCACACCATCCTCCAAAGTTGGATGGCGCTTACCCTTATTCCAACTGGTACCGCCCAAAGTCACACCTTGATACAAGGTAACATCATCACCCACTTCGGCCGTTTCGCCGATAACGATGCCCATACCATGATCAATAAAAAAACGACGGCCAATTTTCGCGCCAGGATGAATCTCAATACCAGTGAGCCAGCGCCCCACATTTGAAATCATTCGCGCCAACCATTTCCAATTTCGTATCCACAGGGCATGCGCCAAGCGATGCAGCCACACAGCATGCAAACCCGGATAGCAGGTTAATACTTCAAAAGCATTACGTGCAGCAGGATCGCGACGAAAAACACTCTGAATATCTTCTCGCATATTGCTAAACATCTTCACCTCGACGCTGGATGATCTCACCTCGAGCGGCTTTTTGAGTCTCAGTCAAAATACCGCGTAAAATATTTACTTCAGACTTTTTCAGCTGGCTGCGGCCAAAAATACGTCTTAAGCGCGCCATTAAATGCCGCGGCTTTTCTGGATCCAAAAAATCAATTTCAATTAACGTGTCCTGTAAGTGCTCATAAAACAATTCCAATGCTTCATGTGTAGCAGGTGCAGCCCCCAGCATACCTGTGGCTTCAACTTCTGGCATGTGCGTTGGCTGCTCAGTTTCTTTTAACCAAGCCATCCGCACCTCATAGGACAGCACTTGTACGGCCGCCGCCAAGTTGAGCGAACTGAACTCTGGATCCGCTGGAATGTGAATATGATACTGACAGCGCTGCAACTCGGCATTGGTTAAGCCGGCATACTCACGGCCAAAAACCAGCGCTATACCGGCTTCCTGATCCGCCTGCCACATCTGCAAACACGCACCAGCCGCTTCGCGCGGGTCAAGCAACGGCCAAGGAATACGTCGATCACGCGCACTGGTACCCAACACCACGCTACAGCCTTCTAATGCTTGCTCGAGAGTCGCGACCACCTTAGCATTCTCAAGAATATCATCGGCTCCCGCCGCACGCGAATTGGCATCAGGGTGCGGATACTTGATCGGATCGACCAATACCAAGGATTTAAGCCCCATGTTTTTCATCGCTCGGGCGGCGCCACCAATGTTGCCTGGATGACTGGTGTTAACCAAAACCACGCGAATTTTATACAGCACAAAGCACTCCAGTTCGCATTTTAAATGCAGTCGATTAAGGCAAAGATCATAAGCTTACCGAAGCCTCCGCAATCACGCCATGAAAAAGAACACTGCAACTGCAGACCTTCGAAATGCTTTCTGCTAGAATGCGCGCTCTTCTTTAACAACCTCCGGTGACTTTTCATGCAGCCAATGCTGAATATCGCGCTGCGCGCTGCTCGTAGCGCAGGTGAATTAATTGTTCGTTCGATTGAGCGCTTAGATGCGGTCTCAGCAAGTGAAAAAGACGCAAAAAATTACGTCACTGAGATTGGCCGCACCGCCGAACAAGCTATTATCACATCTATACTTAAAGCCCACCCTGATCATGGGATCAATACCGAGTTAGGCGGTCGCATCGTGGGCAAGGCTGATGGTGCCGATTATGAATGGTTAATTGAACCGCTCAGTGGCGTTCTTAACTTTACTCGTGGCATGCCTCACTTTGCCGTCAGCGTTGCCTGCAAATACCGTGGCCGTATTGAGCACGCCGTTATTATCGACCCTATTCGCCAAGAAGAATTTACAGCCAGCCGAGGCAATGGCGCAGCCTTTAATGGTCGCCGCATGCGTGTTAGCAAGCGCAAGACACTTGAGATGGCTCTGATTGGCACAGGCTTCCCCGCTGGCGAAGGTCAACTGGCAAACTTAGACAATTACATGTCGATGTTTAAAGAACTCACCTTACAATCTGCCAGTATTCGCCGCACCGGAGTTACAGCGCTTGATTTAGCCTATGTTGCGGCAGGCCGGTATGATGCATTCTGGGAGTACGGCTTGTCTGAATTTGACTTAGCCGCAGGAGCATTGCTCGTACAAGAAGCGGGTGGACTCGTCAGCGACTTCAATGGTAGCCATGACTTTTTAGAACAAGGCCACGTTGTGGCTGGCGGGCCTAAGTGCTTTAAAGCAGTACTGACAACGATTCAACCTTTTGTGCCACGCAGCTTTAAATAAAAGTTACCACAACCATAAAAAAAGCGCCTTTAAGGCGCTTTTTTTATGACTGACTTTCACATGACGTATTAGTGAGTCAATTGAGACAAAATCACCCGTCCCTGATCATCCAACTGCAAACGACGGCCCGGATCTTCATCCATACGCACAGTGCGTATTTTGCCACCTAATTCGTAGCTGACATCGTAGCCTGCGATTTTCTCACTGATATCATATTCGGTGTTGCAACGACGCTCAGTGGTCGTATAGGTATTGTTTTGCTGCAGGTGCTCTTGGGTTTTATTACCCGCATAACCCCCACCTACCGCTCCGGCAACAGTTGCCACTTTCTTACCATTACCACCACCGACCTGGTTGCCCAGCAAGCCACCAACAACGGCGCCCACTGCTGTACCAACAATACGATTCTCATCTTTAATAGGTTTACGCTTGGTGACAGTGACATCACGGCATTCTTGACGTGGTGTTTTCACTGTTTCTTTAATTGGCTTAACAGCAACCACTTCTGCATAGCTTGGGCCACCGACCAAGCTATAGGTCGCGTAAGCACCGCCTGCTGTTACTGCTACAGCACCTAGCACACTTCCAATCAACATCGACTTATTCATTATGAGTTCTCTCAAATAACGGTTACTTACAACTCATTAGAAGCAATTAAGCCATGCAAGTTCACACCTGCATGGCTTAATTGTAATAATTAGACGCAACTCTCAAATTCAGAGAGGATCTCTTTAGCTTTTTCTCTAAGGCGTCTCATCAACCTCTTCAGCACTGACAGGCGGAATCAAATCTTCCACTGTAAGCTTTAGCCAAATCAAGAAGATGCTTGAGATATACACCGATGAGTAAGTACCCGCGGCAATCCCAATAAACAGCGCTAGCGCGAAGCCCCAAAGATTATCACCACCAAACATTAACAATGCGCCCACCGCCAGCAACGTCGAGATCGAAGTGGCCAAGGTACTTAGCAGTGTTTGTGTCGTGGAAATATTGATATTTTCGATCAATGAGGTGTTACGTAAAAAACGAAAGTTTTCACGAATACGGTCAAACACCACAATGGTATCGTTGAGCGAGTAACCAATAATTGCCAAAATGGCTGCCAACACAGTCAAGTCAAAGGTCAACTGAAAGTATGAGAACACACCTAAAGTGACAATCACATCATGAAACAAACCGACAATAGCACCCACACCAAACTTCCACTGAAATCGAAAACCTAAATAGACCATGATTCCCGCCAGTGCAAGCAGCATGCCTAAACCACCTTGGTCACGCAGTTCTTCACCCACTGCAGGACCAACGAACTCAACACGTTTAACGACAACCTGATTGGCCGTATCTTGGCGCAATACCTGTGCGACTTGATTGCCCAGCTCCGGATTATCACCTGGCATGCGCACAAGCACATCATTGACAGCACCAAAACTTTGCACAATCGCATCAGGATACCCCCCCTCCTGCAGCTGACTGCGAATTTTATTTAAATCCGCAGCCTGCTCATAATTGAGCTCAATCAGCGTACCGCCTGTAAAGTCCAAACCAAAATTCAATCCTTTGACAGCTAAACAGCCAAGCGAAGCCAAAGTCATTATCAAGGTAACAGTGAACGCTAAACGGCGCACACCCATAAAATTAATTACACGCTTCATGTTTGCCATATCCTTAAATCCACAGCTTCTTGATGTCACGGCCACCATATATCAGGTTAACCATGGCGCGCGTCACCATAATTGCAGTGAACATTGAGGTGATAATACCCAGCGATAAAGTTACCGCAAAACCCTTAATCGGGCCGCTGCCCATGGCAAACAAAATAGCGCCAACTAATAAAGTGGTCAGGTTACCATCAATAATCGCCGAGTAGGCCTTATCGAAACCTTCATGAATCGCGCGCTGCACCGACATGCCATTGGCAATCTCTTCACGGATCCGCGAGAAAATCAATACGTTTGCATCGACCGCCATTCCCATAGTCAAAACGATACCTGCAATCCCCGGCAGGGTTAAAGTTGCCCCCAGCAAAGACATCATCGCTAATAGGTTGACCATATTCAGGCTTAGCGCCACGGTCGCTAACACACCAAAGAACTTATAAATCAGCACGATAAAGATCGCGACAAATAAGAAGCCCCACAGCGCGGCTTGCACGCCTAGCTGAATATTTTCAGCCCCCAAGCTTGGGCCAATAGTGCGTTCTTCAGCAAAGTACATGGGCGCCGCAAGACCACCGGCACGCAGTAGCAACGCCAACTCAGACGACTCACCCTGACCATCCAATCCCGTAATTCGGAATTGACTGCCGAGGGCCGACTGAATGGTGGCCAAGCTGATGATGCGCTTTTCTTCTTTAAAGGTTTGTACCGGTACTTCTTTTTCAACGCCATCGATCATTTCACGCACATAACGTGTCATGGGTCGCTGCTCGATAAAAATCACCGCCATGCTGCGGCCGATATCATTACGCGTCGCACGATTCATCAGCTCGCCACCGTGACCATCAAGACGGATATTGACTTGTGGACGGCCATTTTCATCATAGCTGGCTTGCGCATCAGTCACCTGATCACCGGTAATGATTACGCTGCGCTCTAAAGCAACTGGCGGGCGGCCTTCTTCACGAAACTCATACATTTCTGTGGTCGCTCGTGGCGCATCTAGCGCTGCCGCTAGACGAAACTCTAGGTTGGCGGTTTTACCAAGAATACGCTTAGCTTCTGCAGTGTCTTGCACGCCTGGCAATTCAACCACAATCCGGTTAGCACCTTGACGCTGTACCAATGGCTCAGCCACACCCAACTCATTGACCCGGTTACGGACCGTGGTCAAGTTTTGCTTGATGGAGTACTCACGAATTTCAGTAATTTTAGCTGGCAATAAGCTTAGACGCAGCACCGGCTTACCATTTAACTCAGCCGCTACCATTTCAAAATCAGTAAAATCTTTACGAATCAAACTGCGCGCTTTGTTTAAAGTTGCCTCATCATCAAAACCAAGCTGCACGCCGTTTTCGATGCTTGGCAAACTGCGATAGCGAATACGTTCCTTACGCAGGATGGTTTTGACTTCACTGTCATAGACTTTAATTCGCGCAGCAATCGCCTTTTCCATATCCACTTCAAGTAAGAAGTGCACACCACCAGATAAATCAAGACCCAGTTTCATTGGGCTGGCACCAAGGCTGCGGAGCCATTGCGGTGTGGTCGCAGCAAGGTTTAATGCCACCACATACTCATCGCCCAGAGCTTTACGAACAATTTCTTTCGCTGGCAATTGATCATCACGATGCAGCAGGCGCAGCAAACCACCTCGGGTTTCAAGGGCAGCACTTTTAACTTCAATACCAGCAGCGGTTAAGGCTGCAGTGGCACGGTCTAAATCGGCTTGTTCAATCTGTAATGCACTACTGGCACCTGTCACCTGAATCGCTGGATCATCTGGGTACAAGTTTGGCGCAGAGTAAATAAAACTGATGGAAAGAATTGCTACAATCAGCAGATACTTCCATAAAGGATACTTGTTGAGCATGACACCGCCCGCTTCAGTGACCGAATAAAATTCAGCCAAAACTAATCGAATATAACGCAAAATGGGCAGCATACTTAAAGGTTACTCTAGCTGCCTCTAAGCACAACCACCCAGTACACAATGTAGTTAAATCGCTTTTAAAGTGCCTTTAGGCAGCGCTGCAATGACTGCGCTCTTTTGAATTTTCAACTCAACTGTATCGGACGCTTCCAGAACTAAAAAATCATCAGTCACTTTGATGACTTTTCCAGCAATACCACCACTGGTCACGACTTCATCGCCTTTCTGCAAGCCGCTCACTAGATTACGATGCTCTTTCGCACGCTTAGCCTGTGGACGCCAGATCATTAAGTAAAAGATGACTAAAAAGCCAGCCAACAAAACAAATTGCATGTACTCACCACCTGGCGGTGCCCCGGCAGCAGTATCAGCGTAAGCAGCAGAAATAAAAAAATCCATGAACAACTCCCATTACAAAAGACATTAGTGTCCGTTATTTTAATTAAGCGGCGGTGTTGGTAAACCACGTCGCGCGTAAAACCCATCAACAAAGTCGCTCAATGTACCTTGTTGGATAGCCTCTCGTAAACCCGCCATTAAGCGTTGATAATGTCGCAAATTATGTATTGTGTTGAGCATGCTTCCTAGCATTTCGCCGCACTTGTCTAAATGATGCAAATAGGCTCGAGAAAAGTTCTGGCAGGCGTAGCAGTCGCAGGTCGCATCCAGCGGTGAATCATCGTGACGATGGCTGGCATTGCGGATTTTAATTACCCCGGTATCAACAAACAAATGGCCATTGCGCGCATTGCGCGTTGGCATCACACAATCAAACATATCAATACCACGGCGCACACCTTCAACCAGGTCTTCAGGCTTACCCACGCCCATTAAATAACGCGGTTTTTCTGGCGGCATATGCGGTGGTAAAAAATCTAAGATGCGAATCATATCTTCTTTCGGCTCGCCAACGGACAAGCCGCCAATGGCTAAACCATCAAAGCCGATCTCGCACAATCCTTCTAACGAACGTAGACGCAAGTCTTCATGCATTCCACCCTGAACAATACCAAAGAGCGCCGACGGATTATCACCGTGAGCAATTTTTGAGCGTTTAGCCCAACGCAGCGACAACTCCATGGATTTTTCTGCAGTGGCTACATCAGCAGGATATGGCGTGCATTCATCAAAGATCATGACCCCATCCGAGCCCAGCTCGCGCTGCACTTGCATGGATTCTTCCGGCCCCATAAAGACTTTGGCACCATCCACGGGTGAAGAGAAGTACACACCCTCTTCTTTAATCTTGCGCATTGCCCCCAGGCTAAACACCTGAAAACCACCAGAGTCAGTCAAGATCGGCCCTTGCCACTGCATAAAATTGTGCAGATCGCCGTGCTCCTGCACCACCTTAGTGCCGGGACGTAACCACAGGTGAAAGGTATTACCCAAAATCATCTGCGCGCCAATCGCTTCAATATCGCGTGGCAGCATGCCTTTCACTGTGCCGTAGGTGCCCACTGGCATAAATGCAGGGGTTTCTACCACACCACGCGGAAAGGTTAAACGTCCACGGCGCGCACGACCATCGGTCGCTAATAAATCAAACTGCATAAAAGACATGCATCACTCCTCAGGACTGCGCGGTTGTGGATTGCGCGTAATAAACATGGCATCGCCATAACTGAAAAATCGATATTTGTGCTCAACAGCGCTGCGATAGGCATCCATGATTTCTGGATAACCTGCAAACGCCGCCACCAACATTAATAAAGTTGATTCCGATAAGTGAAAATTGGTCACCAACGCATCGACAACATGAAACGGAAGCCCTGGGTATAAAAAGATATCCGTTTCGCCTGCAAACGCCTGCAGTTCACCGCTGGCCTGCGCTGCACTTTCTAAGGAGCGTACACTGGTTGTGCCTACAGCAATGACTCGACCACCACGTGCTTTACAGGCCGCTACTGCATCAACTACATCTTGTGACACCTCTAGCCACTCATGGTGCATTTGATGGTCTTCCAGTTTATCCACCCGCACTGGCTGGAAAGTACCAGCCCCCACATGCAAGGTAACAAAAGCCATCTCTACACCCATCTCACGGATACTCGCGAGCATTGGCTCATCAAAATGCAGACCAGCAGTGGGAGCAGCGACTGCGCCAGCATGCTCGGCATACACCGTTTGATAACGCTCACGATCATCCAGTTCATCGTCGCGCTCCATATAAGGTGGCAACGGCATGTGACCAATACGTTCAAGTAACGGTAATACCGGCTCGCTAAATTGCCATTCAAACAAACTGTCGTGACGCGCTAATAAAGTCGCTTGTGTACCATTTTCAAACTCAATGCGACTGCCAACCTTGGGTGCTTTACTGGCACGCACATGTGCCAAAACACGGTCAGTATCTAGCACGCGCTCAACCAGAACCTCAAGCTTGCCACCGGTGAGTTTCTTAGCAAACAAGCGTGCAGGAATGACTCGCGTGTTATTAAACACCATGAGGTCGCCTGGGCGTAAATAACTGAGCAGATCAGCAAACTGTTGATGGGCAATCGTACCGCTTGGACCATCGAGCACTAACAGACGGCTGGCACGACGCTCAGCGAGCGGATAACGAGCAATCAGCTCATCGGGCAAATCAAATTGGAAATGGGCAACGCGCATAATCTTGATCATCAATAAGAAGGTGCAAAGCTTAACGGAAATAATTACATCTGGCCATGCGAAATCATTTGACCGATCGACAAAGCCTCTCTATAATCTCGCGCCATGCCTCGGTGGCGGAATTGGTAGACGCAGCGGATTCAAAATCCGCCGTTGGTAACAACGTGGGAGTTCGATTCTCCCCCGAGGCACCAATTTATTTGGCCCTTAAGTCTTCGGACTTAGGGGCTTTTTTATTTGCGCATGATAATTTTTTTGCTGCATTACCTCGTACTGCATTAACCATAGTTAAGTCCTCGCTATTGGTTGCCATTAACGAACTCTATTTTTAACAATTCGATCTCACATCCCCTCTTATAGAATCAAGTTGGCATCAGGGCTCAGCACCATCATCTTTGATGCCGCTCAACTCATCTCGCATCGCTTGCATTTCTTGTTCTGAGCGCAATCGACATACACTCAACTGCGCTAAACGCATCGTTTTTATAGCTGTCAGAGGATCATCCGCTGGCAAGCCGCATGGCTCATCAGGGTATCCAGGATTTGCCGCAGCAAGTACATCAAGTTGTTCATTCTCATCATCCATTGCAACCGCTCCACTCAATATGCATTAAAGTTTGATACTTAAACTTTTACTCAACACCTGCCAAACCTACAGGATCACCGCCATTTTCAGCGCAGTAAACCTTGGCAGTGCATAATTTTTTTGCGCAATCCGCTAGACTAACGCTTTTGCAACTCAATTGAGTCAGTTCCGTATGAGCGCTACAGATTTAAGTAACCACACGCCGATGATGCAACAGTATTGGCGTTTGAAAAACCAACACCCCAATCACATCATGTTTTATCGCATGGGTGATTTCTATGAACTCTTTTATGACGATGCAAAAAAAGCCTCACAATTGCTGGATATCACGCTCACCTCGCGCGGGCAGTCTGCTGGCAGCGTGATCCCGATGGCGGGTATTCCATTTCATGCTGCCGAAGGCTATCTGGCACGCTTAGTCAGCCTTGGCGAATCCGTGGTGATTTGCGAGCAAACAGGTGACCCTGCTACCAGCAAAGGCCCAGTTGAACGACAAGTGGTGCGTATTCTGACACCCGGCACGGTCAGTGATGAAGCATTAATGGATGACCGCCGTGACAATGTAGTGGCGGCCGTACTGGGTCATGACAAGCTGTTTGGTTTGGCTGTTTTGGATATCAGTAGCGGACGCTTTAGCGCCCAAGAACTGCACACTGAAGAAAATCTGCTTGCCGAAATTGAGCGCATCAACCCGGCTGAGCTATTAATTCCTGAGGACTGGCCTGTACCACAGGTTTTAGAAAAACGGCGCGGCGTGCAGCGGCGTGCGCCATGGGACTTTGATTATGACAGCGCTCTCAAAGCTTTATGCCAGCAGTTTTCCACCCAAGATTTAAAAGGTTTTGGTTGCGAGCAGTTATCATTGGCCATCGGTGCAGCTGGCAGCCTATTAAATTATGCCAAGGAAACTCAGCGTACCGCACTACCACATATCCGCAGCCTGTATCATGAACGTATCAGTGAAACGGTCGTACTGGATGCCGCCACACGGCGCAATCTTGAACTGGATAAGAACCTTTCTGGTGGCCGCGATAACACCTTACAATCAGTGATTGATCGCTGCCAAACCAGTATGGGCAGCCGCTTGCTGAGTCGCTGGCTGAATCGCCCATTGCGTCAGCGTGCTGTGCTAGAAGCGCGTCAAGATGCCATCGCCTATCTGCTCAATGACTATCACTTTGAAAGCGTGCAACCGGCACTCAAAGACATCGGTGATATCGAACGAATCTTAGCGCGCATCAGTTTGCGCAGCGCCCGCCCACGTGACTTAGCCCGTCTACGCGATGCACTCAATGCGCTGCCAGCCTTACAAGAGGTACTGAAAAGCTTTGAGATTACTCGCATCCAGCAACTTGCCACGGCTATTAGCCTTTATCCCGAATTGGCGCAGAGGTTAAACCACGCGATTATTGATAACCCACCCGCAGTGATTCGAGAAGGTGGCGTATTAAAAATGGGCTATGACGCCGAGCTCGATGAACTGCTATCGATCAGTGAGAACGCGGGGCAGTATTTAATTGATCTGGAAACACGCGAGAAAGCACGTACCGGTCTGGCTAACTTAAAAGTGGGTTACAACCGTGTCCACGGATACTTTATTGAAATCCCCACTAAACAAGCCGAACAAGCACCCACTGATTATATTCGACGGCAAACCCTGAAAGGTGCTGAGCGTTTTATCACCCCAGAATTAAAAGCCTTTGAAGATAAAGCGCTTTCAGCCAAAAGCCGTGCCCTCGCTCGCGAAAAGCAGCTATACGATGAATTGCTGGACATTCTGATTAGCCATATTGCCCCACTGCAAGACAGTGCAGCGGCATTAGCTGAGTTGGATGTCATTAGTAATCTAGCTGAACGCGCACTCAATCTAGACTTATGCCGCCCCGCGTTTAGCGAGCAACCCGTGTTGGATATCAAGCAAGGCCGCCACCTAGTGGTCGAGCATGTATTGATCACACCCTTTGTTGCCAATGATGTAGAGCTGGATGATGAAACACGCATGTTAATCATTACCGGGCCAAATATGGGCGGTAAATCCACCTACATGCGTCAGACCGCTCTGATCGTGCTGCTTGCGCACATTGGCAGCTTTGTCCCTGCGCAGCGCTGCACGCTCTCGCTAGTGGACCGCATCTTCACCCGTATTGGCTCCAGCGATGATTTGGCAGGAGGGCGCTCGACCTTTATGGTGGAGATGAGTGAAACGGCCAATATTCTCCATAATGCCAGTGCTAACAGCTTAGTACTCATGGATGAAGTCGGGCGCGGCACCAGTACTTTCGATGGTTTATCTTTAGCCTGGGCAGCAGCCGAGCAACTGGCCACCCTAAAAGCTTGGACACTGTTTGCTACGCATTATTTTGAGCTCACTTCATTGCCCGAGCGTTTAAGCAGCGTGGCCAACGTACACCTCAGCGCCACTGAACATCAAGATCGCATTGTCTTCTTGCATCACGTTCGCAGTGGCCCTGCCAATCAAAGCTATGGTCTCGCGGTCGCGCAACTGGCCGGAGTGCCAAATGCAGTGATTGCTCGTGCTCGCGAGCACCTAAAACAGCTGGAAGACAGCAGCCTGATGCAGGCTAAACAGAGCGACACTCAGCGACCCATACAAAATGATTTATTCGCTACGCAGCCGCACCACCTACTGTTAGAATTGCAGGACATCAATCCAGACGAGCTGTCACCAAAGCAGGCGCTTGATCTGTTATATGCTTGGAAGTCGCAAATCTAACGCTAACCTGTACAAACTGTTAGAATTGCTAGCCTTTGTTTACTGATTGCGCTGCCTTATGCAGCGCGCCATTTTCTCTTGTCAGCTCTACACAGATAGAGCACAAGTTACCAGCCCAAGGAGATAGCTCGTTATGACCTTCGTTGTCACTGATAACTGCGTCAAATGCAAGTACACCGACTGCGTAGAAGTCTGCCCAGTGGACTGTTTCTATGAAGGCCCGAACTTTCTGGTCATTCACCCAGATGAGTGCATTGACTGTGCATTATGCGAGCCCGAATGCCCTGCTGAAGCGATTTTTGCAGAAGATGAAGTGCCAGACGATATGCAGGAATACATTGAAATCAATAAAGACTTAGCTGATATCTGGCCAAACATCAGCGAAAAGAAAGACCCTCTGCCTGATGCAGAAGAGTGGGATGGTGTAGCCAATAAATTACAATATTTAGAGCGTTAAACTAGACTGCTCATCTGATCCACAACACACCCCGTATTCGACAGCCTCTACGAATACGGGGTTTTTGTTTAAGACTTGAGCTGCTCGCGGGCCTGTTGGTCGGCATGGTAAGAGGAGCGTACCAAGGGGCCTGAAGCGACATTTTTAAAGCCCATTTTAATGCCTTCCTCAGCGAACCAAGCAAACACATCTGGATGAACAAAGCGTTGCACCGGCATATGATCTCGAGAAGGTTGTAAATACTGGCCCAGCGTCAACATATCAATATCATGCTCACGCATGCGCTGCATCACTTCAAGAACTTCTTCGTCCGTTTCACCCAGCCCCAGCATTAAGCCTGACTTGGTCGGCACACCGGGCACCAATTGCTTAAAGCGTTCAAGCAAATCCAAAGACCATTCAAAATCAGAACCCGGACGTGCAGCTTTATACAAGCGCGGTACGGTTTCTAAGTTGTGATTGAATACATCGGGTGGCTCAGTCGCAGTAATTTCTAAGGCGATATCCATACGACCACGGTAATCCGGCACCAGCGTTTCTAACTGAACATGCGGTGAGAGTGCGCGAATCTCACGTAAACAATCAGCAAAGTGCTGGGCACCGCCATCGCGCAAGTCATCGCGATCCACAGAAGTGATCACTACATACTTGAGCTTCATATCAGCAATCGCGACTGCCAAATTACGCGGCTCATTGACATCCAATGGATTAGGACGTCCATGCCCCACATCACAGAAAGGGCAACGACGGGTACAAATATCGCCCATAATCATAAAGGTTGCGGTACCGCTGGAGAAGCACTCACCTAAGTTTGGACAGGAGGCCTCTTCACAGACACTGTGTAATTTGTGCTTACGCAACGTCTGCTTAATGCTTTCAACTTGTGGCGAGACAGGTACGCGCACACGAATCCAATCCGGTTTACGCAGCACATCAGTGGTTGGAATAATTTTCACTGGGATACGCGCTAGTTTTTCTGCACCGCGCAATTTCACACCCACTTCAACTTTAGCGGGCTTAGCGCTGGCTGGAGCCTCTTGATTACTCATAGCATTCAATCCCATCGGTAAGGGTTATGTATTCACTGAATTTCAGATGTGAGATGAGCGCATCACGCAGACGGATACTCACCTCGCCTATTTCCACAGGCTGTTGTGTTTCGTCACGCAACTGGGTCATCTGTAAACCGGCGTAGCCGCATGGATTAATCCGTTGAAACGGCTGCAGATCCATATCGACATTCAAGGCTAAACCATGGAAAGAACAGCCGCGACGAATGCGCAAGCCTAAGGAGGCAATCTTTTTATCGCCGACATAAACACCTGGCGCGTCGGGCTTAGCTTGAGCGAGGACGTCATACTGACCCAATAAGTCGATCAGGCTGTTTTCAATCGCCGTCACCAAGTCACGCACGCCCTGTCCAGCTCTGCGCACATCCACCAAGGTGTAAGCAACAAGTTGCCCAGGGCCATGATAAGTGACTTGCCCACCGCGATCGACTTGCACGACAGGAATATCGCCCGCAGCCAAGATATGCTCAACCTTACCGGCCTGTCCCTGGGTAAATACGCGGGGATGCTCCAGTAACCAAATTTCATCAGCAGTATCGGCGTCACGGTTTTGGGTAAAGCGCTGCATCGCATGCCAAGTTGGCTCATAGGCCATACAGCCTAACTGCCGCACCACAACAGATCTCGACATTAGAGCACCATGCGCACGATGCCTGTCTCGCGTAAATCAATATTGATCTTTTCCAGCTGTTCAATACTTTGCGCATGAATGTGCACTTGCACCGACAAAAAGCGACCATTGCTACTATCACGCTGGATAATCGCAGCAGGATCGGTTTCAGGCGCATGGCGTTGGACCACCGCAAGAACGATATCAACAAAAGTTTCGCAGCTATCGCCAATGATTTTAATGGGATAATTGGCGCAGGGAAATTCAATTTTAGGTGCTTGTTGCACTGTATCTTTAGTCATCTCAACTCCGAGCTTTTGGCTCTTTTAGCAGAAGGTTTGGATAAAACCGTCTATGCATATAGCGGTATTCACACTGAGATTTGCCAGCATTCAACTGTGCAGTATCAGCCCTACCTAAACAATTAAGCTTTAGTTAAATAATCTATAAAAAAACATGCGAATGGCATCAATGAACCGGCTGAAGAAGCCACCTTCTTCAACATCTTGCAAAGCAACCAGATCGGCAGTGTGCAACACTTCATTTGCCAAACGGACTTCCACCACACCCAAGCGATCACCCTTCTTAACCGGAGCAACCACGCTCTCATCAAGCACCATAGTAGCCGCCATTTTTTGCAGCTGACCACGTGGTAAGGTCAAAGTTAAATCATCGGCCAGACCCACTTTAACTGTGTCTTGCTGACCTTTCCAAACTTTGCTTTCGGCTAGCTCTACGCCTTTTTTATAAAAGGTTTTAGTTTCAAAAAAGCGAAAACCGTAGGTCAACAATTTCTGCGTTTCCGCGGCACGGGCAGCTTCACTGTTGGTACCAAACACCACAGAGATTAAGCGCATATCATCGCGCACAGCAGAAGCCACTAAGCAATAGCCTGCCTCTTCGGTGTGTCCGGTTTTTAAACCATCAACGGTTTTGTCGCGCCACAGTAGTAAATTACGGTTCGGCTGCTTGATACCATTCCAAAGGATCTCTTTTTGCGCATAAATCGCATAATGCTCTGGATCTTCATAAATAATCGCCCGTGCCAGCTTGGCCATATCGTGGGCTGACGAGTAATGGTCTTCGGACGGCAAACCTGTGGCATTCATAAAATGAGTATTGTTCAGCTGTAAGCGCTCTGCAGCCGTATTCATCATGCTTGCAAACGCTTCTTCACTGCCGGCAATGTGTTCCGCTAAAGCAACACTGGCGTCATTACCCGACTGAATAATAATACCGTGCAACAAATCATCCACAGACACTTGCTTGCCGACATCAATAAACATCCGTGAGCCACCGGTGCGCCAAGCTTTTTCGCTGACCGTCACCAAATCTTGCTCTGCAATTTGTCCACGTTTCATTTCAACCGTAGCAATATAGGCGGTCATTAATTTGGTTAAGCTCGCTGGCGGCAAACGCTCATCAGCATTGTGCTCAACCAAAATATTGCCGCTGGCAGCATCCATCAAAACATAAGACTTAGCGGCCAACTCAGGCATAGCCGGAATCACCGTAGGCGCTGTTGCTGCTGTGGGTGTCGGTGTTGGCGCGGCGTTGCTATAAGCGCTAACACAAACAACAGCACTGAAACAAAAGCTTTGTAATAATTGACTGATTTTCATACCACTCTCAAATTTTTAAATAAATGGATGTGTCCATTCACGACATGTATAGACGACCTGAGTAAAAACTAAAGCGACCTGCGCAAAGCTTTCTTTACTCAGCTGAGACTAAAGCAGCCTGCCCTAAGTTCGCTAGGCGTACGCGATCTTTTAAGTTTTCAGCCTCGTTCTGATTCGGTACTGGCCCCATGCGCACGCGATGGAGTACTTGCTGGTTGCGCACCACTGAATTGATAAACACCGGTGCACTGGTCAGCGTACTCAGCTTGTCCCTCAGCAGTTGCGCAGCGTCGGGATTGGCGAAGGCTCCGACTTGGAGATATAGGCCATCGACTGGTAAAAAAGCGTTTTTTTTTGAGTCAATCTCTACTGGCAGTAACGCACCAGCATGCTGCTCCGGTGGCGGCGTATAGACTTCTGGTTCTTGCGGCAAAGATGGCAAACGCAAAGGCTTAGCATTATTCGCCAGCGGATAAGTAGCACCCGCCATTGGTACTTTTTGACCACGAGCAGCCCACCACTCATATGGATCAATACCTTCAACGCGCACGCGTGCAATGCCTTTTTCGGCATAGCCCAGTTTTTTTGCCGCGGCAAACGACAAATCAATAATGCGGTCTGAGTAAAACGGTCCACGGTCATTTACACGTAATGTCACGCTGCGTCCGTTCTCTAAATTAGTGACTTTCACGTAACTGGGTAATGGTAACGTTTTATGCGCTGCGGTCATGCCGTATAAGTCAAAAGTTTCACCATTAGCCGTATCGCGACCATGAAACTTTGTGCCATACCAAGAAGCCGTACCGGTGACGTTATAGTTGCGAGCATCTTGAATAGGAAAATAACGGCTACCCATCACCGTATAAGGCGCTGCTTTAAAGCTGCCTTGGTGGGGCATGGGTACAGCATCAGGTATGCGCGAGACATCAACAGTCCACCAAGGCGCACCATCGCTACCTGGTTGCTTGAAATCGCTTGGACCGCTGATCGAACCATTGCGAATCACCGGCTGCGGTTGCGGGCCTTTAGGACTGCTCGACGAGCAGCTAATCAAGGCCACGCCTACAACAGCTGCAATCAAAACCTGCGCACTGTGTTTAAACATGCTTAATCCTTACGTGCAGCGACTAATAACTCAGCCAGCTCATTGACGGCCATGGCATACATCACGCTGCGATTATAACGCGTTATGGCGTGAAAATTCGCCAAACCAATCCAATATTCATTACCTTTCTCAGCTTCCAAACGGAAAGCCGTAACTTTTTGCTGTGCATCTAAAGGTGAGCGCGGCTTCCAGCCTAGTTGCTCTAATTGCTGCACAGTAATTTTCGGATCTAAACTGTCAGACAAGCCTTTTTCGGCAACAGCAACTTTTTTGACATCTGCACGCACTACAACCGCTTGCCCTGGTTGCCAACCATGCTTAATAAAGTAGTTAGCAACACTGCCCACCGCATCGGTTGGGTTGTGCCATATATCAATATGGCCATCATGATCAAAATCAACGGCGTAGGCGCGAAAACTACCGGGCATAAACTGTGGCAAGCCCATGGCACCGGCGTAAGATCCTTTCAGCGCCAAAGGATCCACCTGCTCCTCACGGGTGAGCAGTAAGTATTCTTTAAGTTGCTGGCGGAAAAACGGCGCTCGCGGCGGGTAATCAAAGGCTAAGGTTGCTAATGCATCAATCACACGGTGGCTGCCAGTATTACCACCATAAATGGTTTCAATGCCGATAATGGCGACAATAAACTCAGCCGGCACACCGTATTCTTGCTCTGCTCGCTGCAAGGCTTGTTGATTTTTCGCCCAAAACTCCAGACCTTTATCCACCCGTGCTTGAGTAATAAAAATGGGGCGATAGTCTTTCCACGGTTTGCCACGCTCGGCGGGGCGAGAAATGGCATCTAAAATGACTTGTTTGCGCTCGGCATCAGCAAAAATAGCCTGCAGAGGCTCCGGCAAAAAACCAAACTCGCTGCTCATCTCTTCGATAAAGGGTGCTGTAAGCGGATGCTGCGCATAACTATTCTCTTTTGCACAGACAGCTGATGCGGCCAGTGCCAAACCTAAGCATGCTACTAATTTTTTACTTCGAAACAGCACAGTTTGCATGTAAAACCCTTACGATTGTGCAATCCACTTCCGGTGCGTATGGATCGCCATTAAAATACCAAACCCAGACAACAGGGTAACCAAAGACGTGCCGCCATAACTAATAAAGGGCAACGGCACACCAACAACGGGCAGCAAACCACTGACCATTCCAACATTAACAAATACATAAATAAAGAATGTCAGAGTGATCGAGCCCGCCAAGAGCTTACCGAAGACTGTCTGTGCTTGCAGAGTAATCACCAATGCACGGGCGATCAAGAGTAAATACACCAGCAGCAATAAACAAATACCAACTAGACCAAACTCTTCACCCAGTACAGCAATAATAAAATCTGTATGGCTTTCGGGTAAAAAATCTAAATGTGATTGTGTGCCAAGCAGCCAACCTTTGCCATACACACCACCTGAACCAATTGCGGCTTTTGACTGAATAATATTCCAGCCACTGCCCAATGGATCACTTTCTGGATTTAAAAAGGTCAAGACACGCTGCTTTTGATATTGATGCATTACAAACATCCACATCCCCGCGGCAATGGGCACAGCTGCAGCCAGCGCACTGAAAATCCAGCGCCAACGCAAACCCGCTAAAAACAATACAAAAACCGCCGAAACCAAAACCAATAACGCTGTACCAAGATCAGGTTGGCGGGCAATCAAGACAAAAGGCACCGCAATCAGCACACAGCTGATCAGAATATGTTTAAAACTCGGCGGCAAGTTATGTCGCGCTAAGTACCAAGCTAAAGCCATAGGCACAAACACTTTCATTAGCTCAGCAGGCTGAAAACGTATAACGCCCGGAATATTAATCCAGCGCGTTGCCCCCATCGCGTTGTGCCCCATCACATCAACGACCACCAACAATGCCACACCAATTAAATACATCAGCGCTGACCAGCTGGCCATAAAACGCGGCTCCAGTTGCGCCACCACCACCATAACCAGTAAGCCCACACCAAATGATGAAGCCTGTTTGATCAATAAACCTTGATCGCGACCGCCTGCTGAATAAAGAACAAATAAACCCACAGCAGCCAGTATCAACAACAAAAACAGTAGCCAACCATCAATATGGATGCGCTGCAAAAACGACGCCCTACGACGCAAAACATCCCCATCAGATAAGGCTCGATCAAAACCGCGATTCATCGTTTTACCCCCAGCGGTAACAAGCTATCAGCGGTACGGTATTGGCTTTTTAAGAGACCCTCTTCGTCCAGCAGCCAAGCATCTAATACTTGTTTTGCCACCGGCGCTGCAACACCCGAGCCCGACTCGCCATTCTCGACCATCACTGCAACAGCAATTGCCGGCTTTTCAGCCGGTGCATAGGCAATAAACAAAGCATGATCGCGATGTCGCTCTTGTGTTTTTTCGCGGTTATAACGCTCGCCCTGCTTGATCGCCACCACTTGCGCGGTGCCACTTTTGCCAGCAATGCGGTAGGCCGCTGCCTCGCCAACTTTACGAGCCGTGCCGCGTGCGCCATGCAAGACATGCTCCATTCCTAACCGTGCCGGCTCCCATGCTTTGGGATCACGCAAAACAATGTCTGCAGGCGGGTCAGTATCAACCGGCTGCACACCATCCACACGGCGCGCCAGATGTGGACGTATCCACTTACCTCTAGAAGCCATTAGTGCGGTGGCCTGAGCCAGCTGCAGCGGTGTTGTCTGCATATAACCTTGGCCAATTCCGAGAATTAACGTTTCACCTGGATACCAGGATTGACGGTAACGATTACGCTTCCACTCACGCGACGGCATGAGCCCCGCTGTTTCTTCAAACATATCAAGAGAAACACGCTGGCCAAAACCAAAGCGGCTCATATACTCATGTAAACGGTCAACGCCAAGCTTGTGTGCTAAGTCATAAAAATAAGTGTCGTTTGAGCGTGCCAACGCGAGATCCAAATCCACCCAACCATCACCATAGCGATTCCAGTTGCGGTATTTGTGTTTATTGTTGGGCAGCTGATAAAAACCTGGGTCAAAGACCCGCGTACTCGGAGTAATCACCCCAGCATCTAAGCCTGCAATCGCCACCATCGGCTTGATGGTCGAGCCTGGCGGGTAAAGCCCACGTAACACTCGGTTAAACAAGGGCTGGTCCAATGAGTCACGCAGCTCACCGTAGGCTTTAAAACTGATACCGGTGACAAATGGGTTAGGATCAAAGCTGGGCTGACTGACCATTGCTAACACTTCACCCGTGTTAGGGTCTATTGCGACAATAGCGCCTCGCCGACCATCTAAAGCCATCTCGGCGGCTTCTTGCAAAGCAATATCTAGGGTCAAGTAAATATCTTGACCAGAGATGGGCTCGACACGCTTTAATACACGCAATACACGGCCACGCGCATTGGTTTCAACCTCCTCATAGCCCACCTGACCATGCAGCGCATCTTCATAAAAACGCTCAATACCGGTTTTGCCGATATGGTGAGTACCACTGTAATTCACCGCATCAAGCTTTTTTAACTCACTTTCATTAATTCGCCCGACATAACCTACAGAGTGTGCAAAATGCTCTTTGTGAGGGTAATAGCGCACTAAACTGGCTGCCACTTCAACGCCTGGTAAGCGAAACTGATTGACCGCGATGCGAGCAATTTGCTCTTCGGTCAATTCAAACATCACCGGCACAGGCTCAAACGGGCGACGGCCTTGTCGGATGCGCTTTTCAAATAATGCTCGGCTGTCGCTATCGAGCTCTAAAATCTCAATAATAGAATCAAGTACAGACTCCCAATCACCGGCACGCTCACGGGTCAAAGTCAGACTAAAGCTGGCGCGGTTATCCGCCACTACAACACCGTTGCGGTCGTAGATAATGCCACGTGTGGGCGGCAGTGATTGCACATGAATGCGGTTATTTTCAGCTAACGTTGAGTGATGCTCAAACTGCACCACTTGTAGGTAGTACATACGAGACACTAGCAGCATAGTTAAGATAATAACCACTACAGCGCCGACGATTAAGCGTCCACGTATCAGCCGCGTATCAACCTCATGGTCTTTTAACCGAATAGGAGCTGGCATACCCGTCCACTATTTATGATATGGATGACCGTTAAGCACAGTCCAGGCACGATAAATTTGCTCACCAAGGAGGATTCGTACCAATGGGTGCGGTAGTGTCAAGGGCGACAATGACCAACGTTGCTCGCTACGCTCACAGACCTGCGGCGCTAGCCCCTCAGGCCCACCTACCATGAGGTTGACATTGCGCGCTTCTAGACGCCAGCGCTCAAGCTCTTGAGCCAATTGCTCAGTGCTCCAAGGCTTGCCATGCACTTCCAGGGTGACAATACGCTCACCCGGCTGCACTTTCGCCAACATTGCATCGCCCTCTTGGCGAATCAACCTTTGTACATCAGCGTTTTTTCCACGGGTGTTTAAAGGAATCTCCACCAACTCTAAAGGCAACTCATTAGGTAGACGCTTAGCATATTCTTGCCAACCGTCCTCCACCCAACGCGGCATCTTTGAACCCACCGCAATTAAGCGAATACGCACTTACTCAGCGCCTTGCTCATTGTGTTGTGCACGGCTTTGTTCAGCGCCCTGCCAAAGGCGCTCTAAGTCATAATGCTCGCGGGTTTCAACTTGCATGACGTGAACCACCACATCATTTAAATCAATTAAGGCCCACTCACCACCGTCCAACCCTTCACAGCCCACAGGTCGAACCCCCTGTTCTTTGGCTTTTTCAATGACGTTTTCTGCCAATGCCTTAACCTGACGCGCTGAACTGCCTGAAGCGATAATCATAAAGTCAGTGATACTGGTTTTACCACGCACATCAATGGTGACGATGTCTTTGGCTTTAACTTCTTCTAAAG
>JAAXZZ010000107.1 GCA_012719655.1 Gammaproteobacteria bacterium | reverse complement strand
GGCATGGCGCGCGCCGTTGCCCGCGGTAAACTTGATCGTTTTGAGCAAGAGCAGCAGATGTTTTTTGAAAACGTGCGTCAATCCTATTTGCAGCGTGCTCAAGATGATCCTGAGCGTTTTCGCTTGGTGAATGCTCAGCAAACGTTATCTGATGTGCAAAAGAGCCTTGATCAGTATCTGTTGGAAATAATGGAACGCGCACGTGAGCAGTAATCTCTATCCGTGGCAAGCTGAGCTCTGGCAGTCACTGGCTGGGCGCAGTCAGCAAGCCCATGCGTATTTACTGCATGGTCCAGCGGGCAGCGGTAAGCGTGCTTTTGCTGAGCATTTTGCAGCCTTTTTGTTATGCAAATCCCCTCAGCAGCAACAGCCATGTGGGCACTGTTCAGCTTGTCAATTGTACGCAGCGGACACTCATCCTGATTTGGCTAGGCTTGAGCCCGAGGAAGAGGGGAAAGGGATTTTGATTGCCAGCGTGCGGGATTTGGTGGCAAAAATCTTACAAACTTCGCAGCAAGGTGGTCGTAAGGTCGTGATTGTTGAGCCAGCAGAAGCCATGACAACGGGCTCTGCGAATGCTTTATTGAAAAGCCTCGAAGAGCCGGCCGGTTCAACTATTTTCTTATTGATCAGCCATCAATTCAGTTTTTTATTGCCAACCATTAAAAGTCGCTGTGTATTGCAATCCTGCCCGTTACCTAGTGAGCATGTCAGCGTACAATGGCTGCAGCAACAGCACGCTGATTTAAGTTTAGAGCAATGCCAGACTTTGCTGGCGCTGGCCTCGGGTTCGCCGCTAAATGCGCAGAAACTTTTAAACGCTGATGTGCTGGCGATTCGTGAGCAAGTCGTTAGTGGTGTTAAACAGTTATTTAAGCAGCAAAGCAGCCCCAGCGATTTAGCTGTGGCTTGGGCAAAAATCCCGCAACACTTACTCTTTGATTGGTTTTGTCAGTGGGCGCAGTTGATTCTGCGCTATAAAATGACTGAAGATGAAACTCAGCTTGGTTTGCCTGATATGCAAGTTGTGTTAAAACACCTTGCACCTAGAGTGCCGTTAGAGCTATTACTCGACACACAAAATTGGTTGCTTGAGCACCGACAGAAAGTGTTGCGTCGCGTGCCGCTGCGTGCGGATTTACTTCTTGAAGCGCTGTTGTTACGTTGGCAGGCTCTCTTACCACGCTGAATGTGTCGATCTGTGCGTATAATGATGACATGACACTGGGTTGTCACTGCAGCCACGTACTAGAATCAGACGGTTATTGACTCGCAAGGAAGATGCTATGAATCTGCCCCCGAATATTGGTCCACGTAATGGTATTTTATCGCTAACCATTAAAGATAAGTCCGTGTTATATGCGGCCTATATGCCTTTTATTAAAAATGGTGGTTTGTTTATCCCGACCAATAAAGATTATAAGTTGGGCGATGAGGTGTTTATGCTGCTCAACTTAATGGAAGAGCCAGAAAAACTTCCTGTGGCAGGTAAAGTTGTTTGGATTACACCGCGCGGTGCACAAGGTAACCGTGCTGCGGGTATTGGCGTGCAGTTTAGTGACACTGATATGGCTGTGCGCAATAAGATTGAAACCTATTTGGCGGGTGCGCTGAAGTCTGATCGACTAACCCATACCATGTAACTTGACCTCTAATGACGACTGTAGCGATGCTTATTGATTCACATTGTCACCTTGATCGACTTGATTTAACGGCTTATAACGGCTGCCTTGATACGGCTTTGCAGGCTGCTCGTGAACGTGGTGTTGGGCATTTTTTATGCATTGGTATCAGTGTTGAGAATGCGCCAATAGTGCGTGCTTTTACTGAGCGTTATGTCGATGTGGATTGCTCTGTGGGTGTGCATCCGTTGGATTTAAGTCGTGGCAGCGAGCCAACTATGCAGTGGTTGCTGGATGAATTGCAGCATCCTGGGGTGGTGGCTGTTGGTGAAACGGGGCTGGACTATCACTATCAGTCAGAAACAGCGCAAATGCAGCAGGATTCGTTTCGTCTGCATTTAGAAGCGGCGCGCGAGTGTGGTAAGCCGGTGATTGTGCATACCCGTGAGGCCAAGCAAGATACCCTGGATTTGCTGCGCGAAGCCGCGTTACCGCAGGCTGGGGTGATGCATTGTTTTACTGAAGACTGGCCGATGGCGAAAGCTGCATTGGATTTGGGCTATTACATTTCCTTTTCTGGAATTGTCACTTTCCGTAATGCCGATGCTCTGCGTGAAGTGGCCTTGCAAGTGCCGAGTGATCGTATTTTGGTGGAAACAGATTCACCCTATTTGGCACCCATCCCACACCGCGGACGGCCAAACTTTCCTGAGTATGTGACGGATGTGGCGAAGTTTGTCGCTCAATTGCGCGGCGTTGACTATGCAGAGTTTGCTGGGCAAACGACGGAAAATTTTAAGCGCCTTTTCCCATTGGCGCGAGTCGCGAACGCTTAGTCTTTTGAGTTTAGCTGGGAGCGCGGGCGGTCCGCTCGCAATTGAGATCACACAGCGTGAGTTGCAGGTATTAAATCAGTTTCGCCTCTTGATCTCAGAATCACTCAAAGATAAGCGCATGCCGTACTTCGGACTAGCTGTTTATCCGTCGATGAACCCATCCTGGGTTCAACTCCGGCGCTTCGCCATCCTTGGCTCGCTTATCACAGCTATCCCGAAGTACTCATTGATCTTTTGTGCTGTTTGCACGCTCTCAGCGTGAGGCGTTTAAGTATTTGATACGTGCTGTTGATCATTCGACTCGGACGATTCGTGCAACAGACTTACTGACAACACAGATGATCAAGACGTATCTCACTGGTGCTGCGGCGAGCGTCGCCAAGGATGGCGTAGCGCCCGAATCGGGTCGGGATGACCCGTTGAGGGAAAAGCAGCATTAGCGAGGTACGTCAGGCACAGATCGTTATAAGTACAAAATTAAAAATTGATGCATGTCGAATAGACAAATGGTTAAGGCTTACGCGCGACGATCACCGCCCGCATCGGCGCTGGTAAACCTTCAACGGTGTAGTGTGGATTCTCAGGATCTAAGAAATCACCTAAAGACTGATACTTCATCCACTCGGTTGAACGCTGCTCATCGGTTGACGTGTGGCTAACATCCACACAATGCACATCAACAAAACCAGCGCGACGCAGCCAAAGTTCCAGCGCCGCCACGGAAGGCAAAAACCACACATTACGCATCTGCGCATAGCGGTCTTCAGGCACCAGCACTTGGTTGCAGTCACCTTCAATGACCAAGGTTTCCAGAACCAATTCACCACCACTGACCAAGCAATCTTTTAGCGCTAAAAGATGATCAATCGGCGACTTGCGATGGTACAGCACGCCCATCGAAAAGACCGTATCAAAACCTTCCAGCTTGGCCGGCAAATCTTCCAAAGTGAAAGGCAAATGCCAAACTGGCGGTGCATCAAAAAAGCGCCGCATGGCTTGGAATTGGCAGAAAAATAACCAATTTGGATCAACGCCAACCACTGTTTTGGCACCAGCGCCGAGCATGCGCCACATGTAATAACCATTGCCACAGCCCACATCTAAAATGCGCTTATTGGTTAAATCTAAGTGCGGGCTGACCCGGTCCCATTTCCAGTCGGAGCGCCATTCCGTATCGACATGCACATCAAACAGGTGGAAAGGGCCTTTGCGCCAAGGAATTAAACCTTGCAGGGCAGTGCGCAACTGTTGGCGCTCAGCATCGCTGCACAGACCATTCAGTGCCAACCTGTCTTTAAGTTCTATTGTTGTCGGTACCAGTGCAGGCAGTGCATTGACTGCCGCCATCCAGCGCGGTAAATCACCATGACTGATGGCAAACAGGTCATCAAATTGTTGCTGGATACCACGTGACCATTGTTTTAATGGCGTTGAGGCAAGTTGCTGTACTAAAGGGCTGAAATCAATCATGGTAAGGCAATCATCGAAGCAAAGTTAAAACACTGGAACCACACAATAACTTTGCTGAAACCTGCACAATGTAAGCGTTCGCGGTGTTCTTCAAGGCTGTCGGGTAGCATGACTTTTTCAATGGCGCGGCGCTTTTGCGCAATTTCGAGTTCGCTATAACCATTGGCGCGCTTAAACGCTAGGTGTAATTCGTTGAGCAGTTCATGCGCGTCGGCATCATTGAAACGCAACTTTTCAGAAAGTATCAGCGCGCCCGCAGGTAGGAGAGCGCTGTGAATATTTTTTAGGAGTTCAAGACGTTGCTCTGGTGCGATAAATTGCAAGGTGAAGTTCAGGGTCACGAGTGACGCAGGCTGCAACGTAAGAGTGAGAATATCGGCCTCAATGACTTGAACTGGCAAGAGTTCTTGGAACATCGCATCTTGTGCGTTGAGATGTTCACGGCAGCGCGCAACCATTGCCGCTGAATTATCCACAGCAATCACTTTACAGCCGCTGTGGCTGACATGGCGGCGCATGGCTTGCGTCACCGCGCCTAATGAGCAGCCCAAGTCGTACAGGATACTGTTGGCTTGGGCAAACTGCGCGGCCAGTACCCCGGTATTTTCCACAATGGTTGGATAGCCGGGTACTGAGCGTTTAATCATATCGGGAAACACGCGCACCACATCTTCATTGAAGGTGAAGTCAGGTACTTGTGCGAGCGGTGTGTTGAATATGCGATCAGGGGCGTGTGTCATGGGCTTGAGCAGGCAAAAAAAGAAAGCCATTATGCCACATCTTGCGCTAGAGAATGCAGGCTGGGTTAACTGCTAAAACCTTGTGAGTGCCACAGGTGTGCGGCCACTAATGCGCGCCAAGGGCTAAATTGCTGCAGCCATTGCTCAGTTTGCTTGGCCGTCAGCGCCTCTTGCTTGAGTAGCACCTGCAAATAGCGGCGCACAGCTGCGTCACCATGCAGCGAACCATCCAGCCAAGCAAAGCCGCGCATCAAAGTGTAGTTGACCGTCCAAGGGCCTATGCCGCTAATGGCTAAGAGCTCAGAACCTAGCTGCTCGACATTCTCAGCGTTGACCTGCTCTGGAAACTGTAGCGTTTTACTGTGTAAGAGTTGGCTGATCTGCGCGATCGTCCGAGCTTTATTGAGCGATAAACCAGCGTTGCGTAATGCCTCAAGTGATAGCTGAGCGACACGCTGTGCATCTGGATAACACCAGAGGCCAGAGGAATGCTGCACGCTGGCCAGCGCAATAAAACGTCTGCGTACATTTAATGCGGCGGCGACACTGATTTGCTGGCCAATAATTGCCCAAGTGATGGCTTCAAACGGACTACTAACCTGCGCCACTCGCAAACCCGGGTGGCGTTGGATGAGTGGGCCTAACTCAGTATGATGATGATGATGTTAAAAGAAACTTTGCGTCGGTTGCTCAAGTCCGAGAAAGTACTCCAGCCATGCCGGCCAGTCTTTTGCCTGTGCAGATGTGCTGTCGGGTTCTGCATCAAGTATGAGCTGGGCGTGCGCTTTATCAGCAACGAAGTCGATGCTTAAACAAGCCGGTTGCCGCTGCCAAAACATAGCTTTCTTGAGACTGTTGGCAGTAACTCGCTCAGCAAACGCTTGACGATCACGCTGATGAAAGCTTAAAAAATCAGCGCGATTATAGTCATCGGGAAGGGTTACGCTATGGGTTAAAGTCGTCATCGTCATGCCGTTAGTCTGTCGTGGTCGTAAGTTGAATATACGCCTTTAAGCCAAAAGTGACAGACAGCAGTGTTTTTAAGGCTGCGCTAGGTGCAGCAAATCGTTTGTTTAAGCCCTTTGGCCTATAGCGCGCCATGTGTCGTCAAGCTATTGTGTTGCGTCATAGCTAAAACAGATTTTTAGGCTTGACCGCCGATAACTGACGCGCACATTAGTGCGTATTTTTTTCATTTAATAGTGACCATTGGGTCAGCTGTTGGTGTGGTGGTCATCTAAAGCGGCACTTAACGTGGAAGATGCACGATGATTGGCATACGCAGTATTGCAAGTTACATCCCCGAAGGCAGAGTCGATAATATCGCACAGGCAGAGAGTTTTGGTCGTGATGCAGAGTTTGTGCAAAATAAGTTAGGCACAACAACCTTGGCGATTAAAGCTGACGATGAAGAAACCTCAGATTTATGCGTAGGCGCGGTGCAAAATTTGCTGGCGAAGAACGCAGATTTAAAGCTTGAGGATGTTCAGGCACTGGTGGTGGTGACGCAAAATGGTGACGCTGAAGGACTGCCGCATACCTCGGCGATTGTTCAGCACAAGCTTGGTTTGCCGACCCATGTTGCATGTTTTGATGTGTCGCTGGGCTGCTCTGGCTATGTCTATGGCTTGTATGTGCTGAAAGGTTTTATGCAGGCTGCGGGCTTGAAAAATGCCATTCTAGTTACGGCTGATCCCTATTCAAAAATTGTCGATCGTGCGGACCGAATGACCACTTTATTGTTTGGTGATGCGGCCACGGCGACTTGGATGACTGAAGATCCAGTCTGGGAGTTGGGGCCAGCACGTTTTGGCGGCGACGGCGGTGGTGCTGAGTATCTTGTTGTCAAGGACGGTCATTTTCATATGAATGGTCGGCAAGTATTTAACTTTGCTAGCCTGAAGATTATCCCGCACATGCAAGAAGTCTTGGATGAAGTCAATTTGAGTTTTGATGATGTTGATTCAATTTGCTTGCATCAAGGTAGCGGGGCGATTGTTGATGCGATTGCTAAGCGCCTAGGTGATAACGGCTCTAAAGTCATTAAAGATATGTTTGGTGCAGGCAATACGGTGTCTTCGTCGATTCCGATGTTACTTGAGTATTATGCTTTTAATAACGACTGGCGTAACACTTTATTGTCAGGCTTCGGTGTCGGTTTGTCTTGGGGTTCGGCACTGCTTGTACGCCCAGCGCGCTAAGTGTTGTTGGGAGCGCATGCGGTTTGCTCGCATCTTTATCTATGTTGTAGGCGCAGAGCCTTTTGTGCTCTGCAGTAGGCCTGTGAAAATACGCCGCTATTGAGCTGTATGATTCAACTATGGTGCTTGCCGTACTGCGCGCTAGCTGTTTATCGCTCAGCGAACTGTTCTGGTTCGATTTAGGTTTGTACGCTCTCCATGGCTGCGTTTGCCTGGGCAACCACGCAGCACTCATTGATCATCTGCATTGTCTGCCAGATATGGCTTAAGCTGGGAGCGCGGGCGGCTCGTCCCTATCTAGGCGGATGTCCATCTGCTTGTACCAGAGTCATCACGGGCGTGACATTTACCACCGTTCGGTGCCACTTTACTTACTGCTATACTGCGTTTTTTAATGAATAGCAGTAAGGGTTTTTGTTTATGAGCACACAGCCAGCTGGGGCATTGTTGCATCCGCGCAACCGTCATCAGGGACGTTATGACTTTGCTGCGTTGATTGCTGTGGAGCCGCGGCTTAAGGCTTTTATGATTATTAACCCGTATGGCAAGCCGAGTATCGACTTTGCTAATCCAGCGGCGGTGCGGGTCTTCAATGCGGCCTTACTAAAGCAGTTGTATGGCATTAAAGACTGGCAGATACCTGAGGGGTATTTATGTCCGCCGGTGCCGGGTCGTGCTGATTATATTCATGGGTTGGCTGATTTATTGGCGACTGATGCGAAAGGTGTGATTCCACGTGGCGTAGGTTTTACCGTGCTGGATGTGGGTACGGGGGCGAACTGTATTTATCCTTTGCTAGGCCAGCATGATTATGGTTGGCGCTTTATTGCCTGTGATATAGATGCGCAAGCCTTGGCGAATGCACGGCAAACGCTGCGAGCCAATGCTTTAGAAAAAGTTATTGATCTGCGTTTACAGCCCGATAAAGCTGCTTTCTTTAAAGGTGTGTTGCGCGCAGACGAGCGGATTGTTTGCCCCTTATGTAACCCTCCTTTTCATAGCAGTGCGGCTGAAGCGAGCAATGGCAGTGAGCGCAAGTGGCATAATTTAGGCAAGCAAGATCCGCAGCGTAAATTGCCGGCATTGAATTTTGGTGGCAAAAGTAATGAGTTGTGGTGCAAGGGAGGGGAGTTGACCTTTGTGCGCAATATGATCAAGGAAAGTAAGGATTACGCTGAGCAGGTGTTATGGTTTACTACGCTGGTTTCGAAGTCGGCTCATATTCGATTGCTGCAGCGCGTGCTGAAGCAAGTGGGCGCTGTTGATGTGCAGGTTTGCAGTATGGCGCAGGGGCAAAAGCAGAGTCGCTTTTTAGCCTGGACCTTTCATACAGTTGAGCAGCGGCAAGTTTGGCTGGCAAAGGTTTAGAGTGTTTTCTTTGGATGCAAATGATTGGTGGCAATCATTGAGCAAGTTTGGCGCCTGCCGTACCGCGCAGCACTTGTTTTTTGGGAGCGCGGGCAGCCTGCCCGCAGCTTACCCCGAAGCACACCACGCATAGATCGAACACGTAGTAATGCTAAGTAAGCAGCAGGACAGGCGCATGCCGCACCTTGCTGGTCTCGCTTTTCCCTCAACGGGTCATCCTGCCCCGATTCGGGCGCTCACCCTCCCTGGTTCGCTCGCCGCGACACCAGCAAGGTGCTCATTGATCAGCGATGTTGCCTGCGGGTTTGTAATATGACTCCTTTCAGGTAATTTGCTGTGGGAGCGCGGGCTGCTTACCGAGCAGCACTTGTTTTTTGGGAGCGCGGGCAGCCTGCCCGCAACTTACCCCGAAGCACGCCATGCACAGATCAAACAATGTAATAGCGCTATGTAAACAGCAAGACAGGCGCATGCCGCACCTTGCTGGTCTCGCTTTTCCCTCAACGGGTCATCCTGCCCCGATTCGGGCGCTCACCCTCCCTGGTTCGCTAGCCGCGACACTAGCAAGGTGCTCATTGATCAGCGATGTCGCCTGCGGGTTTGTAATATGACTCCTTTCAGGTAATTTGCTGTGGGAGCGCCGGCTGCTTACCGCGCAGCACTTGTTTTTTGGGAGCGCGGGCAGCCTGCCCGCAACTTACCTCGAAGCACTCCACGCATAGATCGAACAACGTAGTAATGCTAAGTAAGCAGCAGGACAGGCGCATGCCGCATCTTGCTGGTCTCGCTTTTCCCTCAACGGGTCATCCTGCCCCGATTCGGGTGCTTCGCCATCCATGGCTACACTCGCCGCAGTATCAGCTAGATACTAGCCCAACATATTGATTTTAAACTTTAAATCCCTTGTGGGATTTCTTCGCCGCCGAGTGCTTCGAGAAGTTCTGGAATGAACTCAACAAAAGTCATCATCATTAAAATAAAGCTGGCATCAAACTGGCTGGCTGCATCGTCACCGCCATCTTCCTCAGCCTGGTCTAGCAGTAAGTCTTCAAAACGCAAACGTTTAATCGTCAACTTATCGTCGATTAAAAAACTGAGCTTATCGTGCCATGCCAAAGTTAGCTGAGTAACTAGCTTACCTGCGGCTAAATGGTTTTGTATTTCTTCGCTAGCGAGGTCTTCACGCTTGATGCGGATAATCCCGCCGTCTTCCGCGCTGTCGCGCAGTTCACATTCATTAGTGAGCACTAAGCCATTGCTGGCTTCATGTTGCTTCACCCAGTGGGTGAAGGTTGCAGTTGGCGCTGCTTTAACGGCAACAGGGCGCACGGGCAAGCTACCGAGGACTTCACGCAGCGTAGAGAGCAACTCTTCCGCACGCTTTGCACTAGCGGTATCAACTAAGATCAAGCCTTGTGCCGGCGCAATTGCTGCGAATGTTTTAGAGCGACGAATAAAAGCGCGAGGCAGAAGCGCCTGAGTGACTTCATCTTTAATTTGATCGCGCTCTTTTTTATAGACTTTACGGCCTTCTGCGGCTTCAATTTCATCGGTTTTTTCTTTTACTGCATCACGTACAACGCTGCCCGGTAAAATACGCTCTTCAGTGCGAGCACATACCAGGAAAAAGCCTTGGGCGCTGTGCACTAAAGGGGCATCTTCGCCTTTACCAAAAGGAGCAACAAAACCGTAAGTGGATAAGGTTTGACTGCCGCAGGGTAAAGCTGGCTTGCTGGCAAGAGCGTTCTCCAGCGTTTCCAGATCTATAGCTGTGTCTGAGGTTAAACGGTACATCAGCAGGTTGCGAAACCACATAAAAAACTCCACACAAATAATAAATTAACATGCACTGGCACATGACACAGGGGCGCAAGGATAACGCGCCCAGCAAAAATCTGTCGAGAAAAGCCAATCAGATAGGTTTTGCTGTATATATTATCAGTATTTTGTTGAATGTTGCAGTTGAGATTGAGTGAAAACTGACTAATAGTGCTCAGTCTGCAGAAAAACCGCTGATGACACTTAAATTTTATTTTTGAGCGCAAGTGTTGAATAAGGGTTGCGGCGATCGAGATATGATTAGGCGCTTCCCTGCAG
>JAAXZZ010000106.1 GCA_012719655.1 Gammaproteobacteria bacterium | reverse complement strand
CGTTTTTTTGTTGCTGCGCCCTTAGCCTTAGGGCTGTATGACCTGCCTGAAGCACAAGCGCATTACCTCAGTCGCGTGCTGCGCTTAAACGTTGGGGCGAAGGTGCAGTTGTTTGACGGTAGCGGTCAAGAGTATCGCGGTGAGCTGACCGGGGTGACGAAGAAAACGGTGCAAGTGAGCCTGCAAGAATGCCTTGAGGGTTTGCCAGAATCCTCGCTGCCTATTCATTTAGGGCAAGGTTTATCCCGCGGGGAACGCATGGATTGGGCGATTCAAAAAGCCACCGAGTTAGGTGTCGCAGAAATTACGCCACTGTTTACCGAGCGCTGTGAAGTGCGTCTTAATGATGAGCGTGCACAAAAACGTCTTGAGCATTGGCAACAGATCGCCATCAGCGCCTGTGAGCAGTGCGGCCGCTCTAAGGTGCCAGTGATTCATCCGCCGCAGTCGCTGAAAGATTGGCAAACCCGTGTCGAGGCCGACTTGAAACTGCTGCTGCATCCAGTTGCTCAGCCCTTAACTGAGCACGCAACGCCGAGTAGCTTGGCCTTTTTAATTGGCCCGGAAGGCGGTTTGACTGAGGATGAGGTGGCGCGCGCCAGCCAATCTGGCTTTCAGCCCGCGCGTTTAGGTCCAAGGGTGTTACGTACCGAAACCGCGCCCGTGGTGGCGTTGAGTGTCGCTCAGCAACTTTGGGGTGATTTTTAGCCCTGCATTGTCATTTTACTCCTGCGACAAAAAGCAGCGGTGCGCCAATGACTCCAGTGAAGTAGCCCACAGAACAGGCATTTAGACCATAACCCAGTGCAGCGCTTGGTAATTCTTGATTGCTATCAAGGGGGTTTGTTACTAACTGTTTCTATGATGAGCGGGCATAACTCATTAGGAGGCGTCATGTCTGAAACTTTCACTAAAGGTATGGCGAGAAATATCTACTATGGAGGAAGTTTATTCTTCGTCTTGGTTTTTCTTGCACTCACTTACCATACAGAAAGAACCATCCCAGAGCGCACCAATAGCCATTTGCTGACTGAGTCAGTGATCCGTGGAAAATTGGTTTGGGAAGAAAATAACTGCATTGGCTGTCACAGCTTGCTGGGTGAAGGCGCTTACTTTGCGCCGGAGCTGGGTAACGTGTTTGTCCGTCGTGGTGGTGAGGAAGGTTTTAAATACTTCTTACCGGCGTGGATGAAGGCGCAACCCACCAATATTCCTGGTCGCCGACAAATGCCGCAGTTCAACTTAACCGATGCCCAGCTGGATGATTTAACCGAGTTCCTCAAGTGGAGTTCGAAAATCGACACCAATAACTGGCCGCCAAACAAGGAGGGTTGATATGTCTGTTTCATTGCTTTTGAACATTTACGCAGTGTCAGCTCGTCTGGTTGGCAGTCTAAGGGGAACTGATTATGTCTAATAATCCGTACTTAAAATTCACCTCGCAAAAGGTGGCCATGCCGTACTTGGTATTTGCTCTGATTTTGTTTGTTGGGCAAATTCTGTTTGGTTTGGTGATGGGCTTGCAATACATCATCGGTGACTTCTTGTTTCCGCTGCTGCCATTTAACATCGCACGTATGGTGCACACCAACTTGCTGATTGTTTGGTTGTTGTTCGGCTTTATGGGGGCGGCGTATTACTTGATCCCTGAAGAAGCTGATCGTGAATTGCACAGTCCAAAACTTGCGATGATTTTGTTCTATGTATTCGCTGTAGCGAGTGTGTTGACCATCTTAGGTTACTTGTTTGTACCCTATGCTGGACTGGCACAAATGACCGGTAACGATCTCTTGCCAACCATGGGGCGTGAGTTCCTTGAGCAACCGTTGATCACCAAAGTCGGTATCGTTGTGGTGGCCTTAGGCTTTTTATACAACGTCGGTATGACTGTACTGAAAGGTCGCAAAACGGCAGTTAACGTGGTGATGATGACCGGTCTGATCGGTTTGGCCGTGATGTTCCTGTTCTCTTTCTACAACCCAGATAACCTCACCCGTGACAAGTTCTACTGGTGGTATGTGGTGCACTTGTGGGTAGAAGGCGTGTGGGAATTGATCATGGCGGCAATGCTGGCTTACGTGCTGATCAAAATCACCGGTGTTGCCCGTGAAGTGATTGAGAAGTGGTTGTACGTGATTGTCGCGATGGCGCTGATCTCCGGCATCTTAGGTACGGGTCACCACTACTTCTGGATTGGTGCGCCAACAGTATGGTTGTGGGTCGGTTCGATCTTCTCCACGCTGGAGCCGTTACCCTTCTTTGCGATGGTGCTGTTTGCCTTCAATATGATCAACCGCCGCCGTCGTGAGCACCCAAACAAAGCCGCGGCATTGTGGGCGATGGGTACAACTGTGACGGCGTTCTTAGGTGCCGGTGTTTGGGGCTTTTTGCATACCCTTGCGCCCGTCAACTACTACACGCACGGTACGCAATTAACCGCAGCGCATGGTCACTTAGCGTTCTATGGTGCCTATGCCATGATCGTGATGACTTTGATTTCTTACGCAATGCCGAAGTTACGCGGTCTTGGCGAAGCAGCGGATAATAAAGCGCAAGTCATGGAGATGTGGGGCTTCTGGTTGATGACCATCAGCATGGTGTTTATCACGCTGTTCCTGTCTGCCGCCGGTGTTGTACAGATCTGGCTGCAACGTATTCCAGAAGAGGGTGCGGCGCTGTCCTTTATGGCTTCACAAGACCAATTGTTCCTTTTCTATTGGTTACGTTTAGCTGCAGGCGTGGTTTTCTTGATTGGTTTGGTCGCTTACTTGTTGAGTTTCCGTCAGCGTGGACGCACCGACGTAGTGACGGCAAATGCCGCTGGGCACGCATAATTACGTGAGTTAACGTGATGATGTAACGATCTTCGGCCCGGCTTGTACAGCGGGCCGAAGTTGTTTTAGCGCTATATGTTTGAGGGTGCTCTACAGCTGGCGCAACCCTAAGTGAGGTTGGATATGGGCATTGGTGTTGAAGTTGAAGAGTGGGCCGGTGAGATCTGGCATAAATTTATCACTCGACGTGCAGACCCAGGTTTCCCTGAGGCGCAGGTGGAGCTGGCAGAGATGCAGCGCTCCTTAGCCGTACTTTTTCGTGCTTTAGGCGGTGCTTCTGGGGTCGCTGTAGAAGCCTCTAGTGCGCGCAAAATGGTCTTGCGCCGCTCCTTAATTCAGCAAGTTGCCGGTAGCAGCCAACAGTTAGCGGTCGCTTGGGCCGATGCGGAAAACTTACGCTTACCCGCCAGCTTAGCGGTGTACCCTGATCCAGCCCTCAATCGTGATCTGTATCGTTGGCTGGCTTTACTGGCGGCTACTTCGGACAAAATGCGCCATTGGGGGCGTGATAATCAACGTTGGACTAAAAATCTTCTGCAGCACTACCCGGCCATGCGCCCGCGTTATCAGCGTTTGCTGGAGGCGCATTTAGCCTTGCGTCCCGATCCGAATTCGTTAAAGAAAAATGAAGCCGCTTTAGAGCGGGCGTTACGTCAAGCCTTGTTAGAGCCGGGCAGTGTCGTGGATTTTCCAGTGACTGAGCGCGCGCCATTTCCTTTGCCACTGTGGCTGTACCCTGCTGAGCGCCTTGGTGATCCACAAGCCAGTGATCTGGAAAGTGAGGACGATGAAGGCGATCTGGTTGGTGCAGCGCAAGGTGAGGGGCGTGATGTACGTAAACAAGCCAAGCGCGTTGAAGATAATTCAGGCAAGCAAGGGCTATTGTTATTTCGTTTAGAGAACTTGTTCAGTTGGTCAGAGCATATTGATGTTGATCGCTGTGGCGATGATAACGAAGACTTGGATGCAGCGCGGGTTGCCGATGATTTAGATGAAATTGCTTTATCGCGCAAACGTAAGCGTAAAGGCGGCGGCTTAAAGCTGCATTTGGATTTACCGCCAGCCGATGTGGATGATATTCCGCTGGGTGAGGGTATTAAACTGCCTGAATGGGATTTCCGTAAAAGTGCACTGCAAGCGGACTTTGTTAATGTGCAGATGATGCAACCACGCGACCAAGAAGCAGCAGCTTTGCCGCTGCGTTTGAGTCAGTTGGCGCGGCGTATTCGTCGTCAATTTGAGAATTTACGCAGTGAACCACGTTGGTTGCATCAACAACCACAAGGTGATGAACTGGATTTACAAGCCTGTTTAGACTTCCATGTCGAGCGTCAGCACGGTCAAGTGGCTGAGCGCGGCTTGTTTATGGAAAAACGTCAACAGCATCGAGATTTATCCTGTTTATTGCTGGCTGACTTATCCATGTCGACGGATTCGCACATCAATGATGAGCGCCGCGTGATTGATGTGGTGGCTGACAGTATGTTGCTGTTTGCGGAGGCACTCTCCGCGGTGGGCGATGATTTTGCCCTGTATGGTTTTTCTTCGCTGCGGCGCCATCAGGTGCGCATGCAAGAAATCAAACGCTTTGATCAGCGTTATGCAGACGGCGTGCGCGGCATCATTCAAGGTTTGAAACCCGGCTATTACACACGCATGGGGGCAGCGATTCGCCAAGCCACTGCGCTATTAAAAGACCGTCCGCATAAGCGCCGTGTCTTGTTGCTGGTCACTGATGGCAAGCCCAATGATTTGGACCTCTATGAGGGCCGTTATGGCGTGGAAGATACGCGCCAAGCGGTTTTAGAATCGCAGAAAATGGGCGTCATTCCTTTTTGTATCACCATTGATAAAGAAGCGGCTGACTATCTGCCATACATGTTTGGTGCCAATGGCTACACCGTGATCCGTGAGCCTGAGCATTTGCCAACGCGATTACCGCAATTGTATCGTCAGTTGACCCAGTAGTGATCAGTCGCTAAGCAATGAAGAAGGTGTAGGTGTGAGTCACGTCGAAGCGCACGCGCGGAAAAAGCCAGTCATATCCGCCAGTTATTATCTGTTTCCGCTGGCAGCGGCTTATACGGCGTTGCTGATGCCATGGTCAGTTTTAGCCTTGCTCTACGGCGTGTCCGCACCGGCAGGGTTGTATAGCGTCTTCGGCCATGCCCATGAACTATTGATTGGTTATGCCATGCTGGTGGTCGCCGGTTATCTATTAGGGCCGCTGCAGGGGCGCAAGGTGCTGTTATTGATCGGTGTTTGGCTGTTAGCGCGGATTGGCTTTTTAGTTTGGCCGGGCGGCCCGATGGCGGTCACTGGCGCGCTGTTGGTCGCTGGTTTGACAGCCTACTGGACAGTGCCACGCTTTGCCCGTTCAGCCAAAAAATGGCGCAATAAAACCACGGCGCCGTTATTGATTGTGCTCTGCAGTCTGGTGGTGTTCGCTGCGCAATCGACTTGGCAAGGGCACAATGTTCTGCTGGAGTTGTTACTGGGCTTAGCTTTGCTCATGTTTTTTATGGGCGGACGCATTATTGCGCCAGCCGTAGCAGGGCATCTGTTACGTCAGCAGCGCACTTTATCGGCGCGTGTGCAGCCCAATATTGAAGGAGCAGTATTGATTCTGTTGTTTGTTGCGTTAGCACTTTATCCGCTGCCGAGTCTGCTCAGTGAGCAATTGGCTGGCGTTTTGATTTTAACCGTCGGCCTGTTGACCGCACTGCGTCTGGCGCGCTGGCAGTTATGGCATTGTTTAGACCGAGCCGATTTATTACTACTGGGCGCAGGCTACGGGTGGTTGGCCTTGGGTTTATCTTTACTGGGTTGTGCTTTGCTGTTTAAGCCTGCACTGCTGAGTGCTGGGGTGCATGCCATCACTGTTGGCGCCTTGGGGACTTTGACTTTGACGGTGATGGCGCGTACGCAATTGCTGCAGCGCTTTCGCGACCCCAATGCGCTACCTTTAAGTCATGTTGCTGGTGTGCTGGTGAACTGTGCTGCGTTATTGCGGGTGATCCCAGCATGGCTAGGGCAGCAAAGTCACCTGTGGCTGTTGAGCGCTGCTGTATGTTGGTCGCTGAGTTTTCTGTTGCTATTGCGGGTGTTTTGGCAGAGCCGTGCCGGTCAGGCGCTGAAACGCTTAAGTTAGCCTCCAGCTGGATTACTGCGGGGTAACCAGACAATCATAATGGCACAAAAAATGGTCAAGCCAATCACAAAGAGTTTAAAGCGCAATAAACGCTGCGCCTGATGACGTTCAGTGTGCTGCGGTAAATTCATTCCGCAATTTTCACACACCGATTGCTCGGCTGGGTTGTCGTGTTGGCAGTACAAACAGGTTGTCATCGGCAGGCCCTCTTTTTGCTAATCCTGTCATAGCTCGCACAGTAGAGGGCTTGATAGTTATCAAATAACAGCGTTATTCGTAGTTTTCCAGACGGTCACGATCGAGGATGCAGATTAGACGGCCGTCGATGCGAATAATGCCTTCATCACTTAGATGATGAATAATTCGTGAGAAGGTCTCTGGCTGAATCGATAGATGCCCCGCGACTAAGCGTTTGGCCATGGGTAGTTCAAAACTTGGTGTGCAGCATTTGCTGCACGAGCGTAGTGCTTGCGACAAAATATAGCGAATCACCCGGTGGGTTGCGTTTTTTAAAGAGAGGATTTCAATTTCATTTAAACGCTGATGCATGCGTACAGAAAGTGAGGCTAACAAGGCCATGGCCGTTTCGGTATTTTCACGCAGTAGGCGGGTATAAGTGGCATTGGATAACAGTAGTAATTGCGTGGGTAGTACAGTTTGTGCGGTCGCCACATAGGTACCGGTGCTCATAAACATCATGGCTTCAGCAAAGGTGTTGCGATCGCCGATCACTTCAAAGACTTTTTCTTGGCCGTCTGGGGTTAACCGATAGATTTTTACACTACCTGAAATCACAAAACCAAAGTGATTGCAGGGATCGCCTTGGCGAAAGACGTAAGCCCCTTTTTCTAAATTCACCAGCTGACTTTCTTCGATCAACTGGGTAATTTGTGTGTCATTGAGGGCAACGAAGAGATGATGCTCACGTAGAATCTTTTGATATAAAGGATGCGGTTCCATTGTATGCTCCGCTGGTCACCGTGAGTGGACAGCTTTTTATTTGCTATATTATTTGTGCACTGATCCTAACACAGTTTAGTCAGCTGTCATTTATCAACTTTCTGTGGCCAGTCACAAAAACAGCCTACAGCCAAAGTGTTCGCTGCTTTGACGGGGCGATTATTAATTAAGGCATCTAACACCGGTTCGATAAAGCTATTGCTGGAGTTACACACCGCCCCTTCGCTATAAGGACCAAAATAAGCTAATTGGCCCGCGCGATCCCAAATGGCCACAGCAGGGCTGGCGGGTAATTGTTCAGCACCGGGCAAACCGCTTAAATGACGCATAGTGCTTAAAACTTTAGGTAACTGCCCGCTACTGCCAGGTTTTTGCAAGTGATAAAACTCAACCTCATCAGCGTAGCGCTCCAGCATTTCTGCTAAGTGTTGCTGGTTACCGACATTGCACGGGCAGGCTGGATCCCAAAAATGCACAAAACGTATAGCGCCGCTGCCAGCAATGCTGTTGGGCAAGCGTAGTTGTTGACCGCTAAAGACAGCGGTCGTTTCACTAAACGGCCGAATAAAGCGGGTTTTATACCACCATAAGCCGGTCAGCATAGCGCCCAGCCACAAGAGTATGGCTAGGCCAATAAGCGTTTTTTTCAAAGTAGATGTGTTCATAAAAAATCGACTAACACGGTAGTATAGGTTGCCATGAGTGACACAAAACAGATATGTCCATGATGCCGCATGGCGTTTGCAGGAGTCACGCCGATGATCGAGACCTTTAATCCAGAGCAGTTACAGCGTGCTTTACCCGCATTGCAACGCAACAGTGTTGATCCTGAGTTGGCGCAGCTCTGGCGACGCTTTTATCAGATTGATTTTGCTCAGCAGTTCTCAGATTTAGACGCTCGCCTAGGCCGGGTTGAAGTCGCAGGTTATCGCCTTGCCATGCAAGTCTTACGACCGCCGCAGGCCTTGGCAACGGTGATTGTACTGCATGGCTACTATGACCACATGGGTTTGTATGGCCATGTTTACGACTGGGCGTTGCGCCAAGGTTTTGCCGTGCTCAGTTGTGACCTCCCAGGGCATGGCTTATCCAGCGGTGCGCGCGCCAGCATTAACAGCTTTCAAGAGTATCAGCAGGTACTGCAAGCCTTGCTGGCTAAAGCTCAGCAGCTGCAATTGCCTAAACCTTGGCATGTGCTTGGCCAAAGCACTGGCGCTGCGATTGCTGTTGATTATTTGCTCAATCAGTCGCCCGTCTCACAACTGGGCGAGACGATTTTGCTGGCGCCGTTGGTGCGCCCACGCGCATGGCAGCAATCCAAGCTGCTTTATCAATTAGTCAAACCCTTTCGGCGCAGCGTACCAAGGAGTTTTTCTAATAATTCCAATGATGCCGCCTTTGTTGAGTTTGTCCGCCATGACCCATTGCAAGCGCGTATTTTACCAACCGCTTGGGTGGGTGCGTTAGCCCAGTGGATTGGCGATATCGAGCAAGCGAAACCCAGCGCTCACAGTCCGATTATCGTGCAAGGGGATGCCGATATGACGGTGGATTGGCAGCATAATCTCAATGTCTTAAATGAAAAGTTCAATCAGCCCAGGCTACTTTTACTACCAGGAGCGCGGCATCACTTGGCCAATGAGCACAGCGCCATGCGTGAGCAGTACTTGCAGTTTTTAACCGAGCAGCTGAGCTAGCCTGCTCGTTGTTAATTATTGCGGATTGCGCAAACTGGCTTGCAGCGTTTTAAAGGCTGCTTGGTAGTAGGCTTGGCCTTCAGGCGATTGCGCAAAACTAACAAACTCTTCCAGTTCAGCGTCAGATAAATCCCGATAAACATGCAGCAAAGTGTTATCAATATTGGCATCTATTTCTGTCAGTAAGCGCTGACGCTGGCTTTCCAGTAAGGCATTGGCTTGTTCTGCGCCCATCAGGCCGGGCAACATTTGGCTTAAACTGTCAGCGGCGACACTACCAAGGGCCAATGTGACTTCTGCACCTGATTGCCTGGCCGGCAGTGCATTGGCCAAATGACGGATCAGCAAACGTCGCGTGGCATCTGCTGCAATCGCTGGTAAGCCAGCGGCATAGCGTTGCAGCTGTTCGGGATGTGTTGCGGCCACTTCTGCGGCACTGACTTTTTGGCCAATGGCTGAATTAAAGAACGCTAAAGCACTGTTAGGGTTGTCAAGGTTTTGCCGTAGTGCTTTTTGCCCACGCTGATGCATTGCAGCGGTCGCAAAACGCTTATTACTGTTTTCCAGTAATGTTTGATAAATCGCAGTGGGTAATGTGTTTTTATAACGCAGCTGTGCCTGCTCTAGTGCGCTGGCAAAATGCCTCTGCTGTTGCGGCCAGCCTGCTTTTTGGTACAGTTCAAGGTAGGCGTCAGCAAAAACACTTGAACTGCCCAGCAGCATGCATAACACCAATAAAAAACGCATAAATTTCCCTCGAAAAGTAAAATAAACAACGCTGAGCATGCGCTTGAGTCAAGGCATAGGCGCAGATTAACGCAGTGCTCAGAAAAATCGTATGTGGCCAGCAAAAATCAGCTTATTATGCAACAAATGCGTGCCAGTAGGCTGGGCTAACCCTTACGAAGCAGCGTTCAACATGAACACTATTGAGCTCTACACTTGGGTTAAAAATGAACACACAACCAATTGCACCACTGTTTGCACGAATTGTTGATGATTTAGCAACACATGGCTGGTCACAGCAAACTATTTTTCTCCCTACCGATCTGACCACGTCGTTAGCCGAAGAGTGCCACAAACGTGCCCAGCGCGGGCAGTTGGAGTTGGCGGGTATTGGTCGCGGCGTGGCTAAAGTCGTGCATGCAGGGATTCGAGGTGATCAGATCCAATGGCTAGAAGCGGGGCAGCATCCAGCTGTCGACCGTTATTTAGCCTTGATCGAGCAGCTGCGTCGGGCGATTAACCAAAGCTTATTTTTAGGCCTAGAAGATTTTGAGGGTCATTTTGCTTTATACCCACCGGGGGCGTTTTATAAAAAACATTTGGATCGTTTCCGTGACGATGATCGCCGCGTAGTGACCTGCGTCGCCTACCTGAATGAGCAATGGCTGCCCGAGCAAGGTGGTGAGTTACGCATGTATTTAGATGATCAGCAAACGCATGATGTGGTGCCGCAGGCGGGCACCTTGTTGGTGTTTATGTCAGAGAAATGGCCGCATGAAGTCTTGCCAGCAACCCGTGATCGTCTGTCGATTACCGGCTGGTTACGCCGCCGCGCTTAGTAAGAACAGATAGTATGTAATCGTATTGAGTTCGTTTGTAGAGTTTTAAGGAACCGCTGAGTTTGGAGCGTGCTGGTTTGGGCTAGTCACTTACGAGAACTATAACTGGGTGATGCCGGAACGCATCAACACACCGGGAGTCAGTAAAACGCTGGCGTATGATGCGCTGCTCAGACCTGTGCGCATTGAAGTTAAAAACCAGCAGGCGCAGCTATTGGCTCAACGTTTGTATCAGTACGATGCCACCGGCAATATCAGTCAAATTGAGTCTGACCTTGGTGTCACCGATTACGGCTACGACAAACTGGATCGTTTAATCCAAGCGAACCCCAGCACTGCACTGCAAGCCTTAAATCTGCCACAAGAGCAGTACAGCTACGATCCGGTCGGCAACCGCACGGTCAGCGCTCATCAACCGGGCAACTGGACATATAACGCCGACAACCAATTAACACAGTACCCGAGCCTGAAGCCCTTTAGTCTCGGTGCCAGCCCTGTGGAAACTCAGGTCAGTTATAGCCCGCAGGGCCATACACAACAGGAAACCAACGCTCAAGGAATAAAAGACTATCGCTACAACGCGGCTGAGCGCTTGATTGGCTTCACTAATACCTTGCAAGGCCAAAGCGAGCCCAGCATTGAAGCGCACTACCGCTACGACCCGTTTGGACGCAGAATCTCAAAAACCGTTACACAAAATGCAAGCAGCAATAGCAGCACGACTTGGTTTATTTACAGTGAGCAGGGCTTAATGGCCGAAGCGAACGAGCTGGGTGAATTGAGCAGGGCGTATGGCTTTAATCCGGTAGCGGCTCAGCAAGGGTTGTGGAGCACAGACCCTATTTGGCAGGCTAACGTAGCGGACAATCAATTAAACAGCACAGAAACAACGTATCACTATCTGCATACCGATCACTTGTACACACCGATACTGGCCACTAACAAAGAAGGTAGTATCACGTGGAAGGCCGTGCAAGAAGCGTTTGGTGCTATGAGCGCACTCAACCAGAGCCGCATCAGTATGAACTTGCGCTTTCCGGGGCAGTATTATGATGTGGAAATGGGTACGCATTACAACTTCCATCGAGACTACAAGCCGAATGCAGGGCGGTATGTGCAGAGCGATCCGATTGGGTTGGAGGGTGGTATAAATTTATTTTCTTATGCGAAAAATAACTCGCTAATCAATACTGATTCGCTTGGACTGTTGGTTAAGTGGAGTGGGGCAATGCATTCATTTGGGGCTGCGGCGGGCATTGGAGG
>JAAXZZ010000248.1 GCA_012719655.1 Gammaproteobacteria bacterium | reverse complement strand
GTTAAAATATAGGTATGGCTTATATCAAGGCAACAAACTTCAATCAATTTCTCAAATAACTTATACTGACGCTCTACATAAAACTCTTCTTACAAATATTTCTAAGCGTATAGAAACTATACTCAGCAATAGCTACAATCACGATTTTGATCTATCATATGAAGCACTGAAAGCTTATCTTATGTTGCAAAATAGCAAACATTATAACTCTGACTTCTTAAATCAGTTCATATATTTGGATCTAAGTAGATCCTTACCTGCTCACGTTACCAAAGAACAATTCGAAGAATTATCTAATCATTTATCTAACTTATTTACCGTTCGTCCTGTGTTATTACCATTCAAGGCAAATGAAGAGCTCATAAAAAAAGTCCGTAGCAACTTGCAAAGCTACTCTCTTGCACAACGAAGCTATAACCGTTTAAAACTTAACCTTTTAGACAGCACAGTTCCTGACTTCAATTTAATGGACGCAGGTGGCCCTCACGCTTCACGAGTTTTCACCCGAAAAAGTGGAAGGCCTATTGCCGAAGGAATCCCCTTCCTTTACACCCATGATGGATACCATAAACAGTTCTTACCAGAATTAACTCGCATGGTTACCCGCTTAGAGCAAGAGGACGAATGGGTGCTAGGCCGCCCAGCACAAACTACTGAAAAATCTTTATCAGATACTCTTGAACAACTCTCTTTTTACGATGTAAAACGCCTCTATCTTCATGACTATGTCAGGATCTGGGATGAATATCTTGCTGATATTGCCATTCTAGACAGCCGCTCTCTCCATGAAAGCATAGAGCATGCTCGCATTCTCTCTGCTCCTGACTCTCCCTTACTGCAATTTACAATAGGAGTTGCCAAAGAAACACAGCTGACAAAATCCTCCTCAGAAGGCAACGACTACTCACTAAAATCAAGGACCATTAGCACCATCAAAGGTGCCTCGAATGATCTTGAAAGAGTTTTTGGCTCAACCCCTCTAACCAGACACTCCAATAGACAGCTCTTGGAAAGTATTGTAGATGACCGTTTTGAGCCTTTGCGGCGCTTAGCAGGTAACAACAGCGACAATCAGGCGCCAATTCATTCACTCATAAAGCTGTACAACGATATGTACATGAGCCTGACAAGCCTTGAGGCTGGCTTGCAGCAGGGTGGTCTGCGCAACAGCTCAGACAATACAAACCATCGCGAAACACTCAGACGAATCAAGTCAGAAGCAGCGCACCTTCCTGCCCCTTTTCGCACGATGCTTGAAGACCTCGCTGATACCAGTACTAGTCAAGCAACAGGCAGCCTTCGCCGCAGCTTGGCCGGCGAACTGGATCAATCTGTAGGGCAGTTTTGTAGACAAGCAATTCAAGGGCGATACCCATTTAACCAGGCCTCAAATAAAAACGTTACAGCCTCCGACTTTGGCAAGCTTTTCTCTCGTCGTGGCTTATTTCAACAGTTTTTTGATCAGCATCTAGTTCATTCTGCAGACTTATCTGGGGCTACTTGGGTTCTACGCCAGCCTGGTGGTAGCCTTCTCTCCTTAGCATCTTTTCAACAAGCTGCCAGAATCAGAGAAGTATTTTTTCCTAATGCCATTAACGTACCAGAGCTTGAGTTCAAGCTCCAAGTTCTGGAAATGGATGCCAGCATCAGTCAAATCAGCTTTGATTTTGATGGACAAAGCTACCATTACGCTCATGGCCCGCAACTCCCCAAACACATTAAATGGCCAGGTCCACGCGGCTCCGACCAAGTTCGAGTTGAAATTTCACAAAACAACAAACCTGCTGGAATACTTGTTACCAATGGACCTTGGGCACCTATACGTTTACTCGATCATGGAAAACTCTCCAACAGTGGAAGCAGAGAGCGCGTTGTAAGTGCCCTCAATATTGATGGCAGCCGTGTTGTTATAGAAATTCTAGCAAGCAGCGTCCAAAACCCATTTTCTCTACGAGAAATACGAAACTTCTCATGCCCTCAGAGCCTTTGATTATGTTCAATAAATTATTCGGTTCCGCCACAAAAAAAACCATCTTGAGTGATTCTTACAGTGGGTATGGTTTGTATGGAAAAATCCCCTCTGTGGGGGATTTTGTTAATCGCAATATTTCACACCAAATTACCGAAATCTTTGACACTTGGTTTCAAACTGGAATGCAGATGATTTCTTCAGGGAAAAACGACTATTACAGGTCTTATCTGGTCGCGCCTGTCTGGAGATTTTTACTGCCAGCCAACATAGTTGACGGTCGCTCTCGAGCAGGGTTACTTATGGCCAGTGCGGACAGTATTGGACGATATTTCCCACTAGTAATTATCAGTCATCAACACTTAGAAAGCTCGGACACTTTGCCCATCCTCTGCTCCGAACTTGCTCACTTAAGCCGATTTCTTCCTAGTGTTTTACAGGAAAGAACTCAGCCTGATCTCCTTTTAAGACAGTTAAATACAACACATACCCGTTTTTCTGAACACAATACAATTAACCACGCTTTAACTTTCAACACATCAGGTCAAAGCTCTCTTTGGTGGGCTCAAAACCAACAAGGACAACAAACACATATCACTCACAAAAGCAGCCTAAACGGTGATTTATTCAGCAAACTTTTCATGGAAAATCAGATTTATGTGTAATACCAAAACAGGATCGAACGATGTCACTTCCATACTGCCTTTTACTTCAGGAATTACAGGCTTGTTCAGTCAACAGACTTTTGACACCTGAGCCAACGTTTATGCATTAGGCACGTATGAGTGTCATATTTAAACGCTCTAGTTAGTCTAAGAGCCAACTCGCAAACCACAATCCAATGGAGCAATGCTTTGAATAGAAAAATTAACATTCAAACTATTTTGGGAGACGATGCCCTGCGGTTTGCGTCTTTAGATGGACATGAAGCAGTATCACACCTGTTTGATTTCAACCTGACCTTAAAAAGCTTACAAAACAACATTGATCCTGCTGACATATTGGGTACCTCCATGACGTTGTCTGTGGAGTTAAACTCGGGCTCTGTTCGATACCTCAATGGCGAATGCGTACATTTTATGCTCGCTGGTAAAGAAGGTCGTTACTATCTGTATCAAGCCTGCCTCAAGCCTTGGTTATGGCATGCTGGGCAGCGCACAGATTTTCGTATGTTCCAGCATATGAATGCAGAAGCTATGATTGCACAGGTTTTGTCCATCTATCCATTTGCTCACCGATTTATGCTTACCGGCTCCTATCGTGAATGGGAGTACTGCGTACAGTACGGCGAGTCTGACCTCAGTTTTGTCATGCGCATGATGGAACATGAGGGAATGTGGTTCTGGTTTGAGCACAAAAATGGTGAACATGTTTTGATCATTACTGATGAACTGAGCATGTGCGAGCCTTTTCCTGGATATGAACAAATACCATTTTATGATCCAGACCAGACCAAGTCGAATGAAGACAGCATTCAAACATGGTCGTCTGGCCGTCAGGCTCGCCCAGGTCAGTACATGGCTCATGACTATAACTTCACCATGCCCCGTACCGAACTTCCCTCACACAGCAACCAAACACCTGGGCATGCCCATGATAGTTACGAAGTCTTTGCTTACCCCGGTGGACATACCAATCTCGACGAAGGGGAAGTGTATGCCCGTATCCGAATGGAAGCGCTACAAAGTGATCATATGCGTGGACAAGCACGCGCTAATGCCAGAGGCTTCGCCCCAGGCCACTTATTTTCTTTGACTAAGCATCCCGCCGCCAGCCAAAACCGCGAGTATCTGATTATTGCCGCACATTACCGTTGGCAAGATAATGATTACGAAGCGCACAACAGCAGTGGCTCGCATGAGTTTTGGGTTGACATTCAAACACATGATACAACTCATGCATTTCGTCCCGCACAAATCACACCGAAACCTCGTTCTTCAGGTCCGGAAACAGCTGTTGTTGCAGGCCCTGAAGGACAAGAGATTTACACGGACGAATATGGTCGAGTAAAGGTTTCTTTCCCTTGGAACCGTTACTGCAATAAAGACGAAAACAGCTCCTGCTGGATTCGAGTTTCCCATCCTTGGGCCGGTGCTGGATTTGGTGGCATGCACGTCCCACGTATCGGCCAAGAAGTACTGGTCGACTACCTCAATGGTGATCCAGATCGCCCTGTGATTACCAGCCGAGTCTATAACGCTTATCAAATGCCACCTTGGTCTCTGCCAGCTAATGCTACCCAATCTGGTTTTCTGACCCGATCGAGTCAGGAGGGTACCGCCGACAATGCCAACGCCCTGCGCTTTGAAGACAAAAAGGGAGAGGAGCAACTCTGGATTCATGCTGAGCGAAATCAGGACATTGAAGTTGAAAACGATGAAACTCACTGGGTTGGTAATGACCGAACTAAAACCATTGATCGAGATGAAACCAGTCACATTAAGCGTGACCGTACCGAAACAGTCGACCGTGATGAAACCATCACCGTGCACGGCAACCGCAAAGAAGAAGTGGACGGAAATGAAACCATTGATATCCACAAAAACCGCACAGAAACCGTAGACGGTAATGAAAAGATCACCATCCATAAAAACCGCAACAAGACCGTCGACAAAAATGAAACTGACAAAATCGGCGGCAACTGGTCAACTACCGTTAACAAAAACAAAACCGAAACCATCACCATGGCCTATATGCAAAACGTAGGCTTGGGACGAATGGAAAACGTAGGGCTGGGCTACAGCCTCAACGTAGGCATGCTAATGAACACTGTGGTCGGCCTGAGCCAAAACACGCAGGTGCTGAAAAATAAAAACACTAATGTGGGAGACTCTTATAGTTTGAAAGTCGGCGGCGGCGCTAGCAGTGCCATCTCTGGAATATCCCCAATGAACATTGTTGCTTCACAGGACTCTAGCTCTTCCAGTCAAGATGGCGGTGCCAATATCATCATGAATAAGGACAAAATCGAGCTCAAAATCGGCCTCTCATCCTTGACCCTCTATGCAAACGGTACAGTGCAACTCAAAGGAATAAAAGGTGACATTCAGATGGATAAGCAATTACAGCTTGACTCCAAACGTATTGATTTGAACTAGGAGAATCAAGGTATGCAAACCGTTGACAAGGTGCTGCCCACGCCCATCACACCGGCCAAGCCGCCAAGGCTTGATAACCAAACCCCCTTTCCATCTCAATATTTTCAAATGATGGATGTGATGGATCAGGCTTTCCATGTAGTTGTATTGAAGCAAACATACGATCTGCAACAGCTTGATGAGAGCGCAGTACCTACTTTGGCCAAAACTCAAGAATCACTCTGCATGGAAGATCAGTTTTACGATCGCCCTGACAACAGCTCACTGATTCAAGAAAGCGATCTGGCTCCCTTCAAGCCTCGTTGCGATGTGCTGCTTAATCATGCAACAGCCCATACTCCTGACGGGAGACTTCTACCCAGCTGGCCCATTCGTGTACAACTTGGTGATTGGCAAAAAATGCTCACCGTAACTGGGCCACGCTATCTGGAGCGAACCATCGCAGGGGGCTGGATACTCACTCAACCTCAACCCTGCTCCCAAGTGGATATTCGTTATGAGCACGCTTGGGGCGGGACC
>JAAXZZ010000105.1 GCA_012719655.1 Gammaproteobacteria bacterium | reverse complement strand
TTCATGATGTCATAAATGAGCGCGTGAACTTGCTTGTGCTCCATGGCGGGTAAGTTAATGCGACGCACATCACCATCGACCCGTATCATTGGCGGCAGGCCCGATGATAAGTGCAAATCCGATGCACCCTGTTTTGCACTAAAAGCCAGCAGTTCTGTAATATCCATGCAAGTCCCCAATCACAAGCAAGCAGTTAAAATACCGTATGATTATTGTACGGTGCCATTGACCCTAAATAATATCTACGATAGCAGAGAATCATATAAAGACTACAATCGCTAAGGCCAGTCCAAAGCTGCTTTAAGCATCAATGGCACAACTGTATCGTTAATAATAACTTCAGAGCCTACCGCAGATGGCGCACAATACAGGCGATCTTTTGCGCAAATTCGCGAATTGCAGCACAATCTATAGCAGTCTTGCATAATGTCATGCCACAGCTATGCAATGGATAACTGATTTACCCCGAAGCGATTAGAGGAGTTTTACCTTTGAATGATAGCCAAATCACCTTTATTGGCGCGGGCAATATGGCCGCCAGCCTCATTGGTGGCCTACGCAAACAAGGTGTCGCCGCCGAACAGATTCGTGCCAGCGATCCAGGCGTAACGCAGTTGCGAGCGGTACAAGACACGTTTGCCATTAGCACCTATAGCGATAACAGTCTAGCGATTGCCAATGCCGACGTCATTGTCTTGGCGGTAAAACCACAAGTGATGCGCACTGTGTGCGAGCAACTGGCTGCGCATTTAACGGCTAATCAATTGATTATCTCGATTGCCGCTGGCATTACCAGCGCCAGCTTAAGCCAATGGCTCGGTGAGCGCGCTATTGTGCGCTGCATGCCCAACACCCCAGCATTAATCCAGCAAGGGGTTAGCGGCTTATATGCTAACGCGCGGGTCAGCACTGCGCAGCGCCAGTTAGCACAGCAGTTACTCTCTGCCGTCGGTTTAGCAGTCTGGCTAGAAGAAGAATCATTGATCGACGCAGTAACAGCTGTATCAGGCAGTGGTCCGGCGTACTTTTTCTTACTGATTGAAGCTATGACCGAGGCGGGAATCAAGCTAGGTTTGCCTGCACCGATCTCGGCACAATTAGCCAAGCACACCGCCATGGGCGCCGCCAATATGGCCTGTCAAAGCCCGCTTGATGCGGCACACTTACGCCAACAAGTGACCTCACCAAACGGTACCACCGAAGCGGCGCTTCGCACCTTTGTAAACGGTGGTTTCATCGAACTCGTCGAGGCCGCCGTGCAAAGCGCCGCATCACGCTCACAAGAATTAGCTCAACAACTGAGTGAATAAGAGGACTTTATGTCAGGACTCACCGAAGCATTCATCTACATCATCCAAACCTTAGGCCAGCTGTATCTATTGGTTGCTCTGCTACGCTTCATCTTACAGTTGGTACGCGCCGACTTTTACAATCCACTTTGCCAGTTCACCGTTAAAGCCACGCAACCCTTATTGGCGCCTTTACGTCGTATTATCCCTAGCGTCGCGGGCATTGATCTAGCTGGATTAGTGTTAGTGCTAGGCTTACAGTTCTTACTGATTGTTGTATTGCTGAGCCTAACGAGCTTACCTGTGATGCAACTGCTGCCACAAATACTGATATGGACACTGATTATTGTCGCAGGGCTGGTGCTGAAGATTTTCTTCTTTGCCCTGATTGTTAGTGTGATTTTATCTTGGATTGCACCTGGCAGTCATAATCCTGGCGCACAACTGACGCAGCAAATCTGCGAACCCTTGCTGGCTCCGATCCGTAATCTACTTCCCAATTTAGGCGGTTTAGACATCTCACCCATTTTCGCTTTCATCGCTATCAATCTATTGGAGCGTTTCGTGATAGGTAATTTAGCTATAAGCACGGGTTTAGTCGGACCGCTGCGCGCTTTGGTCAGCCCATTTTTATGACCGATCATGCGCGCTGGGAGGCCAATGACCTGGTATTATTCTGTCATTTACAGCCTGGTGCAAAACGCAGTGAGTTTGCCGGTCTGCATGCTGAGCGTATCAAAATACGCATACATGCACCGCCGGTAGATGGTAAAGCCAATAGCCAGTTGATTGCATTTTTAAGCGCAGCCTTTGCTGTAGGCAAAAACGCCATACACATTGAAAGTGGTGAGCTCAGCCGACAAAAACGCGTACGCATTGAACAACCCAATACAATCCCAGATTCAGCAGAGTTCGCTCACCTGCACGCAAAACTTTAATCCTGTGATGCAGTTTGCTATGCAGCAAGCTCAATCACGACATACTAATCGCCGTTTTAACTGTAACTTAAGCCTGCCATGCCTTAACTAGGGGTGTCCGATGAGCATGCAACGCCTGCACCAACACATTGATGAATACGTGCTCTGGAAACGTGAACTCATTCGAGAAATCATGCGCTACCACAGCTGGCTTACTAAAAATCGCTTGGACTCCCCTGCCTTAGTGACTCAGCTTGAACACAATATCAAAACGTTACGCGCCGACAACATTACTTTGGCCTTTATTGGCGAGTACTCGCGCGGCAAAACTGAGCTGATCAACAGTCTATTTTTCTCTAGCTTTGGTCAACGTTTACTGCCTTCACGCGCGGGTCGAACCACTATGTGTCCGACCGAAATTTTCTTTGATAGCCAGCAAACGCCAGCCACGCTGCGTTTACTGCCTATCGAAACACGCAATCTAGAAAACAGCTTAGCCGAACTGAAAAAGCAGCCACAGCATTGGCTAGAAATTGCCCTAGATCACACCAATGCCGACAGCTTAATTGATGCGTTTGCCCATGTTGCGCAAAATAAAAGCGTGGCGATTGAAGAAGCCATTGCTTTGGGTTTTTTACCCGATGCACTGGAAACCGCCGAGCAGGCGGACCATGTTTTAGTGCCCGCTTGGCGTCACGCTCTAATTAATATTGACCATCCATTGTTGCGTCAAGGCTTGCGCATTATCGACACCCCAGGACTCAATGCATTGGGCAGCGAGCCTGAGCTCACCTTATCTTTATTGCCGAGCGCCCAAGCTATCTTATTTTTACTATCCGCCGACACTGGCGTGACAGCCAGTGATATGGCGACTTGGCAACAATACATTGGCTCGCAACACGCAGCACAGCACGCGATTCAATTTGCCGTGCTCAATAAAATAGACATGCTGTGGGATAACCTCAACCATGACACTTTTGCCGAGCACAGCATTCAAATGATTCAAGCGCAGACCGCTCAACAGCTGGGTTTGCCTGTCACGCATGTTTTACCAGTCTCTGCAAAGAGCGCATTACAAGCTAAAGTAACTGACAATTCTGATCTGTTGTCGCGCAGCCGCATTGATGCACTTGAACACTTTCTCTGTGAACATGTGATTGCACAAAAAGAGCATTTAATTGAGCGCAGTGTCGTACAACCACTACTGACCTTGCTCAACTCACACCAACAATTAATCAGCCAACGTCTACAAGCCATAGCAGCTGAACAACACCAGTTGAATCAACAACAACACAGCAGTTCACATGTGTTGCGCAGTGTGCTTGAACAAGCAAAAGCTGAGCATCAAACCTATCACCGACGCCTGCTTAATTTAAAAACCAATCAGCGTTTATTGCATCGACAGGGCGAAATTCTCTGTGCTTACATTAATCCTGAACAATTGCAGGCGAATATCTCTAAAGCGCGAAACCAATTAGTCAGTAGCTGGACCACATTTGGCATTAACCGTGCTATCACTGATTTTTTTGTAGAGTTAGAAAACAACCTGCATTCCTTTACCATCGAAGCGCACATGGCTAACAAGATGGTCCGTGCCATTTATCTACGCCATAGCGCAGAAAACCCACTGTTTGCTGTCAATGCGCCGACATTAAGTGTTCAGCGTTACCGACGTGAACAAGAGGACCTGCATTATAAAGCAGAGCAGTTTCGCCTTAATTTAAAAACTCTGTTGACTGAAAAAAGCCAACTTGGCCGTCGCTTCTTGGCCACACTGGTGCAAGAAGCGATTAGCCTGCAAGAGCGTTTACGTCACGACACTTTACTCTGGGCCAACGAAGCACTCACACCGCTTATTCAACACAATCTTGAGCAAAAGCAACTGTTAGAAAATCATATCTTACGCCTCAAAACCCTCACCCAATCTGCTCATAGCAGTCTGCAACGCAACCAGCTCCTGAGCCAGTCCAGTAACGAGCTCAGCATGCAACTGAGACAAGCCAGCGATATCTTGCGTGTGCTGCGCCGACCTGCACCACAGCGCCGGCAAGCCAAAGTTGTACAACTGGCGCCAACCTTTAACGCAGTCAATAGCAAAGATTAACGCATTGAATGACGCTTACGACTTGCCGCAGCAAGCTAGGCTCTTTAGACTGCATCTCTTCCTTTAGAGAGAGATGCCGTGTCTTCTGTATTCCCTGCAGATTCAGTCGGTTTAGTCAGTCCTAAGGTGGCTCATTTTGATCAGCCATTAAGCTTAGCCTGCGGCCGCACGCTGAATAATTACGAACTGATCTATGAAACCTATGGCGCACTTAACGCCACGGCCAGCAATGCTGTATTAATTTGTCACGCCTTATCAGGTACCCATCACGCTGCTGGTTATCATCATGTCGATGACCGCAAGCCGGGCTGGTGGGACACCTGTATTGGGCCTGGTAAAGCCATTGATACCAATAAGTTTTTTGTTGTCAGTCTAAATAACCTTGGTGGCTGTCATGGTTCAACAGGACCAAACAGTCGCAACCCTGCCACGGGCCGTATTTATGGTGCCGATTTTCCGGTGGTCACTGTTGAAGACTGGGTGCACAGCCAAGCACGCTTAGCTGACCGTTTAGGCATCCAGCAATGGGCCGCTGTGGTCGGTGGCAGTCTAGGTGGCATGCAAGCCTTGCAATGGAGCATCAGTTACCCTGAACGGGTCCGTCACTGTGTATCAATTGCGGCAGCTCCGCGCTTATCCGCGCAAAACATCGCATTTAACGAAGTAGCGCGCCAAGCGATTTTAACTGACCCAGACTTCCATGCTGGACACTTTGTGGAAGCAGGCCAGATTCCCAAGCGCGGCTTGATGCTTGCACGCATGGTCGGACACATCACCTATTTGTCTGATGATGCCATGGGACAGAAATTCGGTCGTGAACTGAAAACAGACCACCTTAACTACGACTTTCACAGCGTCGAGTTTCAAGTCGAAAGTTATTTACGTTACCAAGGTGAAGAGTTTTCCACACGCTTTGATGCCAATACTTACTTATTGATGACCAAAGCGCTTGATTACTTCGATCCAGCTGCTGCCCATGCGGGTGATTTAGCGCGCACTTTTAGTGAGGCGCAAGCCAGCTTTTATCTCATCTCATTCACCACTGACTGGCGCTTCTCGCCAGCGCGCTCACGCGAAATTGTCGATGCATTGATGGCTGCAAAAAAGAACGTCTCGTACTTAGAGATTGACGCCCCACAAGGTCATGACGCATTTCTCATGCCGATCCCACGCTACTTGCAGGCTTTTGGCGGTTACATGAACCGTATTAGTGTTTGAGGAAAAAATGAGAGCAGATTTAGAAATTATCCAAGAGTGGATCCCTGCCAATAGCCGTGTACTTGATTTGGGCTGCGGCGACGGTGAGCTCTTGTCTTGGCTACAAAAAAATAAAAATGTCACCGGCTACGGCTTAGAAATTGATCCAGACAACATTGCTGCCTGCATTGACAAAGATGTCAATGTTATCGAGCAAAATCTTGATTTAGGTTTAGGCAACTTTGCTAGCGACAGCTTTGATGTCGTGGTAATGACTCAGGCGCTGCAAGCGGTGCATTACCCCGATAAAATCCTGCAAGAAATGCTGCGCGTAGGCCGCACCTGTATCATTACATTTCCAAACTTCGGCCATTGGCGCTGCCGCTGGTATTTAGCTCATAAAGGCCGTATGCCCGTCTCGGATTTTTTACCCTACACGTGGTACAACACACCTAACATTCACTTTTGTACTTTTGCGGACTTCGAAGCCTTATGCCGTGATATGCAAATGACTGTGCTTGATCGCCTCGCGGTAGACCGCCAGCATCGCCACAACTTTGGCAGCCGTAACTGGCCCAATTTGTTTGGTGAAATTGGTATTTATCGTGTGACAGGTGCCAATGCTCGTTAACTTCAGGAGTTACCACTATGCGTTATTTACTGGCTCTAAGTTTAAGCTTTTTTATGGCCTTTACTGTGCATGCCGAGGTTGTGCGTAAACAAAGCTTTGGCGCTTTAGATGTGCATTACAATATTTTTAGCTCAACTTTTTTACAACCTGAAACGGCTAAAGCGGTAGGATTAAACCGCAGTAAAAACCAAGCGGTATTAAATGTATCCATGGTCAAAGAGGCTAAAGGTCAAAAAGGTACAGTCACTGGCCACTTTAAAAACCTACTGGGCCAAATTGAAACCTTAACCTTCAGCGAAGTGGACGAAGGTGACGCGGTGTATTACTTGGCACAATTTGCTATCACTGGCCAAGAAATTCTGCGCTTTGAGGTGCAAGTGACCGACAGTGACGGCAAAACCCATCTATTAAAGTTTACTCAAGAAGTGTTTCCTGACCTATGAAAGAGCTCGTCCTCGCCAGCCATAACGCAGGGAAACTGCGCGAACTGCAAGCCTTATTAGGTGACAGCGTAGTGATTCGCTCGATTAGTGAATTTACTGATATTGAGCCAGAAGAAACAGGCTTGAGCTTCATTGAAAATGCTATTTTAAAAGCTCGGCATGCCTGCCAAGTATCAGGTTTGCCAGCGCTGGCCGATGATTCAGGCTTAACGGTTGATTATTTACAGGGCGCGCCAGGTATTTATTCGGCGCGCTACAGCGCCACCGGTGGCGATGCGGGCAATAATCAAAAGCTACTGAGTGCCCTACAAGGTGTACCGGATCACCAGCGCGGCGCTCAGTTTATCTGCGTATTAGCTTTGTTACGGCATGCCAATGACCCGCTACCGATTATCTGCCAAGGACGCTGGCAGGGACGCATCTTGCACGCTGCACAAGGCGAGAACGGCTTTGGTTACGACCCGTTATTTTATGTTGCTGAGCAGCAATGCAGCAGCGCCGAATTACCAAGCACACTGAAAAACCAACTCAGCCATCGTGCGCAAGCCATGCAATTGCTCAAACAACAGCTGTCATTATGAGTTTGATTGCCTCAGATTTAAGCGTACAACATCCGCTCAAAAGTGGTTTTAAGTTACCACCGCTAGCCTTGTACGTGCATATTCCTTGGTGTATCCGCAAATGCCCCTACTGCGATTTCAACTCACATGCGGCCAGCCCTGAACTCCCAGAGCAAGATTACATTGCAGCATTACTCGCTGATTTAGATTTGGATTTAATTCATGCGCATGGCCGCCAGCTGGAGTCGATTTTCTTTGGCGGTGGTACGCCCAGTTTGTTTTCCGCACAGGCTTTGCAAGCCCTGCTAATGGGTATTGAGCAGCGCATCCGCTTTAGTCCAACCATTGAAATTACTTTGGAAGCCAATCCTGGCACCTTTGAACAGGAAAAGTTTGCCGCTTACCGCCAGCTCGGTATTAATCGCTTATCAATTGGCATCCAGAGCTTTCAAGACAGTAAATTACAAGCCTTGGGCCGCGTACACTCAGCCGCAGAAGCCTCTCGTGCAGTAGAGATGGCACGCCAAGCCGGCTTTGATAATTTCAATTTAGATTTAATGCATGGTTTGCCCAATCAGTCTCCCGAAGACGCTTTAATGGACTTACACACCGCGATTGATTTATCACCAACCCATCTATCGTGGTATCAGTTGACCATGGAGCCCAATACGGTTTTTTGGAGCAAGCCACCACGGCTACCTGAAGATGATGTGCTGTGGGATATTCAAGAGGCAGGGCAAGCCCTACTGGCGCAGCACGGTTTTCATCAATATGAAGTTTCTGCCTATGCTCGTACAGAGGCAATGGCACAGCATAATCTGAACTACTGGTCCTTCGGTGATTTTATTGGCATTGGCGCGGGGGCTCATGGCAAAGTCAGCGACCCACAAGGGCGTATTCAGCGCACGTGGAAAACCCGTCAACCAAGCGACTACCTCAATCCTGACAAATCCTTCTTAGCAGGCAGCGCTATACTCAGCGCAGAAGATCTACCCTTTGAGTTCTTAATGAATGCCTTACGTCTTACGGATGGCGTAGCCCTGAGTCTCTTTAGTGAGCGCACAGGCTTACCGGTGACAGCGTTGCAGGCTGGTCTGAACGAAGCACGTCAACGTGGCCTACTGGGTACTGATCAAGAACAATTAGTTGCCAGCGCGCAAGGACAGTTATTTCTTAATGATTTGCTACAGATTTTTCTAACCCCTGCGGGTTAAACCATAAGACAGATAGAGGGCTTATATGGACATATTGATCGATTTAATTGTAGCGCTGTCCAAATGGACACGTCTGCACCTGAGTGACATTTCCCTTGGCATCATGGCCACTGCTTTAGTGCTCTTCGGCCCAGCAATTAACGCCTGGGTACGTCGCACCATTGGCCACCTAAACTTTGCCATTCGTACGCTTATTTTTATCTTGGTGTGTGCAGTGGGTTACGGTTTAAGCATCATCTACATTACACCACTATTAACCAGCGCACTGGCCCATTTAAATAACTACACTCTATCCCCTGTCTTGCTGATGTCATTTATTCTGATCGGGATTTTAGCGGATAGAAATTAAAAAGCCGCCATAACAAGTATGGCGGCTTTTGTTTGACTCAAGAGTATCTAGTTACCTTCACGACGCAATGCTTGTGGGGTGAAATCACGTGGATGCAATCTTGCATTAAAGACATACATGGGCTCGTTATTATCAAGACCATCAACAAAATAACGACTATTTTTGAAGTCATAGATGGTTTCTAAAGTACTTAGAAAAGTCAAAACGTCGTAATAGTTGATGGGATGACTTTCTTGCAGGCCGATCAGCTCACCTTTTTTATCATACAAATCAACGGCTAAAATTTGCCAACTGTCTTCATCAATATAAAAACGTCGTTTGGCATAAGGGTGGCTATAGCCTACACGCAAGTTGGCTTCAACAACCCACACTCGATGCAACTCATAACGCAGCAACTCAGGATTAATCGTTTTCTTTTGTAAAATTGTTTCGTAAGGAATACCTTTTTGATGCACGGCATAACTATTGTATGGCACTAGCATTTCCTGCTTGCCAGACAAAGTCCATTCGTAACGATCAGGTGCACCGTTATAGGCATCCACCACATCAGCCGTCGCCATACCACTGGTATCCGGCTGTAATGACTCATAGGCGAGCATGGGTAAACGACGCACACGACGCTCACCACGACTAAAGCGCCAGGCTTTACGGATGGCTAACACCTGATCCAAGGTTTCTTGTACCACTAAAGCAGAACCAGACAAACTAGATGGTGCAACCACTCGATACTTGTAATAAAACAAGGTGTTATCTAAGTCTTTCTCTGTCATGCCTTCGCGACCATAAACAAAGAATAAGTCACGCTCACGCTTAACTAAGCTGTAATTACCGTTAGCCAGCACGGCTGCATGATTGACCACAGAATGCATTTGCTCACCACGGTAGCGCATGATGTGGTTCCAAATCGCTTCAATACCATTTTGCGGCAATGGAAATGGAATACCTGCAACCGCGCCCTGCACACCATTACCACCTGAAATTGATTCTGCATGTAGAGCATTGGCTTGAGTTGCCGCGTAGATACGTTCAGGAGCTGAAGCACTTCGGCGCGTCGGAAAAACACGTAAAAAATAATCAGGATTGGACTCAATAAGAGTCTGTGTGCCGAGCGGCAATTGCGCACGATACTGATCAAGATTCTCCCGGTTAACAGTAAATAAGGGTTTATCCGCTGCATAGGGATCCAAATGATGCATGCCAGGCTGATAACCTGCAGGTGCCCTAGTAATGCCACCAGTCCATTCAGGAATAGTACCTGCCGTATTACCGGCACGCTCAGCACCTAAAGGTGTTAGATCTTGTCCTAAGCGTGCAGCTTGGGCAGAGTCAACTTTAGCGTGAACGTTTAGGGCTAATGCACTCAGCACTAGAAGTGTAAACGGTTTAATCATAAGTTCCCCCTTTGCCTGGGCAAATTCGCACATTCAATTCACGATACTGGTCTGCCAAGAGCAAGCACTCTTAAGCGGCTAACCCTGACTGCGAGATTAATACTGATTATGACTACATCCTACTTATATGCTCGCAAAAAGACCATAATAATTATTTAGATCTTCATTATTAAATCAGTCAGCAAGCCGCACAAATTTTAAATCCCAAACACCGTGCCCTAATCGTTCACCACGACGCTCAAATTTGGTGACGGGCCGCTCCTCTGGACGCGGCACCCAAGTCTGATTCTCGGAGAGATTTTGTAGTCCCGGTGCGACGTTTAACACCTCAAGCATATGCTCAGCATAGGGTTCCCAGTCGGTCGCCAAATGAAAGATACCACCAACCTTGAGTTTGCTGCGTACCAATTGAGCAAATTCTGGCTGAACAATGCGACGTTTATGATGGCGACTTTTGTGCCAAGGATCCGGAAAAAACAGCATCAAGCGATCAAGACTGACATCGGCAACACAGTTCTTCAGCACTTCCAGCGCGTCACAACTGTAGACGCGCACATTGCTAATATTTTCAGTGAGCAAACCATTGAGTAACGCTCCCACTCCAGGGCGATGCACTTCAATGCCAATAAAATCTTGCTCTGGCGCGGCTTTCGCCATTTCCAGCAGTGACTGCCCCATACCAAAACCGATTTCTAAGGTACGCGGTGCCTGACGACCAAATACACGGTCAAAATCTTGCAGACCGTCAGCCAGTAATAAACCAAACTTAGGCCAGCCTTCATCTAAGCCACGTTGCTGGCCATCTGTCATACGACCAGCACGCATTACATAGCTTTTAATTTCACGGCGGCGCACAGGCAATGTTTAACCTGTGATTAGATCGTCTGTCATGGGAATCCTATTTAAATTTAGATCACGGCGCTGCAACCTGCAGCACCGCTGGCTGAAATATTGTGCTTAAGCAATCATGCCATCAAGTGGCGAAGAAGCACTGGCATACAATTTTTTCGGCATACGTCCAGCTAAGTAGGCTAAACGACCGGCTTCAATAGCGTGCCGCATCGCCTGCGCCATTAAAATGGGCTGCTGTGCATTGGCAATGGCACTGTTCATCAAGACGGCAGCGCAGCCCATTTCCATGGCAATAGTAGCGTCAGATGCTGTACCAACACCAGCATCCACCAACACTGGAATTTTCGCTTCTTCTAAAATAATACGCAGATTATATGGATTACAAATCCCTAAACCTGTACCAATCAAACCCGCCAGCGGCATCACTGCCACGCAACCAATGGCCTCCAACTCACGCGCAATAATTGGATCATCACTGGTATAGACCATCACGTCAAAGCCTTCGTCGACCAACACTTTAGCGGCTTTGAGCGTTTCCACGACATTAGGGAATAGGGTTTTTTGGTCAGCCAAAATCTCCAGCTTGACCAGAGTGTGGCCACCTAGCAGCTCGCGTGCTAAACGGCAGGTACGAATGGCTGATTCAGCATCGTAGCAACCTGCTGTATTGGGCAAAATGGTATAGCGATCAGGGCTGATGACATCCAGCAAGTTGGCTTCATCTTTATTCTGACCAATATTGGTGCGGCGCACGGCCACAGTGACAATTTCAGCACCCGACGCCTCAATCGCTAACCGGGTTTCTTCCATGTCTTTGTATTTACCCGTGCCTACAAGCAAACGTGATGAATAGGTCTTTCCAGCAATAGTAAAAGGGTGGTCTGTACGCGCAAGATTCATCTAGAGTCTCTCTTAGTTAAGTAAAGGCGATCAGCTTTGACTAACCGCCGCCAATCGCATGCACGATTTCAAGCACATCACCATCTTTAAGGTGCGTTGTCTCGTACTGACTGCGTGGCACAATTTCAAAGTTTAACTCGACGGCAACGCGGCGCCCTGCGAACTGCAGATGTTCAAGCAAACCTGCGACACTGCGTGCTTCGCCTAATGCGTAGGTCTCACCATTCAACTGTATATGCATAACACAACCGTGAAATTCCGAAGGATCATTATTTTAGCGGGTTCATCGCGTGATAACCAAATATTTAAGCTTTGCGCCAAGCAAAGCAGGCTAAACTGAGCCAACCCAGCACCAGCAAGCTACCACCTACCGGCGTTATTAAGCCAGGCGTCAATGGCGTTAAAACCAAGACATATAAACTACCTGAAAACAACAGCACACCTAAGGTGAAAAACACTGTGGCTAAACATAACGCCCACGAAGAACGATTTTCTGCCAGCACCGCAACCAACAATAAAGCCAGGGCATGAATAAACTGATAATCCACTGCAGTCTTTAGCACCGCTAAGTGCTCGCTACTCAATGTATGTTTTAAACCATGCGCAGCAAATGCACCAAACAATACGGCTAAGCCTCCGAAAACTGCTGCGATCAAGACCCCATAACGCATGATCAACACCCCACAAAATCAAAACACTGGTTATACTGCTCTTAAAATATTCTAGGATCAGATGATGCTACGCAAACTATTTCGCACGCTAATACTCACGCTCATTTGCATAATGGCGTTCAGTATCTTACTGGTGCTGATCATGCGTTGGGTTAATCTACCTTACAGTGCGCTGATGCTAGAAAGACAGCTCGAAGCTTATTTTGCTGGCGAGGATTATCACGCGACACGAACCTGGCAACCTTGGCACACCTTACCCGACCATCTGAAAATGGCCGTCATTGCCGCCGAAGACCAACAGTTTGCTAGCCATTATGGCTTTGATTTGGCGGCTATTCGCGCCGCTCTAACCTATAACCAGCAAAGTAAAAGTATACGAGGCGCCAGCACAATTTCCCAGCAGGTAGCCAAAAACACCTTTTTATGGTCTTCACGTAGCTGGACACGCAAAGCCCTAGAAGCATGGTTTACATTGTGGATTGAGTTGCTATGGAGCAAAGAAAGGATTCTTGAAGTGTATTTAAATAGCGCAGAGTGGGGGCCTGGGATTTTCGGCGCTCAAGCTGCGGCGCACTATCATTTCAATACCGGCGCTGCTTATCTAACCAATCAGCAGGCTTACCTGCTTGCTGCCGTCTTACCCAATCCGCTACAACGCAGCGCCAGCCAACCTACTTCAGCAACCCAACAACGGGCACGCTGGATCAGCCAGCAAGTACGCCAGCTCGGCGGCAGCCATTACCTCAACAACCTTAAACCTGTATACCCTCAATGGTTTAAAAGCGTATCAAACAAACTGGAAACTTGGCTTGAATTTTAAGAGTTAGCAACGGCCTTGCATAGCAAAGCACTAATCTCGTTCGCCGAAGTGGGCTTGCTGTAAAAGTAGCCTTGCCCCTCATCACAGCCTAATTGAATAATAAACTGCTCCTGCTCAAAGGTTTCCACCCCTTCAGCAATCACCTGCATGCCTAAGCTTTTGCTCAGCTGGATAATGGTTTTCACAATAATGGCATTATCTTCACTGTCGAGCATGTCCTGCACAAAGCTTTTATCAATTTTAATTTTATCCAGTGACAAGGTTTTCAAATAGCTCAAGGATGAATAGCCGGTACCAAAATCATCAATCGCAATCAGCCCCCCCATACGACGTAAACCACGTAAATTACTGGCCGCTGCTTTAATATCTTCCATTAAACCCGTTTCAGTCACTTCCAACTCTAAGCTGCCTGCATCTAAGTTGTAAGTCGTTAGCTTTTCTTGCACCACAGCCAGTAAATCCACATGGTGTAATTGCGCAGCAGACAAATTAACGGCCATTCTTAAATTTTTGATTCCTTGATCATTCCAACTCCGTAGCTGCCGACAGGCTTGATCTAACACCCACTCACCAATATCAATAATATGACTGCTTTGCTCTGCCAGCGGAATAAACACATCGGGAGGTACCGAGCCCAATTCAGGATGCTGCCAACGTAATAAAGCCTCAACGCCAATAATGTGCTTAGAGTTGTAGTTCATTTGTGGCTGGTATACCAAATACAATTGATTACTCGCTATGGCATCTTTCAACTCTTTTTTAAGACGCCGGCGTTTGCGCATTTCCATATCAATAGTGGCAATAAAAAATTGATAACGATTGCGTGCACCTTTTTTCGCCAACTGCATCGTTTGTTCAGCTTGCTGCAACAAAATCTCAGTATTGTCACCGTCATCAGGATATAAAGTGATGCCAATGGTGGCATTTAAACGCACTGATAAAAGCTCTGAACTGTGGCCTTGCGTCATCACTAACGGCTCTTTTAGGCTATCAAGAATATTTTGCGCTAATGCCGCTGCTTGTTCAGGATCGTCAATACCTGCTTGCACAACCACAAACTGATCCCCTCCTAAACGGGCTAAGCAGCTATCATGCCCGGTTATAGCGCGCAAGCGCATGGCAACACCTTGCAGCAACCAATCTCCCACTTGATAGTTATGCTGTTCATTAATATTTTTGAAATCATCCAATCCCAAACAAAGTACCGCCACGCCTTGCTGCTTGCCACTGGCATCGTCAATAATTTTATCCAATTGCAACTGCAGTTCTTGTCGGTTAGGCAAACCGGTCAAAAAATCAACTTGCGACATCAATAGCAAACTGTCTTCAGCCTCTCGACGCAAATGCGTATTACGTTCAATGGAAGCTAACAACTGATTGACCTTACGCGTCCATACACCCAGCTCGTTTTCTTCATGCCCAGACAATATAGGCAGTTGATATTCGCTCGGCCGATCGGGGTTGATCCTGCCTAAGTGGCGGATAATTTTAGCCAGCGGACGCGTTAATAACGCATGATAAATTAAGTAAAGCACTAGACCCAGAAGCAATGCGCGCAAGACGCCCGACGTCAGAATCACTAAGGAGTTCTTTAAAAAACGCTCGCCATAGGTTGCAGTATCCAAAATAATACGCAGATCGCCATAATACTCTTCAGGCTCACTATGACCTACTAAAGCGACTTGATAGGCACGCTCGGGTAGAAAAAACAAATCCGTGATACCACGGCAGGTAATAGCGATTAGCGCGCGGGAACCAAAGGCCAAATCAGGCTCTCCG
>JAAXZZ010000104.1 GCA_012719655.1 Gammaproteobacteria bacterium | reverse complement strand
CTCTTACAGCAATGTGGTATCTAGTTTTTTTAGCGCTAAGTTTCAGCACTCAATTGAAGAGTTGATGGTGTCACCTGTGTCGCCGCATACCATTTTGCTCGGTTTTGTGATGGGCGGGATTTTGCGTGGCTTGGGTGTGGCCCTGATTGTCACTGTGTTGTCGCTGTTTTTTACTGATTTGCAGGTGCACAGTTTAGCCATCACTATGGTGGTGATTGTCTGCACTTCGGCAGTGTTTGCGCTAGGCGGTTTCCTTAATGCAGTCTTTGCGCGTAACTTCGATGATATCTCAATTATTCCATCCTTTGTGCTAACGCCACTCACCTATCTGGGTGGAGTATTCTATTCGATTGATATGCTTGGGCCATTTTGGAAAACCATTTCCCTGGCCAACCCCATTTTGCATATGGTGAACGCCTTTCGTTATGGGATTCTTGGTATTTCAGACATTGATATTAGCTTAGCCATTGCCTTGATGTTACTCACTACATTGATTTTATACGTGGTGTGCGTACGCCTATTGATCTCAGGGCGGGGGATGCGTACGTAAAGATTCTATAAGTTGGCCTAATAATTGCTTTTATCCCAGTAAGTATCGCAAAGCGTCAAATAAGCGATGGGGGATAGAAAATGAGCCAAGGTATAGAATTTAATCGGTTGATGTTAGAAATGCGAGCCATGCAAACGGATGCGATGGCGCGTGTTAAGCCTGCTGCGGTGACGCAAACGCCAGCCGTGAGTGGCCCTAGTTTCGCCGATATGCTGGGTCAGGCGGTGAATAAGGTCAATGAAACGCAGCAAGCATCAAACCAGCTCGCTAATGCTTTTGAAATGGGGCAAAGTGGCGTCGATTTAACGGATGTGATGATCGCTTCACAAAAAGCCAGCGTTTCATTTCAAGCAATGACTCAAGTTCGTAATAAGCTGGTTCAGGCTTATCAAGATATTATGCAGATGCCAGTTTAGGGGCGATAAATCATGGTTGACGCAACCGCAAATACACCGCAAACCACAGAGCAGCCAGCGCGGCAGAATTTTGCTGGATTGGCATTTCTTGATCATTTGGCGCAAATGCCAGCATTGCGTCAGGTGGCTTTATTAGTAGGCTTGGCAGCCAGTGTGGCGATTGGTTTTGCAGTGGTGTTGTGGTCGCAAGAACCAGATTACCGTCCACTGTATGGCAGTTTAGCGGGCTTAGATGCAAGCCAAGTGATTGAAACACTGGGTAGCGCCGGTATTGCCTATCGCATGGAGCCAAACTCGGGTGCATTATTGGTTAAGGCGTCTGATTTGGCCAATGCGCGCTTAAAGTTAGCCACTGCAGGTGTGACGCCGACAGATAATACTGTTGGTTTTGAAATTCTCGATAAAGATCAAGGTTTAGGCACCAGTCAGTTTATGGAGGCCACGCGTTACCGTCGTGGTTTAGAGGGCGAGTTAGGCCGCACCGTATCAAGCTTAAATAATGTAAAAGCGGCTCGTGTGCATTTAGCCATTCCTAAAAGCTCAGTGTTTGTGCGTGATGAGCGTAAGCCGAGCGCCTCAGTTTTGGTTGAGTTATACCCAGGTCGTAGTCTGGAACCCAGTCAAGTGATGGCCATTATTAACCTGGTGGCGACCAGTGTGCCAGAGCTTAATAAAGCGCAAGTTACGGTAGTCGACCAGAAAGGCAATTTGTTGTCTGATCAACAAGAACTGTCAGAAATGACTCGCGCCGGTAAGCAATTTGATTACTCTCGCCGTCTTGAAAGTTTGTTTACCCAGCGTGTGCACAATATTTTACAACCCATTTTAGGTGCTGATCGCTATAAAGCTGAAGTCTCAGCGGACGTCGATTTCAGCGCGATTGAATCAACTTCAGAAACCTTTAATCCTGATCAGCCGGCACTGCGTAGTGAGCAATCGGTGACAGAACAGCGTCAAGTCAGCAGTGGGCCACAAGGTGTGCCCGGTGCTTTAAGCAATCAGCCCCCTGGGGCGACAACTGCGCCTGAAGTTGTTGCTGGTGGTCAAGCAGCAGGCGGCCCTGTAGCGGCAGGCCAACCGTTATTAGATGCCAACGGCGAGCAAATTATTGACCCGAAAACAGGGCTGGCAATGCTTGCACCTTATCCAAGTGATAAGCGTGAGCAATCAACGCGTAACTTTGAGTTAGACCGCTCCATCAGTTATACCAAGCAAGAGCAAGGCCGCTTGCAGCGCTTATCTGTCGCCGTAGTGGTTGATGATCAAGTCATTGTTAACCCTGAAACAGGCGCGGTGACGCGCATACCTTGGACAGATCAAGATATCGCCCGTTTTACCCGTTTAGTGCAAGACTCCGTTGGCTTTAATGCCAGTCGTGGTGACAGTGTTAGCGTAATCAATGCCCCCTTTGCACCTCAGTTGACTGAAGAAGTGGTAGACATTGCGTTTTATACGCAGCCTTGGTTCTGGGATATTGTTAAACAAGTGCTTGGCGTGTTGTTTATCTTGGTCTTAGTCTTTGGCGTATTGCGTCCTTTATTGCGTAATGTTGTCGGCGGTGGCAAATCCAAAGAGCTGGCGACGCGTGACCGTTTAGGTGATGCTGAACTGGGTAATATGGATGAGTTCGACTCCAGCCTAGCAGATGATCGTGTCAGTTTAGGCGGGCCGCAAAGCATTCTCTTGCCGAGCCCCAGTGAAGGGTATGATGCCCAGCTGAATGCTATTAAAAGTCTAGTTGCTGAAGATCCAGGTCGAGTTGCACAGGTTGTCAGAGATTGGATTAACGCTGATGAGTGATAATCGTATGAGCACTAAGCTAAATAAAATCGACAAAGCGGCGATCCTGTTATTGTCACTTGGTGAGACGGATGCGGCGCAAGTATTGCAGCACATGGGCCCCAAAGAAGTGCAGCGGGTTGGCTCGGCGATGGCGCAAATGCGTAACGTGCATCGTGAGCAAGTTGAACAAGTAATGAGTGAATTTGTGGAAGTGGTCAGCGATCAAACAGGCTTAGGTGTGGGGGCTGACGGTTATATTCGCAAAATGTTGACCCAGGCGCTGGGTGAAGATAAAGCGGGTAGTCTGATTGACCGGATTTTACTGGGTGGCAACACCAGCGGTTTAGACAGTTTAAAGTGGATGGAGCCGCGTGCTGTAGCGGATGTAATTCGTTATGAGCATCCGCAAATTCAAGCCATTGTGGTGGCGTATTTAGACCCTGATCAAGCTGGAGAAGTGTTGAGTCATTTTGATCATAAAGTGCGTTTAGATATCATTTTACGGGTCTCTTCATTGAATACCATTCAGCCTGCTGCGCTGAAAGAACTCAACAGTATCCTTGAAAAACAGTTTTCTGGTAATTCCAATACCTCGCGCACCAGTATGGGTGGGGTCAAGCGTGCAGCGGATATCATGAACTTCTTAGACAGTTCTATTGAAGGGCCGTTGTTGGATGCGATTCGTGAGCTTGACCAAGACTTGTCTGGAAAAATTGAAGACTTAATGTTCGTATTTGATAATTTGGCGGATGTTGATGACCGTGGTATTCAGTCATTGATGCGTGAAGTTTCTTCTGATGTGCTGGTTTTGGCACTCAAAGGTGCCGATGAAGCCATTAAAGAAAAAATCTTTAAGAATATGTCCAAGCGAGCGGCTGAATTGCTGCGTGATGACCTTGAGGCCAAAGGGCCTGTGCGTATCAGTGAAGTTGAATCTGCGCAAAAAGAAATCCTTACCATTGCCCGACGTATGGCCGAAGCTGGCGAAATTGTCCTGGGTGGTAAGGGTGGCGAAGAAATGGTGTAAATATGCCAGATAAAAAATCAAGCAGTGAGCTGATTCGTGTGCAGGCCGGTGATGTGCTCAATGTCTGGGATTTACCCAGCTTTGATGAACCTTCATTAGCTGAAGAACCGCTTGCTAGCGTCCCTGCTGTTGGCGATGAGGCGGTGGTTGAGGTCGAGGACATCACCATTGAGGAGGTTCAGCCCTTAACCCTTGAGGACGTTGAGGCTGTGCGTCAAGATGCTTGGAATGAAGGTTTTAGTGCAGGAGAAAAAGACGGTTTCCATGCTGGGCAATTAAAAGCTGCACAAGAAGCGCAAGCCGTGTTGAGTGCTAAAGTAGCAGGCCTAGAAAACGTGATGCAGCAGTTTTTTGACCCGATCGCACAGCAAGATCAAGCGCTAGAGGTGGCCATGCTCGACTTGGTGATGCGTATCAGTGAGCAGGTTATTCAGCGAGAGTTAACATTAGATTCCAGCCAGATTCAACAAGTGGTTCGCGAGTGTTTAAAAGTATTACCGGTGGGCAGTACGGCGGTGCGCGTTTATATTAATCCTCAGGACTTTGAACAAATCAAAGCCTTGCGTGAGCGCCACGAAGAGGACTGGAAGATTATTGAAGACGATGACTTGTTACCCGGCGGCTGCCGTTTTGAGTCGTTAAATACCCGAGTTGATGGCAGTATCGAGACGCGTATAGCACATATTGCTCAACAGATTTTAGAGCAGCAGCGTGAGTTGCAAAGCAATCCTTTAACGGCTGACTTACAGATTGCCACTGAGGTGCCACAGCAGCCTATTGCTCAGGCTGTTAAAGCTGAGTTTGAAACCCTCGCCGTAGATGCCACAGAACCAGGCGAAGATTCGGCTGGTGACAGCTCTGTCATTGAATAACCAGCCTATTAAGTTGCTGCGGAGTACTTATGTCTCTTAGTCGCACACGCTTTGCGAGCCGATTAGCCAGCTATCAATCGGCTACCCAGTTATCTAAACAGCCTTTGGTGGAAGGCCGTTTAATCCGCATGGTTGGTTTGACTTTGGAGGCGCAAGGCTTGCAAGTCTCTGTTGGTAGCCGCTGTTTAGTGATTAACAATGATGGTTACCAAGCGGTGCAAGTTGAAGCTGAGGTCATGGGCTTTTCAGGTGAAAAAGTTTTCTTAATGCCGATTGGTAATCTCAACGGCATTGCTCCTGGCGCGCGCGTGGTACCCATTGCCGGCACTGATCGCATGCCAATGGGTCTGTCGATGCTGGGTAGGGTGCTCGATGGAGCGGGTCGCCCGTTAGACGATAAAGGACGCATTGAGGCCGAAGAGTGGGTACAGATGGAAGGCCCAGCGATTAACCCATTACAGCGCCACCCCATTAGCGAACCTTTGGATGTCGGGATTCGTAGCATTAACGGTTTATTGACGGTTGGTCGCGGGCAACGTTTAGGGCTGTTTGCCGGTACAGGGGTGGGTAAAAGTGTGCTGCTGGGCATGATGACTCGCTTTACTCAAGCTGACATCGTTATTGTCGGTCTAATCGGTGAGCGTGGCCGCGAAGTGAAAGAGTTTATTGAGGAGATTCTCGGTGAGGAAGGGCTTAAGCGTGCCATCGTGGTGGCCTCTCCGGCTGATGATGCGCCTTTGCTGCGTTTACGCGCCGCAATGTATTGCACACGGATTGCTGAGTATTTTCGCGATAAAAACTACAATGTTTTATTACTGATGGATTCGCTTACCCGCTATGCGCAAGCGCAGCGTGAAATTGCTTTGGCCATCGGAGAACCGCCAGCGACTAAAGGTTATCCGCCATCGGTCTTTGCCAAGCTACCCAAACTGGTGGAGCGTGCGGGTAATGCGCAGCAAGGCGGTGGTTCTATCACTGCCTTTTATACGGTACTGTCTGAAGGTGATGATCAGCAAGATCCTATTGCCGATGCCGCGAGAGGGGTATTGGATGGTCACTTTGTTTTATCTCGTGAGCTGGCGCAAGAAGGGCATTACCCCGCAATTGATATCAGTGCCTCGGTCAGTCGCGTCATGCCACAAGTGGTTAGCGCCGAGCATTTGAGTGCGGCACAGCGCTTTAAACAGTTATGGACACGTCATCAACAAAGCCGTGATTTGATCAGTGTCGGTGCCTATGTGGCCGGCGGTGATAAAGACACGGATGTGGCGATTGAGCGCTACCCTTATATGTCCGCCTATTTACGCCAAGGTTTGCGAGAGACGGAATCATTAGAGAAAAGTATTGAGCATCTGTTGACGGTCGTTAATCCTACACCCTTAGGTTAAGTATGTATGAATAAACGTGCGCAGCGTCTCTTGCCCGTGATTGATATGGCGCAAACTGCCGAGCAAGAGGCGGCTGCTAAGTTGCGTCAATACCAAGCGGCTCTGCAGCAAGCCCAGCAGCAACTACAAAACCTCGAGCATTATCGTGATGATTATCAGCAGCAATGGATCGATAAAGGTCAGGCGGGTGTCAGTGGCCAATGGCTGATGAACTATCAACGTTTTTTATCACAGCTGGAAGTAGCGATTGAGCAGCAGCAAAAAAGTTTGGCTTGGCATGAAAATAATGTTCGCAGCAGTCAAATGGTTTGGCAGCAAGCCTATGCCCGTTTAGAAGGGTTGCGCAAGTTAGTGCAACGTTATCGTGAAGAGGCGCAAAAGGCCGCAGATAAACAAGAGCAAAAGCTCTTAGATGAAATGGCGCAGCGTTTAATGATGCGCGCTGCATCGCACGATTAGCGCATTCATTTGCACCAATAAATAAAGGATGACTAGGCATATGCGAGATTTTCAGTGGATGCTTGAATACGGCATCAATCGCTTTGGCTCACTTAAAGCTTTAGAAGCGCGCTTGCCACACGCGGCAACACAGGCGCAGTTGCTCGCTGTGCCGGATGATCGTTATCTATCATTGATTGCTTTACGGGTGTTTCGGGCCGGTTTACGGCACAGCGTAGTGGATGCCAAATGGCCGAACTTTGAAGAGGTTTTTTGGCGTTTTGATCCTGAAAAAGTCGTATTAATGAGCGCTGAGCACATTGAGCGTTTAATGCAAGAAACACGAATTATTCGGCATCTAGGTAAGCTCAAAAGCGTACCGCGTAATGCGCAAATGTTATTGGATATTCGTCGTGAGTTTGGCAGCTTTGGCGCTTTTTTAGCGCAGTGGCCAGAGCATGATATTGTTGGCTTGTGGCGTTATTTGGCGAAGCATGGACATCAGTTGGGTGGCTTGTCGGCGCCGCGTTTTCTACGCATGGCCGGTAAAGATACTTTTGTGCTCAGGGATGATGTTGTTGCGGCGCGAGTGGCGCAGGGTATTGTGACAAAACGCCCTACCAGTCAACGTGATTTGGCGTTGGTGCAAGAAGCTTTTAATGCTTGGCAAGCACAAAGTGGGCGGCCGTTATGTCAGCTTTCAATGCTGCTGGCTTTGACGGTTAATCATTAAGCAAGTCACATTGATTGACCATTAAATTTGCACTTTGCGTCAATGCAAGGCATATTGCACCGCTAAATCAGAAAGTACTTTATATGTATGTCTAAATTAATAAAGAGCATCGCTTGCGGTGTCAGTTGTTTAGTATTGGCCTCATGTGCCAATTTAAACACCGAACAGCGCGATACAGCTTCGGTTAAGCGAGACACTATAGAGCTTAATTCTCGAGCTTTAGTTGCAGTTTTAGAGCGTTTCGATGAGGCCCAACAAGCCGCTGTAGAGCTGCAAGAAAACACGAGTCTCACTGAGTATAAGCTGCCAGGTCTTAATGAAAGCTTACTCGATCGCAGTAAAACCCTGCTGGGCACACCCTACCGCTACGGCGGCCGTAGTCGCGCTACGGGTTTTGATTGCAGTGGTTTTGTTGGTTATGTGTATAAGCAGGAGTTAGGCATAGAGTTGCCGCGCAACACCCAAGGCTTATTGAAAATGGATGCGCCTGTGATTGCCCGTGCTGATCTAGAGCCAGGTGATTTGATTTTGTTTAACGATCGTGGCCGTGGTCGTGTCTCACATGTGGGTATTTATATGGGGGATGACAAATTCATTCACTCATCCAGCAGCCGCAAGGGTGGTGGTGTGCGCGTCGATAAGCTTAGTAGTCGTTATTGGAATGCCAGCTACTTGCAAGCAAAACGTGTTTTGAATGAAGAAGCACAAGAGCCTGAAGAGCAAGTGCAATGGCTATCTAAAATCATTGAATAATGAATCATGCTTTGTAAATACCGCTGCGCATTCGCCCAGCGGTATTTTTTTGCCGCAATTATAGGTTTAACAGACCAGCAACATAGTCAGCATCCTTATCACCGCGACCTGATAGGTTGATTAGAATGTTTTGCTCAGGTGTCAGTGTCGGTGCTTTGCGTATCGCCCAAGCCACAGCGTGTGCGCTCTCCAGCGCTGGAATAATCCCTTCAACGCGTGATAAACGCATAAAAGCATCTAAGGTTTCTTGGTCAGTGACGCTGTCATATTGCACGCGACCTAAATCCTTGAGATAGCTGTGCTGCGGGCCGACGCCTGGATAGTCCAAGCCCGAAGCAATTGAGTGTACCGGCGCAGGATTACCCTCAGCATCTTCAAGTACGTAACAGGCCATGCCGTGTAACTGGCCGGGTTTGCCTTTGGTGAGGGTGGCAGAGTGACGTTGCGTGTCTAAGCCTTCGCCGGCCGGCTCTACACCGACCAACTGCACATTTGCATCGTTTAAAAATGCGCTAAACATACCAATCGAGTTGGAGCCGCCACCAACGCAGGCAGTGACGTAGTCGGGTAGGCGCTGATGGCGCTCAAGAAACTGTTGGCGCGATTCTTTGCCGATAATCGACTGGAAGTCGCGGACCATTTTCGGGAAGGGGTGTGGGCCTACCACAGAGCCGATGGCATAGATAAAGTCTTCAGGGTTTTTTAGGTATTCTTCGAATGCGCTGTCAACGGCTTCTTTTAAAGTGGCTGCGCCGCGGGTCACAGGAATTAACCGGCAACCTAAGATTTTCATCTTCACCACGTTAGGGTGTTCTTTCTCGATGTCTGACTGCCCCATGTGGATCTCGCAGGGAATACCCACCAGCGCACAGGCTGTGGCTAAGGCAACACCGTGTTGGCCAGCGCCGGTCTCGGCAATGACTTTCTTTTTACCCATAAACTTAGCCAACAGGGCTTCGCCCAGGCAATGGTTAATTTTGTGCGCGCCGGTATGGTTAAGGTCCTCGCGCTTTAAATAAATCTGCGCACCACCCAGCTGCTCACTTAAGCGCTTGGCGTGGAAAATCGGGCTAGGTCGACCGACGTAATCGGCAAACAAGCTCGCCAGTTCGGCTTGAAACTCAGGGCAGGCACAGATTTCTTCATAGGATGCATTGATTTCATCCATGATCGCCTTTAGGTGGTCGGGCACAAATTGGCCGCCATAGGGGCCAAAGAAACCTTGTGCGTCTGGCATGGCTGCGAAAGTGTCAGTGCTCATCGGTCAGTTCATCCTTCAAAACGTATTGAGCATGCGCCAACATGCTCTAAAAAATAGACTTCGCGCCGCGATGAGCGCGGTAAAATGTGTGCTAGGTGTCGATCACTAGACTGCACCGGCCTCTGGGCGTAAGCGCAAGGTTAAACCTTTCAGAAACTGACGCAGCAGTTGATCGCCGCATGGACGGTAATTCTTGTGGTCGGCTTTTCTAAACAGCGCGCTGAGCTCGGGTTTGGAGACATGGAAAGAAACCGAATCGAGTATTTCTAGTAAGTCAGATTCTTGCAAAGTAAAAGCCACTCGTAGCTTTTTCAAGATGGTGTTGTTGGTCAGTGGCAGTTCAGTCGCAGGTGCCGCTTGAGGGCTAGGGCCGCGGCGACTGACGATTAAATTGTCTAAAAAACCCACCATCAATTCATCATCCATACGCACAAAGGACTCATCTTCTGAGCTGGCCAAATAGCTGCGTAAGGTTGCTAGATCCATGTTGGGGTCTACGCTATTGAGCATTTCTAATAGAGCGCTATCGCTGAGGTTAAGGGTGTAGCGAATGCTGCGTAGGACATCATTATTAAGCATAGGGTTTCTCGGTTAACAGTCTTGAAAAAGGATATTAAAACTTTTGTGTTGGTGTGCAATAGCGCCATTGGCCTAAAGGCAGTTTGCCCATGGAGACAGCACCAATGCGAATGCGGCGCATGGCAAGTACTTCTAGGTCAATGCTGGCGCACAATCGCGTCAGCACCTGGGG
>JAAXZZ010000103.1 GCA_012719655.1 Gammaproteobacteria bacterium | reverse complement strand
TACGCGACCTAGGCGCTGAAGTGCATGTAGTCATGACCCGTGGTGCGCGTGAATTTATTACGCCGCTGACCTTGCAAGCTTTGTCTGGCAATCCTGTGCATGTGGATTTACTCGACCCCAATGCTGAAGCGGCGATGCCCTGCGACATTTTAATTGCCGCTGCTGCCGTTGCCGATTACCGCCCAGAGCTCAGCGCTGAACACAAGTTAAAGAAAGACCCCAGCATCGAAGAAGGTTTAACCCTCAAACTGATTCGTAACCCCGATATTTTAGCAACCTTAGCGCAGCGCGCTGACCGCCCCTTTAGTGTTGGTTTTGCTGCCGAAACACAAAATCTGCTGGAGTACGCCACACGCAAATTGCACGATAAAAACCTGGATCTGATTGTTGCCAATGATGTCGCCAACAGCGCCATTGGTTTTAACAGTGATGACAACGCCATCACTGTTATTGATCACCAACAACAGCAAACCTCATTCGCACAGACCAGCAAAAGTAAAATCGCTCGCCAACTGATTGCATTTATTGCTTCCCACATCAACAAGGTTTAATTATGCGCCGTATTCAAGCTCAAATTCTCGACTCACGCCTTGGCACTGAGTTTCCTTTACCTGAATATGCCACCAAAGGTTCGGCTGGTCTTGATTTGCGTGCCATGCTCAACGAAGACTTACAGCTAGAGCCTGGGCAAACCGTATTGATTCCAACGGGTCTAGCCATTTACATTGAAGACCCAAGCCTTGCCGCTATGATCTTGCCTCGCTCGGGATTGGGACATAAACACGGAATTGTACTGGGTAATTTAGTAGGCTTAATTGATGCCGACTACCAAGGCCAACTGCAAATTTCTTGCTGGAATCGCGGTTCAAGTCGCTTCACTATTAGACCTGGGGATCGCATCGCACAATTGGTCTTAGTGCCTGTAATTCAAGCTCAATTAGATATCACTGATAGCTTTATAGAAAGTGAGCGCGGCGCTGGTGGCTTTGGTCATACTGGCAAATAATTATTTAGCATTCACCCGCAGGTAAAGCTGCTGCAGGAGGCACAATGTCACTCTTCAAGCGTAAAAAAAATAATCAACAAGCTTTAGAGCTGCCAAAAACCATTGACGACAAAGCCACTCAAAGTTTGCGCTATATGCTGCCAAGCTTACTCATTGCAGTGGCCGGCCTGCTAGCGGCCAGTGCAGTGATCTGGTTCAACCAATCCGCATACAATGCCGAGCAAACTCAAAAACAAATTGACAACTGGGGAGCGGCCTACACTGCAGCGATCAATCAACGTCTCGCCTTTATTCAAGCAGACACCCAAAGTGCTGCCAGCAATCCATATCTCGCCTTGGTTTTGCAAAGCAATGATCCAGAACTTAAGCGCTCGACTGAACGCAGCTTATTGCACAGAGCAAGTGCTATCGATGCCTTCATCAGTCCTGCAGGTCAAACAGCGCAAGACCATAACCGCAATGCCCCGATCAACTTTGCTGCCTTAGATTTATTGCATCGCGCAGAAAGCGGTAAACAGCCCCAACCAGAAGCTCTGCAAGTTGGGCAACGCTGGTTGCTGTACAGTGCCGCCAAACTCAGTGCTGCCAAATCAGCCGGCAGTTTATTAGTGGCGTATGACGCTGCCTCTGTGTTTAAAGGTTTGCCGGTTTTTTCTAACAGCCAATTACAGGTTACCCTGCAGCAACAGTTTCAGAATGCACCACTGCAGACCCTCTACAGCCAAGGCAAAATGCCGGACAATGGCACAACCTATAGCTTTAACACACAACATCCGAACTGGACCTTAGTCCTGACGACGCCAAGCAATCTTGCACAACAGTCCTCCCTGCTATCGTCCTTGCTTTTAGCCTTAGGCTTAGCTGTATTGTTTCTGCTAAGTGCGCTGTACTTTATACATGCAACAATACAGCGACAGTTACGTGCAGACGCGCAAACCTTGAGCCAAGCCATGCAAGACTGGGCTCAAGGTAAAAGCATTAAACCGCTTGATTTGCATATGATTGCTTTGCAAGCGTTTGCAAAAAACTTGACGCGCAATGTACAAGCCAACGCTGCTAAGGCATCTAAAAAAACCAAACCAGCCGATGATCACTCCTCAGCATCAAGCGCAGAAACCGCACCAACAGCTAACACACATACAAACAACACGGCCGATTCATTTTATCAGCCTCTGGATACGGACATTTTGGATATCGATATTTTAGAAGAAGACCTCGACGTATTTGGTTTAGAGCAAACCAGCAACTCGCTGCAACGCACAACTGCTGCATCTGATGTGCCGAGCAGTATTTTCCGTGCTTATGATATTCGCGGCATTGTGGGTCAGACATTAACCACAGATACCGCCTATTGGATTGGTCGCGCGGTCGGTTCAGAAAGTATCGCTAACGGCGAGCCTGGCGTAGTTGTGGGCCGTGATGGGCGCTTATCCGGCCCCGACATGGCGCAAGCCTTGATTCAAGGTTTGCTTGACTGTGGCTGTAACGTAACGGATTTAGGCATGGTGCCAACACCTGTCTTGTATTTCGCCACACACATGCTTGAGGCGCGCTCTGGCGTAATGGTGACCGGCAGTCATAATCCACCAGACTACAACGGCTTTAAAATTGTTATTGCTGGCGAAACGTTAGCCAATGAGCGTATTACTGCTCTGCACAGCCGTATTGTTAACGATGACCTAAGCCATGGCGTTGGCATGCTAGAAAACGTCGAGATGCTTGATACCTATTTAGAACACATTCGCAATGACATTGTTCTTGCCAAACCATTGCGCGTGGTCGTTGACTGCGGCAATGGTGTCGGCGGGGTGATTGGGCCGCGCTTACTCGAAGAATTAGGTTGCACCGTTATTCCTTTATATTGCGATGTCGATGGTAGCTTCCCCAATCACCATCCAGATCCAGGCAAGCCAGACAACCTTGTCGACTTAATTGCTCGGGTTAAATCTGAACAAGCCGATATTGGCATTGCCTTTGATGGCGATGCTGACCGCCTCTGTGTAGTCACCAACAGCGGTAACATTATCTACCCAGATCGCTTGATGATGCTGTTCGCTAAGGACGTGGTATCACGC
>JAAXZZ010000102.1 GCA_012719655.1 Gammaproteobacteria bacterium | reverse complement strand
GTCCAATGGCGAGCATAGCAAATTTCAGATTTTTATAAAATATATATATAGGCTCTAGTGGCTAAGCGGCGCCAGAAGGGCTGCAATGCTGGCTTCATCTAAGCCACCGCTGACGCTGGCGCCGCCATCAAGAATACTGCTGGCAAGCTCCGCTTTATGCTGTTGCAGATGTTGGATTTTTTCTTCAACGCTGCCGCGAGCAATCAGCTTATAGATAAAAACCGGCTTAGTTTGCCCGATACGATATGCGCGGTCGCTGGCTTGCGCTTCACTGGCAGGATTCCACCAAGGATCAACATGGATGACGGTGTCGGCTGCGGTTAAATTTAAGCCAACTCCGCCAGCTTTCAGGCTGATGAGAAAGACAGGCACTTCTCCGGCTTGGAAGCGTTGCACTGGGCTACGCCGATCGCGGGTCTGGCCGGTCAGTTGCACAAAAGGGATCTGTGCTGCATCAAGTTCGTCAGCAATTAAAGTCAGCATGCTAGTGAATTGTGAAAAGACCAAAATACGCCTCCCAGCCGCGCTAAAGCTACGTAGCATTTCCAGCAAATGCTGCAGCTTAGCTGAATCGTTACTGCTGTATTGCGTGGCATCCTCAGTGCTGAGTAAGCGTAAATCACAGCAAACTTGGCGCAGGCGCAGTAATGCCTCTAAGACAACAATATGACTTCGTCCTATGCCTAGGCGCTGGATTTCTCCGCGGACTTTTTGATCCATGGCCAGGCGCAGCGATTCGTAACGATCGCGTTGAGCGCTCGTAAGCTCAATGAATTGGGTGATTTCGGTTTTTGCTGGCAGCTCGCGAGCCACTTGCTCTTTGCTGCGCCTTAAAATAAAGGGTTTGAGACGACCTTGTAGATGCGCCAAGCGTTGTTCATCAGCATGTTGCTCAATTGGGGTGCGGTATTGGCGAGTAAAGTTTTTATTGTCGCCGAGCCAGCCGGGCATAAGGAAGTTAAACAGCGACCAGAGTTCTCCTAAATTATTTTCTAAAGGTGTACCGGTTAAGCATAAACGCTGCTGTGCATCTAATTGAGAAGCGCAGATGGCCGCTTTGCTGCGAGGATTCTTAATCGTTTGTGCTTCATCGAGAATCACAATGTGCCATTTATGTGCTAAAAGCTGCTCGCTATCACGGGATAGCAATGCATAGGTGCTAAGAACAATATCGGCTGCAGTGATCTGTGCAAATAGAGCATGACGCTGTTGTCCATGTAAGGACAACACTTTGAGTTGTGGCGTAAAACGTGCCGCTTCATCCTGCCAGTTAGCTATTAGGCTGGTTGGCATAATAATCAACGCGGGATGCTGCAGGCGCTGCGCGTTTTTCTCGCTAAGGATATGCGCTAAGCTCTGTAAGGTTTTACCCAAGCCCATATCGTCGGCCAAAATACCACCCATGCCTAATTGCATTAAATTTTGCAGCCACGTTAAGCCAGCATGCTGATAGGCGCGTAAATTAGCATTTAAACCTGCAGGGATAGGGCTTGACCTTGTTAAAGGTTGTGAAAGGCGTTCGGCTAAGGCTCGTATAGTTTGACCACCTTGCCATTGGATACCCTTAGCTTGCAGTTGCAGTAAGCGCACAGCTTCTTGACGCGGTAAGCGTAGTTTGTGATCGGTACTGATAGCCTCTTGTACATACAGCTCAGCCAAGCTGCTCAGTAACCCACGGATGCGCGCATAAGGTAGTGCTACGCGCTGGCCAAGCTTACCCAAGTGCACCAGTACAACATCATTATCATCACGTTGTGCTAAATATTTTTGATCAAGTAGTTTCGGTGATTGGCGAATCAGCTGTAACAAAATTGGTAGCAAGCTGATAACTTTCCCCTCAACCTCAATACCCAGTTCTAAGGAAAACCAGTCGAGGGTTGGGGACTCTTCAATGGCTGCATGCCAGTGATCAATGGTCAGTAGATTGAATTGAAACTCTGGCAGCATCAGTGTGCGCCAACCTTGCTCGCGCAGCTTGGCTAAAGGTTGTTGCATAAAGGTTAACCAGGCTGCCTCGCTGGCCAATTCATAAGCATCGCCAGCACTCTGCGGTACAGCATCACTGCGGCGCAATGATATTTTCCAGCCGAGTGTCTTTAGCTGTTCTCGGCATTGCTGTTCAAAGTCTAAATCACGAGTGATGCGCAGGCGTTGATAAGGACCTGTGGTGGCTAGAAAGTCAGGCGTTGCTTTGCCACTGCAGAGATGACCTTGATAGTCGAAAGCTAAGGCTGCGCGATGCTGTACCTGACTTTGCATACGAGTGCTACGTGCATCGTAACGTTTCAGTGACAAGCTACCAAAAGTCAACTGTGGTATTGGTGGCTGCACAGGCGCATCGAAGATTTGTAGCGCTGGCGCACTTTGAATTTGACTGAGTGTACGTGCCTCATTCGGCAAACTGAGGGGCGGCTTACCTTGTTGCTGCATTTGTTCAAGAGTCAGCAGTGCGGCAACCACATGTTTACAGTTATAACTTACGTAGCATGAGCAGCGACCATTAACATCGTAATAACTGTTTTTATCCACTAGTGTTATCGTTTGTAAGTAGGTTTGTCCAGCGGAGCCTTTGCATTGCGCGGTGATTGTTGCACCTTGCAGTTGCAGCACGCTGCTGCGGCCTTGATCTGCATATGCTTTGCCACGTTTAAAGTCGCCATGGGCGATTGCTTGACGCCACTGTGCGCATTCTAGGTTTTCGATGTTAAAAGTCTTAGGCATAGGCACGTTATAAATAAGTCAGCTTTATAGTATGGCATAAGCTGTTGTGCCTTAGGCTCTGCGGGGTAAACTTAGGCACTGCTGCTAATGTTAGCAGCGTTCTGAATATGCAAGCATTCGCAGTGGGTAACGTCTATGACGGTTGCAGTGATTCAAATGGTCTCGGGAGAACATATAGCCCAAAATCTAAGTTGTGCTCGGTTACTACTTGAGCAGGCAGCAGCCGAAGGTGCGCGATTGGCGGTGCTGCCGGAAAACTTTGCGGCAATGGGTGATATTAATCCAGCGCATATCGCTAGCCTTGAAGCGCAGCAATGCGGCCCCATCTTACCTTGGTTAGCACAGGCTGCGCGCGAGTTGGGTTTGTGGCTTGTCGGCGGCACAGTGCCATTGCTTGCTGCTGGACAACTTGCGGGTAAGCCTTGCGCGAGCTCTTTGTTATTTGATCCGCACGGTGAGTGTGTGGCGCGTTACGATAAACTGCATTTGTTTGATGCTGCAGTGGCTGATCAGCAAGGCCGTTATAACGAGTCAGAGCGCTATCGTGCTGGCCAAACTTGCACTGTAGTCGACACACCGGTTGGACGCTTAGGTATGACAATCTGTTACGATTTGCGCTTTCCTGAGTTGTACAGTGCATTACGTGATGCTGGTGCTGAGTTGATTAGCGTGCCATCGGCCTTTACCGCATTGACGGGTGCTGCGCATTGGCAGGTTTTGTTACGCGCTCGGGCGATAGAAACCCAGTGTGTCATATTGGCCGCTAACCAAGGTGGCGTTCATGGCTTAGGTCGTGAAACCTTTGGGCACTCGGCAATCATTGATGCTTGGGGCAAGGTGTTAGCGGAGTTACCGAGCGGTGCCGGCTGTCTAACCCATGCAGGCGCGCTTGTCGAGCAGGCGCTGATTCGCCAACGTATGCCAATTTGGCAACACAAACGATTTTCTGTTGCGCAGTTATCGCCAGCAGACACAGAGGACACACAATGAGTGATTTGTTAGCCAGCGCCAGTTCTGTTTTATTGGCACCAACAGGCTTAGGAATAGAGCAGCTATCCAGTGTGTTCAGCGAATTAGCTGGACCGGGTATTGATGCGGCTGATTTATATTTTGAAAACCGTATCTCTGAAGCTTGGGTGCTTGAAGAAGGTATCGTTAAAGAAGGCAATTTTAGCCTTGATCAAGGTGTCGGTGTGCGCGCTCTAGCAGGTGAGAAAACCGGTTTTTCTTACAGCAATGCGTTGACTTTGCCAGCACTTATGCAAGCAGCACAGGCTTCGCGCAGCATCGCTCAATCTGGCCAGCACGTGCAGCCGATCGCTATTCAGTCGCTGGCACATACACCTTTATACTCTGCCGATAACCCGCTGGAAGTGATCAGTCGTGAAGAGAAAGTTGCGCTGCTGAAAAAAATTGATGCAGCAACTCGTGCTCTCGATTCCCGAGTGTGCCAAGTGACGGTGAGTTTAACTGGCTCTTGGGAGCAGATTTTAGTGGCGACCTTGGACGGGCGTTTAGCTGCTGATGTGCGTCCGTTGGTGCGTTTTAACGTCAGTGTGATTATTGAGCACAACGGCCGGCGTGAGCGCGGCAGTGCCGGTGGTGGTGGGCGTACCGACTACCGTTACTTTTTAGAGCAAGACCGTGCTATGGAGTTTGCCCGTGAAGCGGTGCGCCAGGCGCAAGTGAATCTTGAAGCGATTGCTGCACCAGCGGGCACTTTACCTGTGGTGCTCGGTCCAGGCTGGAGTGGTGTTCTGTTGCATGAAGCCGTAGGTCACGGCTTAGAGGGGGATTTTAATCGCAAAGGCAGTTCCGCCTACAGCGGTAAAGTTGGCCAGCAAGTGGCGTCGTCGCTGTGTACCATTGTTGACGATGGCACCTTAGTCGGACGACGTGGCTCGTTAAGTATTGATGATGAAGGTACGCCAACACAGTGCACAACTTTGATTGAAAAGGGTGTGCTGCGAGGTTATATGCAGGACAGCATGAATGCACGTTTAATGGGGGTAGCGCCGACCGGTAATGGCCGTCGGGAGTCCTACGCACATGTGCCGATGCCGCGCATGACCAATACTTATATGTTAGCGGGTGAAAGTGATCCGCAAGAGATTATTAGTTCGGTCAAACGTGGTCTCTATTGTGCCAACTTAGGTGGCGGGCAAGTGGATATCACCAGCGGCAAGTTTGTGTTTTCTACCAGCGAAGCTTATTTAATTGAAGATGGCAAAATCACTGCACCGGTTAAAGGTGCGACCTTAATTGGTAATGGCCCAGAAGCTATGCGTCAAGTTTCCATGGTAGGTAATGATTTGGCGTTAGACAGTGGTGTTGGCGTTTGCGGCAAAGCAGGGCAGTCAGTACCTGTGGGGGTAGGTCAGCCGACCTTGAAGATTGACGGTATGACTGTGGGTGGTACGGGCTGTTAGTCCTGCACTTGGCGTATTGCGGATGACTCAGAGCAATACGCCAAAAGTGCTAGGTTTATTTTAAACCAAGACGCTGCTCATCTAAATCGCGTAAATATTTAAATATTTTGCGTGATGCCGTTGGTGCTTTATTACGCGCCAACTCATGTTGAGCATGACGAATTAAGCTACGTAAATGCTGAATATCAGTATCGGGGTAGTCTTCGACAAAGCTTTGTAGCGCCGGATCACCTTCTTCGATCAGACGGTTACGCCAGCGTTCTAAAGCATGAAACCGGTTGTTGTATTCACGGGTTTGACTGTCAGCCAGATTCATTGGCTGCATAATGGCGTCAATGTCGTGATTGCGCAGTAGTTTACCGAGAAACTGCGAATGGCGTTTACGCGCAATGTGCGCGGTGTGTTTGCAGGTTTCGTCCAATGCTCTGCGCAGCTCGTCACTGAGCGGCATTTTATTCAGTAATTCAGGCTTAAGGTCTGCAAGGCGTAAGCCTAGCTGTTGCAAAGCCAGCATTTCGCGCTTGACTTGTGATTTGCTTTTTTCTTCTTCGTCCAGCGAGTCGTCGAGATAGTCAGACATAACGGTGTTCCAATCAATTAGGGCACTATGATAACAGAGCAAGGCTGATACTTTGATAGGGTCTTGTGAAAATGCTTTGGAGTAACTATGAGTGTAAGTGAAAGTGTCGGTCCGCAAGCATTACCTGAGCTTAAAAAACAGGTGGAAAAAATTCTTACAGTGGCTAAGCAGCAGGGTGCTAGCGCTTGTGAAGTAGCAGTTTCTCTCCATCAGGGCTTAGCCACCAGTGTGCGCCAAGGAGAAGTGGAAACAGTTGAATTTAATCGCGACCAAGGCTTTTCAATTACGGTGTATCACGGGCAGCAAAAGGGTTCAGCAAGCACCACTGTCAGTGGTGATGCAGCGATTGCAGAGACCGTTGCAGCCGCTTTGGCGATTGCTAAACACGCCTCTGCTGATGAGTTCGCTGGTTTAGCGGATGAACAGTTGATGGCCCGTGAGTTTCCTGATTTAGACCTGTGGCATCCGTGGGATCTAAGTCCTGAACAAGCCATTGAGTTGGCCTTAGAGTGTGAGGCTGCTGCATTTGCAACGGATGCGCGCATTAGCAACGCCGATGGCAGTAGTGTCAACAGTGATGCTGGCTGTACGGTATACGGCAACAGTCATGGTTTGATTGCAGGGCACGCAGGCACAAGGCACAGCATCAGCTGTGTGATGATCGCGCAAGCTGATGGGCAAATGCAGCGTGATTACTGGTATGACTACGGTCGCCGGGGAGATTTACTCACTGATGCGGCAACCATTGGTCGGATAGCGGCTGAACGAACTGTTAGCCGTTTAGGTGCGCGGTCAGTGCCAACCTGTGATGTGCCTGTATTGTTTGCTGCTGAGTTGGCAGGCGGCTTATTCGGTAGCTTACTGGGCGCGATTGCGGGCGGTAATCAGTATCGCAACGCTTCGTTTTTAGTCGGAGCTTTGGGGCAGACATTATTTCCTGAGTGGCTCACTTTAGATGAGCGCCCTTTGCTGCCAGGCGGTTTATCCAGCAGTGCTTTTGATGGCGATGGACTGGCCACTTATGCGAAGCCTTTTATTGAAAATGGTGTGTTGTGCAATTACATGTTGAGTACTTATTCTGGGCGTAAGCTGGGTATGCCAAGCACGGCAAATGCCGGTGGAGCACGCAATGTTTTTGTCACTCACGGTAATGATGATCAAGCGGCTTTATTAAAAAAAATGGGCCGTGGCTTGCTGGTTACTGAATTGATGGGGCAGGGCTTGAATATGGTCACTGGTGATTATTCACGTGGTGCCGGCGGCTATTGGGTTGAGAATGGTGAGATCCAATTTCCAGTGCAAGAGGTGACCATTGCTGGCAACATGCGCGATATGTTTAAGCAGATCATCGCCGTGGGCAATGACCTTGATCGACGTGGCAGTATCTGCACGGGTTCTGTATTGATCGAACGGATGAAGGTTGCCGGTAGCTAGATTGTATTGCAAGTTACAGCAGTGCAAAGCGTTTTGCGCTGCTGCTTGGTTAATCAGGTGAGACGAAGTCCAGTGTGTAGTTGACAGCGCCACCGCTGGGCTCGAGTATTTCTAAGGCGATATGAATGGGGGTCTGCTGTGGCATGTATTGTTGCCCTGCCAGTTCGCCGCCAAGGTATTCCAGCGGTTGAAATAAGCGACTGGCTAACACTTGCCCGTGCTGATCGGAAAATGTCAGTTTTAGCAGCGGAAAAGGCTGACTAAAGGAGGCGCGGTTGTAAATGATGGCGTCAACGAGTAAGGCACCGTTAAATTCAGGGTGACTGCGAACCAGCAAATTACTGCTCTTGATTTTGTCGACAGCAACTTTAGATGGCAGCTGACAAGCAATCACTGGGCAAATCACTTCCAGCCAAGGGCGTGTGCTGTCTTGGCGCGCCAGTTGCGCAAAATTATGATAAGTGTATTGACCTGCAAGCAGTAAAACGGCGCAGAGATTTAAGGCACTCCAAGCCAACCACCGTCGCCAAGGGCTTTTTTTAGGCTGCCAGTCGAGACGTAGAGGGGCATCACTAAAACGAGGTAGCTGCCCCGTCATTGGCTCGATGCGCACTGGTCCTGTTGATGCCTGAAAGTGTGCAGTAGTGCTTGAGTGGTGCGCCGTTTTTAACGGTTGTACTGGTGTTTCAGTTTCTTCAGTTTTAACTGCAACACTGCTTAATTGGGCAACAGGTTCTTGTGCCAGCAACTCATCACTCCAGTCATTGAGGGCTGAAGGGGCACTTTCTAGGGTGTCCTCTATTGGCGCTGGACTTGGCTTTACGCTGGCTTGTATGGCAGCAAATTCACCGGACAGTTCTTTGCTACGTTGCTGTTCTTCGCGCTCTAAGCGGGCTAACTCTTCATCAAGATCAAGATCATCTAAATCATCCAAATCCATATCATCATGAATCATCAGTGTTTTTTTGCTGGCGCTTGTTACCGCTGCAGCTTGTTGCTTATCAATCTCTAAGTTGTCAGAAATCAGCGCAGCAGCAGACGTTGTTGGTGTCAGTTGTGGGCTGCTCGGTATTTTGTTTTGTGCAGGGTTGATTTGGCGTGCAGCATTAAACACTTGTAAACAGGCACCACAGCGCACTGAACCGCGAGCCGCACTGAGCTGGCTGTGCTGTAAACGGAAGCTGGTTTGACAGTGCGGGCATTGCGTGATGAAAGTGTCGGTCATAATTGTGTTAATTCAAATAAAGCATTAATACGCTGCAGTCTAACGTATATAGGCGGTTAAACTGCATTGACTGTATCGCATTATGAGTTAAAGGCGTACACCTGAAATACAGACCCAGACATCTTTTTCTAGCGTGGGTGCTAAGGCAAAGTCTTGGCTGTAGGCATCACGCACCTCTTGCGCTTGCTCAGCTAGAATACCCGATAGAGCAATGCGCCCACCCGAGCGTGTGCGTTCAATCAGTTGTGGCGCTAATTGCACCAGTGGGCCTGCTAAAATATTGGCAAGGACCACATCAAACTGCCCAGCAGGCATATCTTGTGGTAAATACACCAGTAAATCTTCTGCTTTAATCCCATTGCGATTGGCATTATCGCGGGTGGCTTCTAGTGCTTGGCTATCAATATCAGTACAGGTCAATTGTGCGGCGCCGAGTAACTTGGCCGCTATTGCCAGAATGCCTGAGCCACAGCCAAAATCTAAAACATTGCAACCCTCTAACGGCTGGCGATCAAGCCATTCAAGGCATAAAGCTGTGGTTGGATGAGTGCCAGTGCCAAAGGCTAAGCCAGGGTCGAGCAACAGGTTTACTGCAGTAGGTTCTGGTGCTGTATGCCAACTCGGGACAATCCATAAACGTTGGCCAAAGCGCATAGGGTGGAAGTTATCCATCCAGCTGCGCTCCCAGTCTTGATCTTCAATCTGTTCAATGTGCAGTTCAGGCGTGTTGCTGCCACCCAGTAGTTGGATATGCTGGCGCAATGCTTGAGCATCCACATCTGCTTCAAAGAGAGCCAATAAATGGGTATGGCTCCACAACGGTGTGGTACCTAGGTCGGGCTCATAAATTGGTTGGTCTTCACCGTCCATAAAGGTCACAGACACGGCTCCGAGTTCGAGCAAGGTGTCTTCCCATGCGGCTGCTTGATCGGGTTGAATCGCTAAACGAACTTGTAACCAGGGCATAAAAACCTCAAAAGTGGATGCGGGTATCTGCAAAATTTAGGCGGGTATCGCTGTGTTGCGATATTGGTTTTCTACCGGCATAGCATACTGCATGATCAGATAAGGGCGATGCTCAGACGGACACGCTTCTAGGCGCTTGTGCCAATGTTGTTGAGCATTAAGAATTTCTTGAGAGGCAAAGACATCTTTGATGTCAGGGATGGGCAAAGTGCTATCGCGCTGCTCCCACATACTCCAAGCTAAGTAATGGACAGGAAATAGACGGTAATCACGCCAGATATGCTGGTCAACCAGTTGCGCCAGTTGTTTTGTATCAGTAAAGCCGGTTGTTATAACAGGGCAGAAGTGCACATGCACACGGCCTTTGTAACCCGTAATACCTAGGGCAATGCTGGCATCATCCTCACCTATTTGTTTGGTGTATTCACCAGTGCTGGCGCGGATGTAGAGCTCGCGCGCTTTAGCCATATCGCAAGGATCATATTCATAGCTGATGGCGACAGGTGTCAGTTGTAACGAGGCGATCACTGCTTGAAAATCTTCATCTTTGCGTGATAGGTGGAACATTTTCAAAATAGCGCTTTCGGTGCGGTCATCGCCGTCTTTGGCACGACCCTCTGCTTGCGCAATCCAAATTGACTCTTGATCGTGCACAATAGAATGATTGATATAGGCAGACAGCACTTGAAAGGCGGCGAGTTTTTCACGGCGGTTGGTGAGCGAACGTTGCACAATAAAGCTTTTGTTGATGCGCATCAGATCACTGACAAAGGGTCTTTGTAAAAGATTGTCGCCAATAGCAATGCGTGGCGTCGACAGCTTGGCTTGGAATAGCGCGTAATTCACAAAAGCTGGATCCATGACAATATCACGATGGTTGGCTAAATACAGATGGCGCTTACCTGTCTGTAAATGTTCGATACCAGAAAAGCTTATACCATCAGTGCCTTGTCGAATGCTCTGTTCAACATAGGGTTCAATACGTTGTTGTAGGGCTGCTACACTCTGTACGTTGCTTATTTCCTTGCGCAGTTTCCATGCAATGATTGGACGCAGTAGCCAGCCGATGTAACGTGAAGCATTAGGAAAGCGGTACTGGGTAATCATGGATAAAAAATCTGCATCAGCCAGTAAACGTTGCAATACCGGCGCCACTTCGTCGTCATTGTAAGGGCGAATGCTGTCAAATTGATCCATGTGACTCTCTTTATTGGGCTGCAGTGCAGTGCTGAGGGCACTGCCAGGTTAGATAATTGGGCTATTATACCTGTAATCATTGCTGACTTGCAGAGGAGTTCTATAGTGCAAAGGATTCATGATCCGGTGGATTTGATAGAGGCGCAAATGTTAATCAGCATGTTGCACAGCGAAGGTATTACTGTGCATTTGCAGGGTGCTGATTTGATCGGCGGCATGGGCGAGTTACCGGCCTTAGGACTGCTTGGACTGATGGTGGCTGACCAGCATGCCGTGCGTGCGAAAGAGCTGATTCGTGGCTATCAGCAGGCCACACCGCTCATGGATGAGGCTCAAGAAGCGCTGGTTGATCCGCATGGTTTCTTAGAATGTTAGAAGTGAGTGAATAATGTCAGGACGTTATGCGCTATTTAATTGGCCTGAAGCCCTTGGGCAGCTACCTGGATTTCCACAGCACATGCGTGCGCACTGGAATTTAGCGCCTAAATCACAAGTGCTGATGGTCTATGACAATGCAGGGAAGCGTCATGCAACTCTAGCGCTTTGGGGATTTACCGCAAACTGGATGACCGATTTAAGCCGAGCGGTTGCGCATGCGCGCGTGGAAACAGTTAGCACTTTGCCGATGTTTCAAAAGGCTTGGCGCAAACAAAGGTGCTTGTTACCGGCCAATGGTTTTTTTGAGTGGCGCGGTGTGCAGCGCAAGCAGCCGTTCTGGCTCAGCACTAATGAACCGCTGCTTTACTTTGCTGGGCTTTGGGACGTCTATACAGTGCCAGGGCATAATTACTACAGTGTTGCGTTGATTACTCAGCAGGCGGCGCACTTGCGTCGACCGATCATTCTTAATCAGCAACAGCAACAATTGTGGTTAGATCCTGAGAGCAGCGATGAACAGCTGCGTGAAGTGCTAGCGAGCACTGAGCAGCCACAACTGCATGAGCGGCGTGTGAGTACTTTGATTAACGATCCTTTAGTGGATGGGCCGCACTGCTTGAACGCAGGCTAATTTCTAGGACTTAGCACTCTTCAGTAAAACGCTCGGCAATCAGTGCTTGTAAGGCGGCCAGTGCTTGCTCGGCTTGTTCGCCGTCAGCGTAAATGTACAACTCTGTGCCTTTGCTGGCAGCCAGCATCATGACTGACATAATATTCTTGCCGTTACACAGGTTATCGCTGTTGCGGCCGACGCTGATATGACAAGGGAAGCTATTGGCGAGCGAGACAAACTTGGCAGCGGCTCTTGCATGTAAACCGAGCTTGTTAATAATTGTCACTTTGCAGCTAGGCATGGGGGTTCTCGTTGATACGCACCGCATCGCGATGGCGGATCTGTACGTTGCTTAACTTTTGGCGTAAGGCTTCCCCTAGACGTTGCGCCATATAGACCGAGCGGTGTTGACCGCCGGTACAGCCAATCGCTATGGTGACATAGGCGCGATTACTGGCAGCAAAGCGCGGCAGCCATTTAGCCAAATAGGCATAAATGTCGGCATACATTTCTTCAACATCGGTTTGTTCGTTTAGATAGTCAATGATCGGTTGATCAAGGCCGCAATAAGCACGTAAATCAGGCTTCCAATAAGGATTGGGTAGGCAGCGAATATCAAATACTACGTCGGCATCAACTGGGACGCCACGCTTAAAACCAAAGGATTCAATCAGAAAAGCAGTACCAGGTTCTGGCTTGTCCAGTAAGCGCAGTTTAATGCTGTCACGTAACTGGTATAGATTGAGGTGAGATGTATTAATGGTCAGGTCAGCAAGGTCGGTAATCGGCGCCAGCAGAACTTTCTCATCACGAATGGCTTCAGCCAAGGAGCGCGAATCATTTGTTAGCGGATGACGTCGGCGCGTTTCAGAAAAGCGTTTTAATAAGGTTCATCATCAGCATCCAGATACAAAACATCACACACAATATGGCGTTCACGCAGACCTGCTAGCAGTTCTGGAAAGCGCTCAAGTTGGTTGGGGGCATTGCGCGCGTCAATCGACACTGCAATTTGTGGATGTACTAATTCAGCTACCAATAAACTACGTTCCGCAAGTTCTGGTAGCAGCATGGCTGGGAGATTGTCGATGCAGTAAAAATCGTTATCTTCTAATACATTCAGTGCAGTACTTTTACCTGAGCCTGAACGACCGCTGACGATAATTAAACGCATGTTATCCAACCCCTAAAGTTGCGCATTGAGCACCGTTTGATATAGAGCGTTATTGTCTGCAGCATTGCGTAAGCGCTCGCGTACGTCTTCTTGTTCAAAAATACCTGCAATTTGTCGTAACAGCTCTAAGTGCTCATCGGTCGCTTCTTCAGGTACTAAAAGTACAAATAAAAGATCAACGGGCTCACCGTCAATGGCATCGAAATCGACAGCGGTTTCTAAGTGCAAAACAGCGCTGATTGGCGCTGTGCAGCCAATGAGTCGACAATGCGGGATTGCAATACCATCGCCAAAGCCTGTTGAACCAAGTTTTTCTCTTGCGACTAGGCTTTCGAATAACGTGTCTTCATCAATCTGTGGTTGGTCGGTGGCAATGAGGTGGGCAATGTATTCTAGCACGCGTTTTTTACTGCCTCCCGGCACGTTCACTTGCGAACGGGCCGGGGTCAGGATGTGTTCTAATCGAATCATGAGTTTATTAGCGTTCAAGCGCGCCTTTTTGACGTTCCAGTTGTTTTTCCTTGTGCTTGATTAACTGGCGATCCAGTTTATCAATCAGTAGGTCAATTGCAGCATACATGTCGTCATGCTCAGCATTACCAATAATTTCTCCACCGGCAATCAGCAGGGTTGCATCAATTTTTTGCTTCACTTTTTCTACACCAAGCGTGACACGAATGCTGGTTATTTTATCGAAATGACGCTCAAGCTTGGCGAATTTTCCATTGATGTATTCGCGTAGCGCTTCAGTAATATCCAGTTGATGACCTGTGATAGTTATTTGCATACCGTTCTCCTTAGATTCACTGCTTAATGCGGTGTTAGCAGGATTGTAACGCCTGCGTAAATTAAGTGTTACTGACCAATGTCTATAATAATTGCTTTCGATCAGTTGAAGAGGCAATTCCGAGCGATTCTCGATATTTAGCAATGGTGCGTCGTGCCACTTGTATACCCTGTTCTTCCAGTAGACCAGCGATTTTGCTATCACTCAATGGTTTTTTAGGATTTTCTGCAGCAACGAGCTTTGCAATGATGGCACGAATAGCGGTAGATGAGCATTCGCCGCCTTGCGCAGTACTCACATGGCTAGAAAAGAAGTATTTTAACTCAAAGATTCCGCGCGGAGTGTGCATATATTTCTGTGTGGTCACCCTTGATATGGTTGACTCATGCATCCCCACTGCTTCCGCGATTTCGGCTAAAACTAAAGGCTTCATCGCTTCTGGGCCATAGTCAAAAAAGCCACGCTGGTAATCGAGGATTTTAGTCGCCACTTTCATCAGCGTTTCATTACGACTTTGCAGGCTTTTAATAAACCAGCGTGCTTCTTGTAATTGGGTGCGCAGAAAAGTGTTGTCTGCACTGTTGTCAGCACGACGAATAATACTTGCATACTGTGAGGTGACCTTGAGGCGTGGCGCAATGTCAGGATTAAGTTCAACAATCCAGCGGTTATTGGCTTTGCGCACAATCACATCGGGAACAATGTATTCAGGCTCAGTGCTTTCAATCACTGCGCCAGGGCGTGGATTTAAAGTCTGAATTAACTGCACTATTTCTTTTAGGGCGTCCTCTTTGATGCGCATGCGCCGCATCAGTTGAGCATAATCGCGGCTTCCGAGTAGCTCCAAGTGCTCGGCACACAGTTTTTTCGCCTCAGCGAGCCAGGGCGTCGTGTTTGGCATGCTGCGCAACTGCAGGAGTAAACATTCGCTGAGATCGCGTGCTGCCACACCGGTTGGCTCAAACTGTTGGATGCGTTTGAGAACCATCTCAACTTCGTCCATTTCAATGTGTTGCATAGGATCAAACGCATCAAGAATGTCTTCCAGCGAGTCCTGTAAGTAACCATCCTCGCCAATACTGTCAATGATGACAGTAGCGATCATACGGTCATCATCTGACATTTTTGCGAGATTTAATTGCCATAGAAGGTGAGACTGTAGATCAATACCAACGGATGTCGTGCTAGTGAAATCCCAGTCGTCAGCGTTGGCGCTCGGCAGGTTACTGGCACTTGTTTGATAAATATCTTCCCAGGAGGTATCGATCTCTAGCTCGCTTGGAATCTGTTCGTTCCATTCATTGGCATCGGCTAGGTTTTCTGCGCTGTTACTGGGTTCTTGTGGTGTGTTTTGTTGTGTATTGGCGTTGTACTCATGACTGTCATCGCTAGTGTCAGTGACATGGCTGTCTGTTTCACCCTCTTCTTCGCGTTCGAGCATCGGGTTGCTGTCCAAGGCGTCTTGGATTTCTTCTTGCAAATCCAGCGTCGACATCTGCAACAAACGAATGGCTTGTTGCAGTTGTGGCGTCATGGTCAGGTTTTGACCCATCTTTAAAACGAGCGAGGCTTTCATAGTGGCAGGGCTCAACTCCTAATCATCCATACGCCAGAATCGGCTCTAAGCAAGATTTATGCCTGATTTTTTTGTGTTTGCCTAGACTTGACAAACAGATGATGGTGAAAAGTGAGCTTTAAATTTTTGAAAGTAGGGGCACTTTTAGCGCAAATGACCCTATAAAAAAGACTCTCTATAGACGGAACTCTTGACCTAAGTACACATCCCTAACCTGTTGGTTTTCTAAAATACTGCTTGGTTCGCCTGCAGCAATAATCTGACCGTCGCTGACAATATAGGCGGTCTCACAGATGTCTAGGGTTTCTCGCACATTATGGTCGGTAATTAAAACGCCGATGCCTTTATCTTTTAAATTGTGAATGATCTGCTTGATATCGCCGACGGAGATAGGGTCAACACCGGCAAAAGGCTCATCCAATAAAATAAACTTAGGATTAGTGGCTAGGGCGCGAGCAATTTCAACACGACGTCGCTCACCTCCAGACAAGCTCATACCAAGGTTATTGCGTAGATGGGTGATGCTAAATTCTTGTAGCAGTTCGTCAAGTGCTTGCAGACGTCCAGCGCGGTCTAAGTCTTTGCGCAATTCGAGGATGGCCAGAATATTATCGGCCACGCTAAGCTTGCGGAAAATCGAAGCTTCTTGTGGCAAGTAACCTATGCCAGCGCGAGCGCGGCCATGCATGGGTTGAAAGCTGACATCGGTTTGGTCAATAAAAACCGTGCCTTTATCTGCTTTGACGAGCCCAACGATCATATAAAAACATGTGGTCTTGCCCGCACCGTTAGGACCGAGTAGGCCAACAATCTGTCCGCTTTCAATGGCGATGCTGACGTCATGTACGACTTTGCGACCTTTATAGGATTTGGCTAAGTTTTTAGCAATCAAGGTACTGCTCATGGTGCGGCTGGCTCTGTTTTGTTCTTGGGTTGGATGACCATATTGATTCGTGGCGAAGGTGTACTAATTGTGCCTTGTTTGCCGCGCCCGGCGGTGACGATTTGTTTTTTTGTATCGTAGATGATTTTTTCGCCGCGGAACGTATTGCCTTGCTGAATGACTTTGGCCTGATCAATGATGATGATTTTTTCATTATTGGCAAAGTACTGAATAGTTAAACCGTAAGCCTGAACGATATCCTTGTTTTCCGAAGGTTTTTGTTCGTAATAGGCCGGTTTACCAACAGAAGTGAATACATCAATATCACCGGCTTGGTCGAGCGTAATAGTGACTGTATCGCCAGTAATTTTAAGTGTACCTTGGGTGATGATGACGTCGCCGCGATAGATCGCAACGCCGCGCTTATCATCCATCTCTGCGCTATCGGCTTGGACATTAATGGGCTGGTTGCGGTCGCTCGGTAAAGCCTGAGCAAGTCCACTGAACATGCTGAAACTTGCGGCAATAAGTAAAGCGGTTGTGCTAGCGAACTTCATGTCGGCCTCTCACGTTAGAAAGTAAATGCATTTTACTTTCGTTCAAATAGGTTTGCATGCCAACGCCGGTTGTTACACCGTTGGCTGCTTCAATTTTTACCGCAAGCTTGGTATGAGCATACTCAGTTTCCGGCACATAAGTCAGTTGTTCTGTCGTTAGGATCGTTGGACGTCCCTGCTCATCGATGCGCTCAATGCGCACATTTTTGAGTAATTCAACTTCTTTACCTTCAGGGCTGACTTCACTGCGTTCGCTGGAAATATGCCAAGGCAAATCAGTGCCACGAAAAAGTAACAAATCGGGCTGCAATAATACCGTAATATCATCATCTTGCGTGTGTTCTAGATGAGGGCTGCTGAGCTCATATTGTATTGTGCCTTCATCGGTAAATTGTAATGTTTGTGTGCCTTGGGCAAAGAAATCGATCGTTTTCTTGGCTTGCGCATTGCTGTGTTGGTTGTCAGGCGTGGAGCTGTCGATGTTCCAGTAACCTAATGCAGCGACGAGTAGCGCAAAAGGTACAAAAAATAGCACAAGCCTTAGGTTAGCAGACATAGAAACAACCGTAATTAATTATAAATAAGCGTTTAGTGCGGTGTTAAGTGTGCCTTGTGCGGCCATAATAAATTCGCACAGTTCACGTGCCGCGCCTTCACCGCCGCCTAATACCGTGACTGCAAGCGCGTGCTGGCGCACAAAGGTATTGGCATTAGCCACAGCTACGCCTAAAGCAACACAGCGAATTGCCGCTAGATCAGGCAAGTCATCGCCTAAATAGGCAACTTGATCATAGGAAAGTTGCAGAGAACTGAGTAATTCGTCTAAGGCTGTACGTTTGTCTTCGCGGCCTTGTATCAGGTGCATGATGCCTAGGTTTGCCGCACGACGCTCGACAATCGTTGAAGTGCGTCCAGTGATGATGGCAACCTTGACTCCCGAATTCATCAGCATTTTTATGCCTTGGCCATCAAGGGTGCTAAAGGCTTTGGCTTCGCTGCCATCAGCTAAGAAATAAAGTTTGCCATCCGTTAGAACGCCATCAACATCAAGCACTAACAAGCGCACATTGCGAGCACGTTGGAGTAAATCAATATTATTTAAGCTCAGCATTACATCACTCCTGCGCGTAATAAATCGTGCATGTTGAGCGCGCCAATGGCTTGATTGTGTTCGTTAATTACAGGCAGTGAGCTGATTTTATGGTCTTCCATGATTTTTAACGCTTCGGCGGCAAGCATTTCAGGGCGCGCTGTTTTACCACCAGGAGTCATTAAATCGTCAATGCTGGCTTCGCGTACATCAATGCCTTTGTCTAGTGCGCGGCGCAAGTCCCCGTCAGTAAAAATGCCTGCTAAAGTTTGATCCGCTGCAAGGATTAATGTCATGCCAAGGTTTTTTTGTGTCATTTCTAATAAAGCTGAGCGTAAAGAGGCGCCGCAAGGTACTGACGGCAACTCAGCGCCGCTGTGCATGACATGTTCAACTTTAAGCAGTAAGCGTCGACCCAGTGCGCCGCCGGGGTGTGAAAAGGCAAAATCTTCTGGGGTAAAGCCACGAGCTTCTAGTAAGGCGATTGCTAAAGCATCACCAAGCACTAACGTCACTGTGGTGGATGAGGTGGGTGCTAGATTAAGAGGGCAAGCCTCTTGCGTAACATGGGTGTCTAAATTAGCTTGCGCCGCAGTTGCCAGTGGCGAATTTGGATTGCCGGTCATGCTAATTAGCGTGATGCCAAGGCGTTTAATTAAGGGCAGTAAGGTGATGATTTCATTGGTAGTGCCTGAGTTGGATAAGGCTAATACTAGATCGTCACGGGTAATCATGCCCATGTCGCCATGGCTGGCTTCAGCGGGATGAACAAAAAAAGCTGGGGTGCCGGTGCTGGCAAGTGTTGCCGCTATTTTATGACCGATATGCCCCGACTTGCCCATACCAACGACCACTACACGCCCTTTACACGCCAGAATCAGCTCGCATGCTTTAACAAAATTGGCATCGATTCGAGTTAATAAGCTACTAATTGCAGCTTGTTCAAGACTGATGGTGCGTTTAGCGGACGCAATCATGGATTCGGATGATGGCATAGTGATGTGATCTTCAGCATAAAAAAATAATTATACGTGAAATTATCCAGTAACTCACCCCATGCAATGAGCTAGTGGGTATGCTGATAGAGGCGTGAGTTGTTGAACATATCAAATTGCAATTCGAGGTCGGCTAAGATCTTTTCTGCATTGGGCGCGCGCTTAGATACAATAAATGTTGCGGGCACACTGTGAAGAATTATATTGGGTAGAGACAGTTCATCTAACCCTAATTTTTGTTGAGCGTCGCGTACAGGATCGAGGTAGTCAAATAAATAATCGCCGCGTTTGCGCAGTAGCATTGCTATGGCTGAAGTGTGTCTGCTGGTGCGTGTCACTTTTAAATTAAGAGCGCTATCAGCCAACCAGTCACTGATGGGATGCCAGTAACTATAACCGCCGATTAAAATAATTTTTTTGCCTTTTAAATCATCCGGCAAGCGGGGTGGTTTGGATTCCGGGTGGTAATACACGGCCAGCGTGATTTCGCCAAGAGTTTTTGTGCTTTCTAAGGTGTGGCCGGCCAGTTCAGTCTTATTTGGCGCTCCAAGCCAGAGGTCAATATTGCCTGAAATTAAGTCTGAGTAGAGGCGTGCGGAAGGTAAAGCTTTAAAGGCAACGTCATAACCCGCATGGGTCAGTAGCGTGCGGCCCAGCTCAAGAATATAGCCACTAGGTTGGTTTGCACTGTCAGTATATGACGCTGGAGGAAACTCGTAATAACCTACAGTAACCAGTTGTCGTGCTTGGGCATTAGCAGAGAAGGCAGAAAATAGGCTGATGATTAATAACATTGCACGTAAGACTTTCATTGCAGCCTCTTCATTTGATGAGTTATTACGGATTTAGCATAGCGCATAATTAGCAAAAAGATGGTTTTTGTTCACTGGTATGTTAGCAAGATGCTGCTGGCAGTGAGCAATTGATGTGGCTATCAATTAATGCCCAACTTATTTGAGAGTCTGCTGGGGAAACGTTATAGAATGCTTTATACGCCTATTTAGGCAGCTCAGTTTTAAGGTAGAGAGTTCATGTCTTTTGCATACTTAGGGTTAATGCCGGCTTTGTTGGCGAATCTGCAGCGGTTAGATTATCAACAGCCCACGGCCGTTCAGCAGCAGGCGATCGCTCCAATTTTGGCGGGCCAAGATGTTTTGGCGGCGGCGCAAACGGGGACAGGTAAAACAGCGGCTTTTACCTTGCCAGTCTTGCAGCTATTGTTGACCCAGGGTGACAAGGTCACCTCTAACTGTGTGCGCACTTTGGTCTTGGTGCCAACACGCGAGTTGGCAGAACAGGTGCATGAGTCGATCCGTAAATACCTTGGTGATTTGCCTTTGCGCACTGCAGTTGCCTATGGCGGCGTTAGTATCAATCCGCAAATGATGAGCTTGCGCCGCGGTGTTGATGTGTTGGTGGCAACGCCCGGACGTTTATTGGATTTGTATCAGCAAAATGCGGTGCGTTTTAACCAAATGCAAATATTGGTGCTGGATGAAGCGGACCGTATGCTCGACTTAGGTTTTGCCGAAGAGTTGAACGCACTGTTTTCAGTGATGCCGCGTGAGCGGCAAACGTTATTGTTTTCTGCAACTTTTTCTGGACCGATTCGCACCTTGGCCGGTAAGTTACTGATTGATCCGATACGTATTGATGTGACCCCGAAGCACTCGGCTGCAGAAACCGTTAAACAATACCTATTAGTAGTGGACAAAAAAGACAAAACAGAACTGCTTTTACATTTGTTGAGCAGTCGGCAGTGGGGGCAAGTGTTAGTTTTTGTGCGTACACGCAAAGGCGCTGAGTCACTGCAAAAAAAACTTCTGGCAGCGCAGGTGACGGCTGATGCGAGCCATGGCGACAAAACACAGCCGGCACGCTTACGTGCGTTGCAAGACTTTAAGAAAGGTCGAGTGCAAGTGCTGGTGGCTACTGATGTAGCAGCGCGCGGCTTAGATATTGAGCAGTTACCGCATGTGCTGAACTTTGATTTGCCTAGCGTGGCGCAAGACTATGTGCACCGAATTGGCCGCACTGGTCGTGCCGGGCTCAGTGGTGAGGCGATCTCTTTAGTCAGCGCCGATGAGTTGGACGAGTTAATTGCCATTGAAGAGTTGATGGGCATTAATTTACCGCGCTTTGATGAGCCTGGTTTTTATGCTGAGCACCGTTTGCCAGAAACGCAGTTGGGTGTGGGTCGTATCAAAAAGCCAAAGAAAGCAAAAAAGAATAAAGCTACTGCAGGCGGTAATATTCAGTTGGGTGATGCCTTTTCAGCCAACAGTAAACCGCAAGTCGTGGCGATCCGGCCAGCACCTCGTTTGGCTGTGCCGAGTCGGCATAAGCCTAAGCCGAGCAATGCTAAACCGCGCTAAGCGAGCACGCCGAGCTTGCGCAGTTTAGGTGCTGTCTAGATAACTGCTAGGTTATTGGTGTGGCGTGTTTATTGTCAGTCACTTACTGCGTGTAATAACTGTTGGCAATCGATGGCGTGAAAATCTGTTAGTTCTGGCCATAGATTATGGGCTGTATTGACTTGTACGGCATAAGAACCCGCCGCCTGTGCGGTTTTTAAGTCCATATGGAAATCACCGACCATCACTATTTCTTGGGGTTGAACCTGCCAATGCGTCGCGATTTTGAGTAAGCCATCTGGGTTAGGTTTGGGGATGGCTTGCTCACGACCCAAGATTGATTGCGGTGCGAAATAATCGGCAAGGCCAATCGCTTTTAGCGTGATCAATGCCAGTTCTTGCGCGTTGCGGGTGAGAATGGCGAGATTGCGTTGACGTTCATGTAGGTGCTTAACCAATGCGATCGCGCCCACTGCCGGCTGTGCATTGAGTGCGAGCTGGCGTTCATGCTCAAGAAGCCATGCATGTTTTTGCATGGCTTCAGCGCGAGGCAATGAGGCAAGGTGAGCTAAAATATCGGCTTGCTCAGGGATGTCTAGCATGCGACGAATATACAGGAAATCATGCACAGCAACGGTTAAGGTGCCATCCATATCAAACACCCAGTGCCTGCAGTCACGTAAATAGGCGGGCATGACTTAACCCATAATATCCTTGTGCTGCCAATCACCGCGGGAGCGGGTCAGGCCTTCTTGCGCGACAGAAGCAACTAAGCGTCCATCACGGGTATAGATGCTGCCGCGAGCAAAACCACGAGAATTGCCTGCCCAGGGGCTATCCATAGAGTAGAGCAGCCAATCATCTAAGCATACTTCTTCGTGAAACCAGATGGAGTGATCGAGACTGGCAACCTGCATGTGCGGCTGCCAAATAGACGCGCCATGGGGTAATAGCGAAGTGGTGAGTAGACCAAAATCAGAGGCATAGGCCAGCAAGTATTTATGCAGTGCCGGCGAAGAGGGCAAAACCCCGGCCGCTTTGAACCAAACTTGCTTGATCGGCGCGCTAATGGCCGGATGGAGCGGGTCTAATACCTGTACAGGGCGCGTTTCAATGGCTTTGGCGCGCAGCATTTTTTCACGTTTTTCTTGGCTTAAAGCCTTTGCTAAGCGCGGCGAGAGCTCTTCTTCCGGAATGAGATCCTCAGGCTGTGGTACATCAGGCATTTCAGTTTGGTGGCGAAAGCCTTCTTCTTGCTGATGAAAAGAGGCGCTGCAGGTGAAAATAGTTTGACCATTTTGGATCGCGGTGACGCGGCGGGTACTAAAGCTGCCGCCATCTCGCACACGCTCAACTTGATAGATGACTGGCTTTTTGGCATCACCGGCACGCAAGAAATAGCCGTGTAACGAGTTGGCTTGGCGTTCGCCATCCACAGTCTGACTGGCGGCTGATAAGGCTTGGCCAAGTACTTGGCCACCAAACAATTGGCGAAAACCCAAGTCTTGGCTGGCGCCGCGAAATAGGTTCTCCTCAATGGTTTCCATGCTCAATAGCGATACTAGTTGGTCAAGAATTGAATTCATTAGGTTCCTCGTGAAGGCTTACAGATAGATGCGATTGATGGAGTTATTCTGTGTTTGGTGGTGGATATTAAAGATTTTTTCAGCTTTTGTCGGCTATCTCTTACTTGACTGCTATTCTTTTACTTTTAATCTTCAACAAAAGGCATGAGCTTTATGTCAAATTCTCAGCATAACGCCATGGCAGCCCCCGTTTGTATTATCGGCGGTGGTCCTGCTGGGTTAATGGCCGCTGAAGTGCTTGCGCTAGCAGGGTATAACGTGCAGCTGTTTGATGCGATGCCGTCGCTCGGGCGTAAATTTTTGCTGGCGGGGATTGGCGGTCTTAATATCACCCATAGTGAAGATAAAGCGACTTTTATCCAGCGCTACAGCGCACAAACAGATTGGCTTGAGCGTTGGCTGGCTGTGTTTGATGCAGATGCCGTACGCCATTGGGTGCATGGTCTAGGTATTGAAACCTTTGTTGGCAGTTCTGGGCGAGTTTTTCCCAAAGAAATGAAAGCTGCACCTTTATTGCGTGCGTGGTTGCAACGCCTGAGGGGCTTGGGCGTGAAAATTCATACGCGCAGTCGTTGGCTGGGCTGGGATGCGCAAGGTGCACTACGCATGGCCACCGACGCAGGTGAGCGCCAGGTGCAGGCAAACGCTGTGCGGCTGGCCTTAGGTGGTGGCAGCTGGCCGCGCTTGGGCTCGGATGCGGCGTGGATCCCCGTGCTGCAGCAACGTGGTGTGGCAATAGCGGCCTTGGAGGCGAGTAACTGTGGCTTTGATGTGGCTGCTTGGAGCACTTTTCTATTGGATAAATGGGTGGCGGCACCGGTCAAAAACTGTGCGTTACGTGTTGCAGGACAGGTCTACCGTCAGGGCGAGTGGCTGCTCACCGCAACGGGTGTAGAGGGTAGTTTGATTTATGCGCTGTCGGCCGAGATTCGTCATCAGATTGCGGCACAAGGGCATTGCGTGCTGGAAATGGAGTGTTTGCCGAATAAATACTACGCAGAAGTACTTGCGGCATTACAAAGACCGCGAGGTAAAAAAACCTTAAGTAAGCACTTGCAGCAGCAGTTGGGTTTAGACGGCGTGAAAGCCGCTTTGCTGCGAGAGTGCGCACCTGTAGAGCATTTCCATTATATGGCGCAGTTAGCCGCTTTGATTAAAGCCTTGCCGATTCAATTATTGCGCGCCAGACCCATAGCTGAGGCAATCAGTACTGCAGGTGGAGTTAAAGCAGAGATGTTGGATCACAATCTGATGCTCAAATCGTTACCCAGTGTGTTTTGCGCCGGCGAAATGCTCGACTGGGATGCACCGACTGGTGGTTACTTATTAACCGCCTGTTTAGCCAGCGGTTTTGCTGATGGGCATGGCATGCTGCGCTGGCTAGAGCGTGATCGCGCGTTAGGATGGGTGGCGGAGTAAACTTTTCACGCAAAGGCTTGCGGTACGGCTTAATGCACCGTACTCTTCGCGGCGGAGAGTCGATCGGACAGTCGCTGTTGCATTGCTTCGGTAATGCGAGGGAGGAAAGTCCGGGCTCCGTAGGGCAAAGTGCCAGGTAACACCTGGAAGGCGTGAGCCTATGGAAAGTGCCGCAGAAAATAACCGCCTAAGCACGCACGTGCCGGTAAGGGTGAAAAGGTGCGGTAAGAGCGCACCGCACGGCTGGTAACAGTCCGTGGCTAGGTAAACCCCACTTGGAGCAAGACCAAATAGGAGTCCATTGGCGTGGCCCGCGCTGGACTCGGGTAGGTTGCTTGAGGTCGTCAGTGATGGCGATCCTAGAGGAATGACTGTTCACGACAAAACCCGGCTTACAGATCGGCTCTCCATTTCTCTGTTATCTGTCTAACGACCGTTGGTCAGAACGAAAATAACACCTCTTCTTAATGCTTTACTTTAACTTCCCTTGTTAAGGTATTCACTTGTATGTGGTTGTTTTTAAAAAGTACTTTTTTAGTCTGCGATTATTTTAATAACTGTATCTAAGTTCAAGAAATATAAAAGGTTTCCTTTGTTTATCGCTTGACGGTGGGGGGCTCGGATTTCTATAGTGTGCATAAGTGGCGTGAAGTGGGGAAAAGTGGGTTTTCTCGCATAAATGTCGAATAATAAAGGTGCACGCTCGTGTTTCGTGGATCCAGCGCTATAAATCTTGACGCCAAGGGGCGCCTTGCGATGCCGAGTCGGTATCGAGAGGAGCTTATTGAGCGTTGCGACGGGCAGTTGGTCATTACGATCGACTTAGCGGATCCTTGCCTGTGTATTTACCCTTTGCCGGACTGGGAAAGAATTGAAGCACAGCTCAGTCAAATGCCTTCTTTGCGTCCAGAAACACGACAGCTCAATCGATTACTGATTGGTAGCGCGGTGGATTTAGAGCTCGATAGCAGTGGCCGGCTGCTGATTCCGGCGCGTTTGCGCGAACAAGCAGGGCTGACTAAGCAGGTCATGCTGGTGGGGCAGCTGAATAAGTTTCAGTTGTGGGATGAAGATAAGTGGAATGCGCTACTTACCAGGGATTTGCAGGATATTAAAAACCCTGACCACCTGCCCGAAGAATTAATGAATCTGGTTCTATAATGATGAGCGAACAGTTTAGTCATATCACGGTATTGCTTGATGAGGCGGTGAATGCTCTCGCAGTACGTCCGGCTGGCTGTTATGTCGATGGCACCTTTGGTCGTGGTGGTCACAGTCGGTTAATTCTTAACCATTTAGACGCGTCTGGTCGGTTGTTGGGCTTTGATAAAGACCCGTTAGCGATTGCTACCGGTCTTGAGTTACAGCAGCAAGACCCGCGTTTTGCAATTGTGCAGCGCAGTTTTGCAGAAATGGATGCCGAGTTGCAGCAACGTCAATTGTTAGCTGCAGTGGATGGTGTGTTATTGGATCTGGGCGTTTCTTCGCCGCAACTTGATGATGCGCAGCGAGGCTTCAGCTTTATGCATGACGGTCCGTTAGATATGCGCATGAACCCTGATGCAGGGATCAGTGCTGCGCAGTGGCTGGCGCAAGTCAGTGCCGAAGAGATGGCGCGCGTATTTAAAGAGTACGGAGAAGAGCGTTTTGCTAAACGTATGGCAAATGCGGTAGTTGCACGTCGTCAGTTGCAGCCTTTTACCCGTACGGCGGACTTAGCTGCAGTATTGACTGAGGCTAATCCTGCTTGGGAAAAAGGCAAACATCCGGCCACCCGTGCGTTTCAGGGGATGCGTATTCATTTAAACAATGAGCTTGCTGATTTAGAGCAAGGTCTTGTAGCCGCATTGGCCTCATTAAAAGTCGGCGGTCGTTTGGTAGTGATTAGCTTTCACTCGTTAGAAGACCGTATTGTTAAACAGTTTATGCGTCGGCTATCGAAAGGCGAGGCGGACCAGATGCCGCGTCACTTGCCCATTATTCCTGAAAAATTTGACCCCGTGCTCAAAGTCGTAGGTAAACCGCAGTACGCCAGTGCTGATGAACTGAAAGCCAACCCTCGAGCGCGCAGTGCCGTGATGCGTGTTGCGGAGAAACTACGTTGAGTAAGTTGTATGCAAAACCACTACCGCGCTTAAGCGGTATTTTGCTTTTTTTGTTTGTTTTAAATCTTGTAACGGCAGTTTGTGTGGCCTATGCCTCGCATAATAGTCGTAAGTATTTAAATGAGTTATTCGAGGCCACGCAGATTCGCGATCGTGCCCAGGCTGAGTGGGGGCGTTTTGTTTTAGAGCAGAGCACTTGGACGGCGCACAACCGTATTGAAAGTTTAGCTGTCCAGCAGTTAGGTATGCATATTCCTGAGCCGGGTTCGGTAAGGATGGTGAGCCAATGATTGGTTTGCAAGGCATTAATTACCCGTGGCGTTTTCGTATTATTCTGTTTTTTTTGTTTCTGATGGGCGCAGTGATTGCCGCACGCATTGCATATTTACATGTTTTTCATCATGAGTTTTTAGCTGAGCAAGGTAATGCCCGTGCACTGCGTTATATCCCGATTCCTGCTCACCGCGGTGTGATTACTGACCGCAATGGCGAGCCTTTAGCGGTGAGTACCCCCGTATTGACCTTGTGGGCCAATCCTAAAGAGTTACACGCTGATAAAGCGCGTTGGGGCGAGCTTGCGCTTGCGCTTGAGTTGTCTAAAGCTGACTTAGTTAAACGCATTGAAAATAATGCAACACGGGATTTTATGTATTTAGCACGCGGTTTAACACCAGAGCATGGTCAGCGTGTACTTGAACGTAAAATTAGCGGTGTTTACGGTAAAGAAGAGTTTCGTCGTTTTTATCCAGCCGGTGAGGTGGCCGCCCATTTAGTGGGTTTCACTAATATTGATGAGCGCGGTCAAGAAGGTATTGAGTTGGCTTTTGATGAGTGGCTAACCGGTGTACCAGGCAAGCGCCAAGTGATTAAAGACCGTCGTGGTGATCTCATTCGTGATTTACAAGTCAAAGAAAATGCTAAGCCCGGTAAGCAGTTAGCCTTATCCATTGATTTGCGCTTGCAGTATCTAGCACACCGTGAGCTGCGTAATGCTTTGCTGGAGTTTGAAGCCAAGGCCGGCTCGCTAGTGATGTTGGATGTGCGCACGGGTGAGATTTTAGCGATGGTCAACCATCCAACTTATAATCCGAATAATCGTCGTCATTTAACTCCACAGGCGATGCGTAATCGCGCCATGATTGATGTGTTTGAGCCAGGCTCTACGGTTAAGCCATTTTCTATTGCAGCGGCGTTAGGCACAGGACGTTGGAAGCCTGATTCCACTGTGGATACAGGGAATGGCACCTTCAGAATTGGCCGTTATACCATCCGCGATGTATCGCGTGGTGGTGTGTTGGATTTGACTGGCGTGTTGAAAAAGTCTAGCAACGTGGCGATCAGTAAAATTGCTTTAGATATCGGTGCAATGCCTGTCTACAACATGATGCAAAGTGTAGGTTTTGGAGCAGATACAGGCTTGAGCTTCCCCGGCGAGCGCGTTGGTCAGTTACCGATGCATCGCAAATGGGGGCAGGCAGAAACCGCAACATTGGCGTATGGCTATGGCTTATCCGTAACCGCTGTGCAGTTGGCCCACGCCTATGCTGTGCTGGGCAATCAAGGACGTAATATGCCTTTATCGTTGCTACGCCAAGACCAGCAAGTAATGGCCGCTGGTGAGCAAGTTATTGATCCTGAAATTACAAGGCAGGTGATGAGTATGCTGCAAGCTGTGGTTGAGGAACCTGGCGGCGGTGGTGCGCGTGCACAAGTGCCGGGTTACCACGTTGGTGGTAAAAGTGGTACAGCGAAAAAACTGGCGGTCGGTGGCGGTTATACCGAGAGCTCTTACCGCTCATTGTTTGCAGGTGTTGCGCCAATTGATAATCCACGGGTTGCTGCGGTGATTGTGATTGATGAGCCGAGCAAAGGTGGTTATTACGGCGGTTTGGTGGCGGCCCCGGTGTTTGGTCGGGTGATCGCAGGTGCACTACGTATGCTTAATGTGCGCCCTGATAATTTACCCGTCGAGACGTCAGCCGCAGTGGTTGGTGCTACGCAGCGAGGACGCGGCTGATGGCAATGCCTCTAAACCAATTATTTGCGCAAGCACCCAGTTCAACGCTGATTCGTGAATTGACCATTGACAGCCGAAAAGTACGTCCTGGCGACTTGTTTTTAGCCGTGACCGGCAATCAGCAAGACGGACGTGATTACATTGGTGATGCTATTGCACGGGGTGCGGCTGCAGTCGCCTATGAAGCGGGCGATGCTTTGCCGATGTATGACAGTGAAGCCTTGCTGCTGCCTATTAATGGCCTGCAAGCCCAGCTTTCTGAAATTGCTGGACGCTTTTATGGCGAGCCGAGCCGAGCCATGCGCATTGTCGCGGTAACGGGTACCAATGGTAAAACCAGTGTCACCCAGTTATTAGCACAAGGGCTAGACTTGCTCGGTCAGCGCTGCGGCTTGATCGGTACTTTAGGCAGCGGGTTTTATGGCAATTTAATCAGTAGTCAGTTCCCCACGCCAGATCCGTTGGCAGTGCAAGCCACGTTAGCTGATCTGAAAAATGCTGGTGCGAAAGCTGTCGCGATGGAAGTCTCCTCCCATGGTTTGGCGCAGCATCGTATTGCCGCTGTTAAAGTGTCGGTGGCCGTGTTAACCAACTTGACTCGCGATCACTTGGACTACCACGGTTCGATGCAGGCTTACGCAGAGACTAAGGCGCGCTTATTTAACTGGCCAGAGTTACGGGCAAGAGTCTTGAATTTGGATGATGCCTTTGGCCGTGAGCTGGCTGCAAAAGACAGCGCAGCACGTTTGATTACCTATAGCTTGACTGACGCCAGCGCCACTGTTTATTGCCGCAATGTGCGCTTTAGCGCTACTGGCATACAAGCAGAGGTGGTGACTGCGCAGGGCGAAGGTAATTTGTCCAGCCCGCTGATTGGTCGTTTTAATTTAAGTAATGTATTAGCGGTGATTGGCGCTTTGTTAGGCTTAGGCTATTCCCTTGAGCAAGCATTGGCAGTGATCCCTAAGTTGCAAGGTCCTGCTGGGCGTATGCAGGTGCTGGGTGGACAGCAACAACCGCTCGTCGTGGTTGATTATGCGCATACCCCTGATGCTTTAGAACAAGTGCTTACAGCTTTGCGCCCGCATGTTGCGCCGAACGGACGTTTGCTGTGTCTATTCGGTTGTGGCGGTGATCGTGACGCCGGTAAGCGACCACTAATGGCAGAGGTAGTGGGACGCTTAGCGGATGCCGCAGTGGTCACCGATGATAATCCGCGCGGGGAAGATCCAGCGCAGATTCGTGCGGCAGTATTGAGCGGTTTTAGCGCCGATGCCCAGGTTAGTGAAGTGGCCGGACGCGCTGCTGCTATTGCGCAAATTATTGCCCAGGCGCGCCGTGAAGATGTCATTGTTTTGGCCGGTAAAGGCCATGAAGATTACCAAGAGATAAAACAAGTGCGTCAGCATTTTTCTGATATCGAGCAAGCACAGCAGGCGCTAGCTGCATGGCAGGTGGACAATGTTTAAATCATTGCAATTAAGCCAGTTGGTTAAGCCGCTCAATGCGCGCCTCATCGGTGCTGATGCTGAGTTTAGCTCACTCAGTAGCGACAGCCGCAAAGTGGCCAGTGGGCAGCTGTTTGTGGCTTTGCGTGGTGAGTTTTTTGACGGCCATAGCTATTTAGCTGATGTGGCTAAGCGGGGTGCAGTGGCGGCTGTGGTTGAAGACCTTGCTGCTGATGTGGCCATTCCGCAGTTAGTTGTTGCTGATACACGGATTGCATTGGGACAAATCGCCTTGCTTAATCGCCAGCAGTTTAACGGCAAGACGGTTGCTGTGACTGGCTCCAGTGGTAAAACCACAGTAAAAGAAATGCTTGCCAGTATCTGTCGCAGTGCTTTGGGGGCAACGGCGGTGTTGGCCACGCGTGGCAACCTTAATAATGAGTTGGGTGTGCCGTTCACTCTGTTAGAGCTCAATGCTCAGCATCGCGCCGCGGTGGTTGAGTTAGGCGCTTCGCGTCTGGGTGAAATTGCCTATACCGCTGCGCTCGTTCAGCCAATGGTGGCAGTGATCAGTAATGCTGGGATGGCGCATGCGGGTGAGTTTGGTGGTCCTGAGCAAATTGTTTTAGCCAAAGGTGAGATTCTTGATGGTTTAGGCGCCGAGCATACTGCTGTTCTTAATCTGGATGACGTTGCTTTTGAGCAATGGCGTACACGTAATACGGTGTGCCAAGTACTCAGCTTTTCCACTAGCAATCCCGCCGCTGATGTCTACGCCAGCGCCATTAGCAGTAATGCACAAGGGCGCATGGGTTTTAATCTACATGGAGTTGCGGGTGAGTGCTTTATTCAGTTGGCGGTATTGGGCTTGCATAATGTCAGTAATGCTTTAGCTGCCACGGCAGCGGCCTATGCTTTAGGTGTGCCACTGACGGCAATTAAACAAGGCTTGGAAAGCATGAACGCAATCTCTGGCCGCAGTGTGGTGCATACCTGTGCCAACCATGTGCAGTTGATTGATGACAGCTACAACGCTAACCCTGCTTCGATTCGCGCGGCGATTGATGTTTTGGAAAATATGCCAGGTCAGCGCATCTTAGTGCTGGGTGACATGGGCGAGTTGGGCACATGGGCAGAGCAAGAGCATGCGCAGGTTGGCGCTTATGCCAATGGCAAAGTGGATGCTGTTTATGCAGTGGGACCGCTGATGCAACATGCGATTGCACAATATTATGGCGTCTCAGGGCACTTTCTAGAACAAAACAGTCTGATCGAGGCGCTGCTGGCGCAAGTCAGCGGTCCTGCAACACTTTTAATTAAAGGTTCACGCAGTGCAGCAATGGAAAAGGTTGTCGATGCACTGCGCACTGGTTTAGGGGAAACACTCTGATGTTGCTTTTATTGGCGGAGTACTTACAGCAGTACTACAAAGGATTTGCGGTCTTTCAGTACCTGACTCTGCGCGGGATTTTTGGTGTGCTCACGGCATTAGTGATGTCATTGTGGCTTGGGCCAAAAATGATCCGCACCTTGCGTAACTTGCAAATTGGTCAATCGGTACGAAATGATGGACCACAATCACACTTGTCTAAATCTGGCACACCGACCATGGGTGGTGCTTTGATTTTGGCTTCGATCACGATCAGTACCTTGCTGTGGGCGGATCTGAGTAATCGCTATGTGTGGATTGTATTGCTGGTAACCGTATTTTTTGGTGCCATTGGTTGGGTGGATGATTACCGCAAAGTGGTTGAGAAAAACTCTCGCGGCTTGCCCGGACGTTGGAAGTACTTTTGGCAGTCGGTGTTTGGTTTGGCCGCGGCATTCGTTCTGTATTTCACCGCACAAACCCCAGCAGAAACAGCATTAATTGTGCCGTTCTTAAAAGACATCAGTATTCCGTTGGGCGCTGGATTTATTGTCCTTACGTATCTGGTGATTGTCGGTACCAGCAATGCGGTCAACTTAACCGATGGCTTAGACGGCCTAGCTATTCTGCCCACTGTATTGGTGGGTGGAGCACTGGGTATTTTTGCCTATGTGTCAGGTCATGTGAGTTTTGCCCAGTACCTGTTTATTCCCTATGTGCCAGGTGTCGGTGAGCTGATTATTTTCTGCGGCGCACTGGTTGGCGCGGGCTTAGGTTTCTTGTGGTTTAACACTTACCCAGCGCAAGTCTTTATGGGTGATGTCGGTGCCTTAGCTTTAGGTGCGGCGCTCGGTACTGTGGCGGTCATGGTGCGCCAAGAGATTGTGCTGTTCATTATGGGCGGTGTGTTCGTGGTGGAAACCTTGTCGGTAGTGATTCAAGTCGCTTCCTTTAAGTTAACGGGTAAGCGCGTATTTCGCATGGCCCCCATTCATCACCATTTTGAGTTGAAAGGTTGGCCAGAGCCACGCGTGATCGTGCGTTTCTGGATTATCACTGTTGTTCTCGTGTTGGTGGGACTCGCCACCTTGAAATTGAGGTAAGCAGGTGCAGACTATGGATCAGCAACCACAGGTCGTGGTTGGCCTGGGCAAAAGCGGCTTGTCGTTGGTGCGTTTTTTAGCGCGCCAAGGCGAGCCTTTTGCCGTCGCTGATAGCCGTGAAAATCCACCCGAGTTGGCGGCGTTGCAGCGTGACTATCCGCAGGTTGCGGTGCATTGCGGGCCCTTGTCTGTGGAGTTATTGGCTGCCGCGCAGGTGCTCTATGTCAGTCCAGGCCTCGCCTTGAGTACGCCAGCCATTCAAGCAGCGATCGCTAAGGGCGTCAGTATTTCTGGTGATATTGATGTGTTTGCTCAGCACGCGCGGGCACCAATTGTGGCCATCACCGGTTCCAATGCGAAAAGCACAGTCACCACCTTGGTGGGGCAGATGTTTGCTGCCGCTGGCTTAACTGTTGCGGTGGGCGGCAACTTAGGCGTGCCAGCCCTTGATCTGCTCGATGATGCGGTGGATGTGTATGTGCTGGAACTCTCTAGTTTTCAGCTGGAAACCACCTCGCATCTGCAAGCACGTGTCGCAGTCTGCTTGAATATCAGTGAAGATCACATGGACCGTTATGCTGATCTAAAGGGTTATATCGCGGCCAAACAACGTATCTTTAACCATGCACACACCGTGGTGATCAATCGCGATGATGCTGCTTCGCAGCCGCCGCACACAGACGCTAAAGTGATTGCTTTTGGTCTGTCTGTACCTGCTGTTGGTGAGTTTGGTCTGCGTGAGCACAACACTGAAACCTACTTAGCCTATGGCGATCAATTGTTGTTGCCTGTCAATCAGCTGAAAATTCGCGGCCGCCATAACCAAGCCAATGCATTGGCTGCACTTGCCATTGGCACTGCCATGAACCTGCCGATGGCACCGATGTTGGCGGCTTTGCAAGCCTTTGCTGGACTTGAGCATCGCTGTCAATGGCTGCGCACTGTACAGGGTGTGCAGTGGTACAACGATTCTAAAGCGACCAACGTTGGCGCGGCCTTAGCGGCTATTGAGGGTCTCGGTGCTGGTGATTCAGGGAAACTGGTGTTGATTGCTGGTGGTGATGGCAAAGGTGCGGACTTCTCAAGCTTAAAAGCACCGGTGGCACAGTATTGTCGTGCAGTTGTCGTGCTGGGACGTGATGCACAGCGTGTCGCTGATGCGCTGGCTGGCACTGTGCAGATTGAACAGGTAACTACTTTACAAGAGGCTGTGCTTAAAGCAGCGCAGCTCGCCGAGTCAGGTGATTCAGTGTTATTGGCGCCGGCCTGCGCGAGCTTGGATATGTTTAAAAACTTTGAAGAGCGTGGTGAGTTGTTTGCCCAAGCTGTCGGGAGGTTGCTATGAGCCTGCTTGATATGCTGTCGCTGCCGTCACCTTGGCGCCATAACAACCAAGTCGATATCGATTTTCCGCTGTTAACCGCTTGTGCGTTATTGATGGGTATTGGTTTGGTGATGATTGCTTCGGCATCCGCCTCCGTTGCAGAAATTAATAATGGCAACACCTACCACTACTTTGTCCGCCATCTGGTGTATATCGTACTGGCCTTAATTGCCGGTGGTTTAACTTTATTTGTGCCCATGTCGATGTGGGAGCGTTACAGCGGTTGGTTATTAGGATTGGCTTTTTTGTTGCTTGTTCTGGTGTTGATACCGGGGATTGGCCGTGAAGTAAATGGCTCAAAACGCTGGTTAGGTGCGGGTATTTTTAATATCCAGCCATCAGAGCTGGCTAAGTTGTTTATGGTGATTTTTATTGCCGGTTATTTAGTACGACGTAAAGAGCAAGTGCAGTATCAGTTTATTGGTCTATTCAAACCTTTAGTGATCTTGGTTGCAATGGGCGGGTTGCTGATCCTTGAACCAGACTTTGGCGCCACAGTAGTGAGGGCTGGCAGTATCGTGGGGATGTTCTTTTTAGGCGGCGTTGGTTTGCGTGTATCAGTGCCCTTGCTGTTTGCCTTGTGTGGTTTGCTTTGGTACGTGGTGCAGTTTGAAAGTTACCGCATCGCGCGTCTCACTAACTTCACTAACCCTTGGCAAGACCAGTACGGCAGTGGCTATCAGTTAACCCAGGCGTTGATCAGCTTTGGTCGCGGTGAGTGGTTAGGACTGGGCTTAGGCAACAGTATCCAAAAGCAATTTTTCTTACCTGAGGCGCACACCGACTTTGTTTTTTCTGTTTTGGCAGAAGAACTCGGCATGATCGGAGCCCTGTTAACGTTGGCGCGGTTTCTGTTTGTTAGCGTGCGTGCTTTATACATCGGCGTTTGGGCTGAGCAAGCAAAGAAATATTACAGTGCTTATGTGGCCTATGGCTTGGCCCTGCTGTGGATTGCTCAAGTGGTGATTAATCTGGGTGTCAATACTGGATTGCTACCGACTAAAGGTTTGACCTTGCCGTTTATTAGTTATGGCGGTAGCTCGCTGGTGGTGTGTTGCATCAGTTTGGCAATCCTGCTGCGCATTGAATGGGAGCGCCGCACCTTGCTGCTGTCCTCTGACTCGATGAGCAAAGCGCAAATCGCGGCGATGGCCAAGGGGGTGCGTGATGCGCGGTAATATTCTAATTATGGCGGCAGGCACCGGTGGTCATGTGTTTCCAGCTTTGGCTTGCGCTGAAGAGTTTAAAGCGCGTGGCTATCAAGTGCATTGGCTGGGTGCGGGCCGTGGTATTGAAAATGAGCTGGTACCAGCGGCAGGTTTTACGTTGCACACCTTAAAGGTTGATGGTCTACGCGGTAAAGGTTTTGCTGCATTGCTGACAGCACCCTTTAAATTGTTGGCCGCCTTGTGGCAGGCCAAAAGCTTAATGCGTCAATTGCAGCCTGTGTGTGTATTGGGCTTTGGTGGCTATGTCACCGGCCCTGGTGGTCTCGCGGCAAGAATGGTTGGTATTCCCCTAGTCATTCATGAGCAAAACGCTGTGGTCGGCACCGCTAATCGTTTGCTGGCAAGCTTTGCTACGCGTGTGTGTGAAGCTTTCCCTAACACCTTTAAGCGGCGCAAAAACTGTGTCACCACTGGCAATCCGGTGCGCTCATCGTTGTTTTTAGAAACACCACGCAATGGTCTGCAAGGACGTGCGGTCAATGTATTAGTACTGGGCGGCAGCTTAGGCGCTGAGCCACTGAACAAATTATTACCAGCAGCCTTGGCTCAGTTGCCTGTTGATGTGCGTCCGCAGGTGACCCATCAAGCCGGACGCAATAATGATCAAGTGACCCGTGAACGCTATCAAGCCGCTGCGGTTGAGGCGCAGGTGGTGCCGTGTATTAGTGATATGGCGCTGGCTTATGGTTGGGCGGATTTAGTGGTCTGCCGTGCTGGTGCGCTGACGGTGAGTGAGTTGGCCGCCGCTGGTTTAGCATCGTTTTTAGTGCCTCTGCCGCATGCCATTGATGATCACCAAACCCGTAATGCCGAATTTTTGGCAAAACAAGGCGCAGCGGTCTTGTTGCCACAACATACTACTGATGCAGACCGTTTAGCTGCTCAGTTCAAAGAGGTACTGATGGATAAACAACGCATTAAAACCATGGGTGAACAAGCGCGCTTATTGGCGCAGCCCGATGCTACGCAGCAGGTTGTCGCTGTGTGTTTGGAGGTGGCTCGTGGTTGATTTGTTACAGCCTACATCCGCAGAAATGCGCCGTATGCGCCGTATTCGCCGCATCCACTTTATCGGGATTGGCGGTACGGGTATGTGCGGTATTGCTGAGGTGCTACGTAACCTTGGTTATGACGTGTCAGGTTCTGATCTGAAACCTTCGGCAGTCACCGAGCGTTTGCAAGCTTTAGGCGTGAATGTCGTCTTCGGTCATCATGCCGAAAACGTTGAGCATGCTGATGTGTTGGTGGTGTCGAGTGCGATTAATCCAAGCAACCCAGAAGTGGCGCGTGGTCTGGAGCGTCGTATTCCTGTCGTGCCTCGTGCGGAAATGCTGGCTGAATTGATGCGTTATCGTCATGGTATTGCTGTCGCCGGTACGCACGGTAAAACCACCACCACTAGCTTGTTAGCCTCAGTGTTTGCCGCTGCAGGTCTGGACCCGACTTTTGTGATTGGTGGTCGTCTTAATGCGGCGGGCAGTAATGCTCAGCTCGGCGGTGGTTGCTACCTGATTGCTGAAGCCGATGAAAGCGACGCCAGCTTCCTACACTTGCAGCCGATGGTATCTGTGGTCACTAATATTGATGCTGACCACATGAGCACCTATGGCGGTGACTTTAATAAGTTAAAGAAAACCTTTGTCGATTTCTTACACAACCTACCTTTTTATGGTTTAGCCGTGCTTTGCGTGGATGATCCGTCGGTGCGTGAAATTGCTAAACAAGTGAAGCGTCCGATGATTACTTACGGGTTTTCTGATGATGCCGACTTACGTGCAATCAATGTCAGTCAAGTGGGCATGCGCACGGCATTTACCGTATTACGCAAAGGCCGTGAGCCGCTTGATGTGTCGGTGAACATGCCGGGTAAGCACAATGTCTTGAATGCTTTGGCGACCATCGCTATTGCTACCGATGAAGGCATTGCTGACACAGCGATTATTGCAGGTTTGTCCGGCTTTGAAGGCGTCGGTCGTCGCTTCCAAGTGTACGGGCAATTGCCAGTTGACGGCGGCGAAGTGATGTTGGTGGATGATTACGGCCACCATCCAAGTGAAGTCGCGGCAGTCATTAAAGCTGTGCATGATGGCTGGCCGGGCCGTCGTTTAGTGATGGTCTATCAGCCGCATCGTTATTCTCGTACCCGTGATTTATATGAAGATTTTGTCCAAGTGTTGGGTGAAACCGGGGTGCTGTTGCTGTTGGAGGGCTATCCCGCTGGTGAGGAGCCGATTCCAGGTGCGGATAGCCGTCAGCTGTGCCATAGCATTCGCCAACGTGGACGTTTAGATCAGTTGTTTGTTGAGCGCGGTACTGACCTTGCGCCGCTACTCAAGCCTTTACTGCGTCCAAACGATATTTTGCTGTGCCAAGGTGCCGGTGATGTCGGTGGTATTGCTCCGCATTTAGTTAAGCATCCTTTGTTTGCTGTGCGTTCGACGGAGGCTGAAGTATGAGTCAGTCGTTTGATATTGCCGCTTTTGGTCGTGTTGCCGTGCTCTATGGCGGCCGCAGTGCCGAGCGTGAGGTTTCCCTGAAGTCAGGGGCGGCGGTGCTGGCCGCATTGCAAGAAGCGGGTGTTGACGCGTTTGCCATTGACGTTGGTGATGATTTACTCAAGCGCCTATGCGAGCAGCCGATTGATCGCGCTTTCATTGTTTTGCACGGTCGCGGTGGCGAAGACGGTACTGTGCAAGGCTTATTAGAGTGCGCAGGTATTCCTTATACCGGCAGCGGTGTGCTGGCCTCTGCGCTAGCCATGGACAAATTGCGTACCAAGCAGATTTGGCAGAGCGTTGGTTTACCGACACCGCGTCATGCCGCTTTAGTGACTGCCGAAGATTGTCATGTGGCGGCTGAGCAGCTTGGCTTTCCGTTAATTGTTAAGCCTGCCAGCGAAGGCTCTAGCATCGGTATGGCCAAAGTTGACGATTTAGCAAGCTTATTAGCCGCTTGGCAAGAAGCGCGACGCTTTGATGCGCAAGTATTGGTTGAACAGTGGGTTTCTGGTCCTGAATTTACCATCGCGATGCTGGCGGGTGAGGTATTGCCACCGATTCGCTTAGGTACCAGTCATGCGTTCTATGACTACGAAGCTAAATATCACTCAAACGATACCCAATATCAGATTCCTTGTGGTTTAACCGCGGAAAAAGAAGCTGAGCTGCGAGATTTAACAGCGCGTGCCTGTCAAAGCTTAGGTGTGAGCGGCTGGGGGCGGGCTGATGTGATGCAAGACGCGCAAGGTCAGTTCTGGCTTCTAGAAGTTAACACTGTACCTGGAATGACCGATCACAGCTTAGTGCCGATGGCGGCACGAGCGGCTGGTTTAGATTTCACTGCGTTAGTGCTGACCATTTTAGCTGGCACTTTACAGGCAAGAGGTTAAGTCAATGAGTAACCTACAGCAGCACAAAAAGACTGCCGCTCAACGTGGAGCATCGCGTCAAGCGCCTGCTCGCGGAGCGCGTCGTGCTGCCGTACAGAAAACCCCGCGGCAGTGGCCCAAGCCAAACTGGACGCTGCTTGGACGCTTGCTCTTGGCGATTGTATTGCTGGCGCTGCTGCTCAGTGCCGATCGGTTTTGGCAGCTGCTGCAACCGCATGTTAATCCGCCTATTTCGACAATCCGGGTGCTCGGTGAGTTGAGTGCGGTTAACCAACAGGCCGTACAAAAAGAGTTGATGCCCTATAGCACAGACTTGTTTTTGTCGGTTGATATTGCTGCGGTGCGTAATGCTTTAGAAAACTTACCTTGGATTGCTCATGCTGAGGTGAGCCGGATTTGGCCGGACCAACTGCAGGTGATAGTGCAAGAAGAATTGCCAGTGGCTCGCTGGGGCGAAGAAGCGTTGCTCAGCACGCAGGGACATTTGTTTACTGTGCTAGATGTGCAGGCATACGCCAACTTGCCACAGTTGTCTGGTCCAAAAGACACCCAGCAGCGTGTGATGCAGCAGTATTTGATCTTTAGCCAAGCCTTAAGGCCACTGGGTTATTCGATTAAACAGTTAGAAATGCGTGAGCGTGGTAGTTGGTTTGTAACCACCCAAACAGGTTTACAGGTGCTGTTTGGCCGCGATCACCTCGTAGAGAAAATGCGTCGTTTTGCTGTGGTTTATGAGAAAGAGCTGAAAGAGCAGATTGATAAAATTGAACGGGTTGATTTGCGCTATGCCAATGGCTTGGCTGTGGCATGGCGCGCCCCGACAGCAAGTGAAACTACAGCGGTGGTGGCACAGTGAAGGAGAAAAAGTTAATGGCAAATGAAAATAACCACAACATGATTGTTGGTCTGGATATAGGCACATCCAAGGTTGTGGCATTGGTTGCCGAAGTGACTCCTGACGGTGAATTGAACATTGTTGGGATCGGGACTCACCCAACCCGCGGCTTGAAAAAAGGCGTAGTGATTAATATCGAATCAACTGTGCAGTCGGTACAGCATGCCATCGAAGAAGCGCAAATTATGGCTGACTGCCATATTCACTCGGTGTTTGTCGGCATTGCGGGTAGTCATATCCGTAGCCAGAACTCCGATGGCACCGTGGCGATTCGTGATCGTGAAGTCAGTCGTGCTGATTTAGAGCGTGTGTTGGACGCGGCACAAGCAGTCGCCATTCCTTCTGACCAAAAAGTGCTGCATACCTTGCCGCAAGATTATGTGATTGATAAGCAGGAAGGTGTGCGTGAGCCGCTGGGGATGTCCGGCGTGCGTTTAGAAGCGCGCGTACACGTGGTGACCTGCGCCATCAATGCCTCACAGAATATTGAAAAGTGCGTGCGTCGCTGTGGCTTAGAAATTGAAGATGTAATTCTTGAACAGCTCGCTTCAGCCAATGCTGTGTTGACCGAAGACGAGAAAGAGCTGGGTGTGTGCTTGGTTGATATCGGTGGTGGTACCTCAGATATTGCGATCTTCACTGAAGGTGCGATTCGTCATACTGCAGTGATCCCGATTGCCGGTGATCAGGTCACCAATGACATCGCTATGGCGCTGCGCACTCCGACGCAGTATGCCGAAGAGATCAAGATTCGCTACGCCTGTGCACTGGCTAAATTAGCCGGCCCTGGCGAGACGATTAAAGTGCCAAGTGTGGGTGATCGCCCACCGCGTGAATTATCTCGGCAAGCCTTAGCTGAAGTGGTCGAGCCGCGTTATGACGAATTGTTTACCTTGATTCTTGCTGAACTGCGTCGCAGTGGTTACGAAGACATGATTCCTGCAGGGATCGTACTGACCGGCGGCACCTCGAAAATGGAAGGTGCTGTTGAGTTGGCTGAAGAAATTTTCCATATGCCGGTGCGTTTAGGAGTGCCCCAAGGCGTTAAAGGTATTGGCGATGTCGTGCGTAACCCTGTGTATTCAACCGCGGTTGGGTTACTGGTGTACGGGCTCCATAAACAAGCAGATGGCGCAATCATGGCAGGAAAAAGCCATGAGCAAACAGAAGACAAAACAGCCTTGCTTGGCAAGATCAAGCGCTGGCTACAAAACCAATTGTAAATGAATAAAACTGGCGAAAGCTGGACTATAACGAGAAGGGTAGGAGAATTACTATGTTTGAATTAGTTGATCAGACTCCGCAGAGTGCTGTGATAAAAGTGATTGGTGTCGGTGGTGGCGGTGGTAATGCGGTCAATCACATGGTGGCCAATAATATCGAAGGTGTTGAGTTTATTTGTGCCAACACCGATGCGCAGGCATTACGTGATATCACTGCGCGCACCGTACTGCAACTAGGCACCAGTGTGACGAAAGGGCTTGGTGCTGGCACCAATCCTGAAGTCGGGCGTAAAGCCGCAGAAGAAGATCGCGAGCGTATTGCGGAAGTATTGCAAGGCACTGATATGGTCTTTATTACCACTGGTATGGGTGGTGGCACCGGCACTGGCGCTGCGCCAATCATTGCTCAAGTTGCCAAAGAGCTGGGTATTTTAACGGTTGCCGTCGTCACACGTCCGTTCCCTTTTGAAGGTAAGCGTCGTCTGCAAATTGCTGACGAAGGTATTCGTTTACTGGCCGAACATGTTGATTCATTGATTACGATTCCCAATGAAAAATTGCTGACTATTTTAGGCAAAGACGCCAGTTTGCTGTCTGCTTTTGCCAAAGCAGATGATGTGCTAGCCGGTGCTGTGCGTGGTATTTCCGACATCATCAAGCGTCCTGGGATGATTAACGTTGACTTTGCTGACGTGAAAACGGTGATGAGTGAAATGGGGATGGCAATGATGGGCACCGGTTGTGCCAGCGGCCCGAACCGTGCGCGTGAGGCTACCGAAGAAGCCATTCGTAATCCGTTGTTGGACGATGTACATCTCAATGGCGCGCGCGGTATTTTGGTCAATATTACCGCCGGTCCTGACCTGTCACTGGGTGAATACGCAGAAGTGGGTAATATCATTGAAGCCTTTGCTTCAGACGAAGCGATGGTCAAAGTCGGTACCGTAATTGATCCAGATATGCGCGATGAGTTGCACGTAACTGTGGTGGCGACAGGCTTAGATCCACGTATGGACAAACCAGTCAAAGTTGTGGACAACACCAATACTTTGAAAGTGGCGCCAGCCATTGCGGCTATGACTGTGGCTCTGGATGAAACTAAGGAAGTCAATTACAACCATTACGACCGTCCGGCAATGCAGCGTCGAGCCAATGGTGCGGCAGCAACTGCCAGTAAGCCGAGCAACCAAGAAGAGATGGATTACTTGGATATTCCGGCGTTTTTACGACGTCAGGCAGACTGATAAGGATTGGAAATTGCGAGTTAGTTTCGTTATTGGCGCAGCATCTGTTAAGATGCTGCGCATTATTGAAAACTATTCGCAACCAGTATAGCAGCGGCTTAAGTCATGATTAGACAACGCACCTTAAAAAACATTATCCGTGCCACTGGTATCGGTTTGCACTCAGGCGAGAAGGTTTACCTGACTTTGCGTCCGGCAGCAGTGGATACGGGCATCGTATTTCGCCGCATGGATTTAGATCCTGTGGTGGAAATACCCGCTTTAGCAAAAAATGTCGGTGAAACCACCATGTCAACCACGCTGGTTAAAGGCGAGGTTAAAGTGGATACGGTTGAGCACCTGTTATCGGCAATGGCAGGCTTAGGCATTGATAATGCTTATGTTGAACTTTCTGCTTCAGAAGTGCCGATTATGGATGGCAGTGCTGGACCTTTTGTGTTTTTGATTCAGTCCGCTGGATTAGAAGAGCAAGATGCTCCAAAACAATTTATTCGTATTTTACGCGAAGTAACGGTTGAAGACGGTGAAAAACGCGCCACTTTTGTGCCTTTTGAAGGCTTTAAAGTGGGTTTTGAAATTGACTTTGATCATCCTGTGTTTGAAGGGCGTACACAAACAGCCTGCGTAGATTTTTCTAGCACCTCGTTTGTAAAAGAAGTCAGTCGAGCGCGGACCTTTGGTTTTATGCGCGATATTGAGTTTTTACGCACGCATAATCTTGCTTTGGGCGGCAGTGTCGATAACGCAATCGTGGTCGATGAAGATTCAGTCCTCAATGAAGACGGTTTACGTTACGAAGATGAATTTGTGAAGCATAAAATTCTCGATGCCATTGGTGATTTATATTTGCTAGGGAAAAGTTTGATTGGTGAGTTCCGTGGCTATAAATCCGGACATGCGCTGAATAACTTACTGCTGAGAACTCTGCTTGAGCAGACTGATGCTTGGGAAGTGGTCACTTTTGCAGACTCTAATTTAGCTCCTATTTCCTATATGCGTCCTGCGGCGGCGGTGTAGGATAATCGTTAAAATTTAAACCACCCATACGGGTGGTTTTTTTTGCTCTGCTTTATGTGGCTAAGCCGCCTCTTTATTTAATTATCACTGACGGTGATAATTGTTATTCATTTAAATCAATAATGCTT
>JAAXZZ010000101.1 GCA_012719655.1 Gammaproteobacteria bacterium | reverse complement strand
CCCACCTGGGGGCAGCGATATTCTGGGCCTTGAGTGTGCAGGAGTCATCACTGAAGTAGGCGCCGGCAGTCCGTGGCAAGTGGGTGATCGCGTCTGTGCCTTATTAGCCGGTGGAGGTATGGCTGAAGAGGTGTGCGTGGATGCGCGCCATGTGTTGCCGGTCCCGCAAGGTTTAAGTGTATTGCAAGCGGCAGCGATTCCTGAGGTGTACGCCACCGCTTGGTTAAATATATTCCAGTTGGCGAAACTGCAGCCCGGTGAAAAAGTGCTGTTGCATGCCGGTGCCAGTGGCGTAGGCTCGGCGGCTATTCAGTTGTGTAAGGCTTTTCACAGCCCGTGCTGGGTCAGTGTCGGTTCAGCAGAGCGTCTAGCTTATTGCCAAGCACTCGGTGCTGAAGGCGGGGTCATACGCGGTGAAAATATTGATGGTTTGCAGGATTTTGCGCCTTTTGATGTGATTCTTGATCCGGTTGGTGCCAGCTATGCCGCGCTCAATTTGAAAATACTCGGTCTTGATGGGCGCTGGGTGAATATTGGCTTGATGGGTGGGCGTCGTGCTGAGCTTGACTTAGCACAGCTGCTGAGCAAGCGAATTCAGCTGATTGGTTCAACGTTGCGCAGTCGCAGTGATGCATTTAAGGGCGAGCTGATTGCCCAGCTCGCTGACAAAGTCTGGCCATTGTTTGCCAGCGCCAAATTGCAAGCGCAAGCCGAAGAAGTCTTTGCTTGGACGGATGCTGAAGCCGCTTTTGCACGACTGGCTAGCAATCAGGTGAATGGCAAAGTCGTTTTACAGATCGCAAACGAATAAAACGGTGCGGGCTGCGCAGTGTCGCTCTAGGGTAAAGTCTTGAGTGGTACTGCGCAGTTGCAATTCATTTTTAATCTCAGCCTGTAATGTGCAGTGCTTGCCAAGCGCAATACAGCGCAAAGATTAAAAAGCCGAACGCAGCAAAGCAGCGAATCAACTTGAGCGGTAAGCGTTCAGCAGCAAAGTTACCGACGAAGACCACCGGCACATTGGCGATCAGCATCCCCAGCGTGGTACCGCAGACCACCATCCAGAAATACTCAAATTGCGCCGCAAGCATCACTGTCGCAACTTGGGTTTTGTCACCCATTTCAGCAATAAAAAAAGCCACTAAGGTCGCCATAAATGGGCCGTATTTGGCGCTCATCTGGCCCTCATCGTCGAGTGTGTCGGGAATCAATGTCCATGCCGCAACGGCGAGAAAGCTAGCGGCCAAAATCCACAGTAAGGTTGTTTGTGAAAACAACTGCGCAACCTGATAGCCCACAGCAGCGGCTAAAAAGTGGTTGGCTAAGGTGGCAACTAAGATGCCAATAATGATGGGTATTGGCTTACGGTAACGTGCCGCGAGAAGTAAGGCGAGCAGCTGAGTTTTGTCACCGATTTCAGCCAGAGTCACGATGCCAGTTGAGATGAAGAGTGTTTCAAACATATAAAAAACCTTAGAGCGGACAAATTAGACAACCATGACACACACAGCCTTGCCGCCCGGTAAGGTTATGTATGCCATGGGTCTCGTCTGCCTGATTTATGCGTCGCAACGGCTGGCGCATAAGCTAAGGTGTACACGCCATGATCTGCTGATCAAGTATGTTGACGTGCACGCTATGAAATATTTCATAGCCGACTACTCCCCCAAGACGTGGGCCATACTAATGAAGGACAGTGCTTAAATCAATACTAACAGCACAATTGTCTCGTTTTAGAGTTGCTCATCATCGTCATCGGTGACTTGACGGATCGACAGACGAATCTCAGCAGGCAGTACGCGTTTGGCCGCATTCTCAGCTAATGCGCGCAGCTTGTCGTGATAACCGAGTTTACCTTCGGCATTGGTTTGCACTACACCCTCATTGATGAGTGTCTGAATAAAGTGACGGAATAAGCTTTTATCAAAAAATTCAGGCGCATTGAGTCCATGCAGGATTGATAAACGTTGCGCCATAACGGTGCATAGCACTTCCAGCTGCTGGGCATCCAGTGCGTTTTGACCTTTATTGAGTAACAACGCAATAGCCATATAAAAGCGTTGTAAGGTTTGTAGCAGCGTGCGCGACAGCAGGCTAAGCAGCACATAGTACTGCGAGCTGGGTGCTGGGCGCTGGTAGGTTTCACCATCGCGCTGCAACAAACCATGCTCAACAAAGCTGGCCAACCATTGATCAATCACAGCGTCCAGTTCGTCCAGCGACCAATGAGTAAACAGCTCGGCCTGTAAGTAAGGATAGAGCGCACGAGCCAGGTCAATAATTTGACCACGCGTCATGCGCGCATTGCTATGAAAAAAACTGGCTAATAACGCCGGCAGCGCAAAGACATGCAGAATGTTATTACGGTAGTAGGTCATCAGTACCGCATTGTGTTCATCTAAATAATAGATGCGTCCTAGCGCGTCTTTTTGCTCGCTGATCAACTGCATATCACGCACATACTGGGTGATGCTGACGCCATCGCCTTCAGGTAAAGAGGTGTAAGCCGAGTAAGGTACGCTGCGTAGCAGTGACACATACAGGTTAATCACCCGCACCAACGCATTCTCATCCAAAGCTAAACGCTGGGTTGATAGCAGTGCTGAGGCCACTAGGTTGACTGGATTAATGGCCGCTGCGGCATTGATGTGCTGGGTGATACGCGTGGCCAATTGCTGCGCGACAGGACCCAGCGCAGTGGGATTTTTATCAGCGCTGTCTTGCTGCCAATTGGGTTGCTGTTGGTTCATGAACTCAGTCAATTTTAACGGTTGTCCAAAATTCACTGAGACATGACCAAAGCGCTGTTTGCGAATAGCAGCAATCACGCGAAAGACATCGAAAAAGGATTCTTTTTTCTTGCTCGCGCCGCGTAGCTCACCCAGGTAAGTACGGCCTTCAAGGACCCGTTCATAACCGATGTACACAGGCACAAAAACGATGGGTAAGCGTTGCGAGCGCAGAAAGCTATTTAAAGTAATGGCGAGCATGCCGGTTTGCGGTTGGAAGGTACGACCTGTGCGCGAGCGACCGCCCTCTACAAAATATTCAACGGGGAAGCCTTTAGTGAATAAAGTGTGCAGGTATTCGTTAAAGATGCTGGCGTACAGTGGATTGCCACGAAAAGTGCGGCGCATAAAAAACGCACCACCACGGCGTAATAGGCCGCCAATCATCGGTATGTTGAGATTAATACCGGCGGCAATGTGTGGTGGTGTTAAACCATTGGTAAACAACAAATACGATAGCAGCAAGTAGTCAATATGGCTGCGGTGGCAGGGCACATAAATAATCTCATGGCCGTGGGCAATCTCACGCACGCCATCAAGATGACTGACCTTGATGCCATCATAAAACTTATTCCAAAACCAACTCAGCACCAATTCTAAAAAACGAATCGCGGTATAAGCGTAGTCTGAAGCAATTTCGTTGCCATATTTAAGCGCCCGCTGTTGGGCTTTTTCGATGCTAATGCCTTCACGCTCAGCTTCTTCAAGAATACGTTGGTGTACCTGTGGTTCATGAATCAGCGCTTTAACCAAGTTGCGTCGGTGTGAAAGGTCTGGACCAATAACCGCTGCTTTACTATTGCGAAAATGCACACGCAGCAAGCGGTGCAACATGCGCTGAGTGCGTTCTTCGCCTTTACCTTGTGCAACCAAATCGGCCAGTTGAATCGGCGCAGAAAACTGTACGCGGGTTTTGTGGCCGAGAATGAGCACCTGAAATAGACGCCGTAAGCGTCCGGTGACCGCCCAGCTGTCAGCCAATAAGAGTTTCCATGGGCTGGTTTCTCGATCCGGTGACTGTCCCCAGAATACAGTGACAGGGACAACTTGCACGTTGCTGAGCTGGCCTGACTCAACGGCGGCGACTAGCTTTTTTAAGGTTGGAGCAAGATGCTGTGTGCTTTTGCGGCCCGCCCAGTCGGGCTCAAGACGCAGGTAAAAAAAGCTGGCCAGCTGCTCTAAACAGGGCTCATTGATAGGCGCAATCGGCCGATTGAGGCCGGCTTTGCGGCACTCATTGTCGAGTACGACGAGATCACTGATGGAGGGTTTCTGGAGAACGTAGACTTGCGGCACCTGACTACGCAAACTTAGAAAAACGCTGCTGTCGATGGTTTCTGAGCGCACCCATAGCAGTAACAAGCGGCGTAAGACAGAAAAATACAAGCGACGAATCGATGAAAAACTCATAAACAATGGATCCCAGATCAAGAGCAGTTGTGTGTAATACACTAAAAGTTATTAAAAAATGTTTCTACGAGCCAATGATAAGATTACGCTTTTTACGCCAATTTAACCGCTAAAAATAGACACACTGCAGACAGAGGTCGACAAATCTGGCTTTAATCTGTAGCTCGACTGTTATGCTCTTTCTTTTTTAGATGTGCAGTGGCACAGTTCTGCAGTTTTCTGTAACCGCTTTAGATAAGGCGGTAAACCCGTTGTAATCGTTGGATAGGGTGGAGTAATGATCAAAGTAACGCACTTAACGAAACGCTTTGTGCAGCAGGTGGCGGTGGATGATCTGTCATTCACCATTGAGCCCGGTGAAGTGGTTGGTTTTTTAGGCCCCAATGGTGCAGGTAAATCAACCACAATGAAAATGCTCACAGGCTTTTTACCGCCTTGCGAGGGCAGTGTCAGTATTTGTGGTTTTGATATTGGCAAGCAAACCCTGCAGGCGCAGCGTCTGATCGGTTATTTACCAGAGGGCGCACCGTGCTATGGCGATATGAGTGTCGCTGATTTCCTCAACTTTATTGGCCAGATTCGCGGCTATCGCGGCAAAGAACTCAAACAGCGGGTGGCGCGCGCCATTGCTTTGGTTGAATTGGAGCGCGTGGTTGAGCAAAACATTGATACCTTGTCCAAAGGTTTCAAACGTCGTGTTGGTTTAGCTCAAGCGGTATTGCATGACCCTAAAGTGTTGATTTTGGATGAACCCACCGATGGTCTGGACCCCAATCAAAAGCATCAAGTGCGTCAGCTGATTAAAAGTTTGGCAGTGGACCGTATTGTTATTATTTCAACGCATATTTTAGAAGAAGTCAGTGCCCTCTGTACCCGAGCGATGGTGATCAGTCAGGGGCGCTTGCTGATTGATGAGACGCCCTACGCGTTACAAAGTCGTTCGCGTTATCATCAAGCTGTGACCATTCTTGCTGAACAGTCGCTGGATCGACAGTTATTACAAGGGCTGCCTGGGGTGATCGGCCTTGAAGATAACCCGCTCGATGGCAGCATCACCTTATTAGCTAAGCCTGGCGAAGTGATTTTTCCAGCCGTGAACCAATTGATTCACGCCCAAGGCTGGCAAGTACGTGAACTGGAAGTGGAACGTGGTCGCTTAGATGAAGTGTTCCGCAGTTTGACCCGTGGAGATGCAGCATGAAGCAGCTACCGATTATTTTTAAACGAGAATTTACCAGCTTTTTTGCCACACCTTTGGCCTATGTGTTTTTGCTGATTTTCCTCGTGCTATCGAGCGTATTTACTTTTTATCTGGGTGGTTTTTATGAGAGTGGTCAGGCCAATCTCAATCCGTTTTTTAATTTTCACCCGTGGTTGTACCTGTTTTTAGTGCCAGCGCTGGCCATGCGGATGTGGGCTGAAGAGCGTAAAAGCGGCACCATTGAGTTATTGATGACTTTGCCCATTACCCGCTTTGAAAGCGTGGTGGGAAAGTTCTTGGCGGCGTGGGTGTTTGCCGGCATCGCTTTGTTGCTGACCTTTCCCATGGTGCTGACAGTCAATTATCTGGGTGATCCTGATAATGGCGCGATTTTGACCGGATATTTGGGCAGTTGGTTGTTGGTGGGTGCTTACTTGTCGGTCGGCTCCTGTATGTCGGCCTTGGCAAAAAACCAAGTGATTGCCTTTATCTTAACTGTGAGCTTGTGCTTTCTCTTTGTGGTGAGTGGTTTCTCGCTGGTTTTAGATGTATTTAATGGCTGGGCACCGCAGTGGTTGCTCGATGTTGTTGCATCCTTTAGTTTTTTAACGCGCTTCCAAGCGATCAGTAAAGGAGTAATTGATGTGCGTGATCTTCTTTATTTCTTAAGCTTTATTACGGCTTGGCTGATGGCCACTGCGGTCGTGATTGATTTGAAGAAGGCGGACTAAACATGAGACGTTTAATGTATTCCAGTGTTGGCCTTGTCCTCATCGCTGTAGCCTTTGTTGGCTTCAACGTGCTGTCCAATGGTCTGTTTAAAAACACTCAACTCGATTTTACCGAGCAAAAACTGTACACCTTGTCGCATGGGACCAAACAGCTGCTCAGTGAGCTACAAGAGCCCATCAATTTGCAGTACTTCTATTCTAATAAAGCCACGCGTGATGTGCCCATGTTGCGTAACTATGCCCAGCGCGTTGAAGAACTGTTGGATGCTTATGTGCGCATGGCTGATGGCAAGTTACGTTTAGAAGTGATTGATCCAGAAGCTTTCTCTGAAGATGAAGACCGTGCGGCGGCGTTAGGACTGCAAGCGGTGCCACTAGAGCAGGATGGTGCGCAGCTGTACTTTGGTTTAGCTGCAAAGAATGCTCAAGGCGATGAGCAGATCATTCCGTTTTTCGCTTTGGATCAAGAAGAACTTTTAGAGTATGAGCTCAGCCGTTTGATCAGTAGTGTGGCGCAAACCGAGCGCCCAGTGATTGGTGTGCTATCTGGGCTGCCGCTTAATGGCGGTTTTAATATGCAAATTGGGCAGCCGCAGCCTGCTTGGACGATTCTGGAGGAGGTGCGTCAGCAGTTTGCTATTGAGAGTTTGAAAGATGATATTGATCTGATTCCAGAACACATCCGCACGCTATTATTGGTCCACCCTAAACACCTTAGCGAGGCGACACGCTACGCCATTGACCAATTTGTCTTAGGTGGCGGTAAGCTTTTAGTCTTTGTTGATCCTTATAGCGAAGCTGATAGCGGATTAGGGATGCCAGGTGAGTTGGCCGTTGATAAAACCTCCGACCTACCTGAGCTGTTCAAGGCTTGGGGTCTGCGTATGCTGCCTGATCAAGTGGTTGGCGATGGTGTTTATGCCATGTCGGTTGGCATGGGGGCGCAGCAGCGTGCAGTACGACACCCAGGTTGGTTGGCGCTGCCGAAAAAGGCCTTAGACAGCAGTGATGTAATCACCGCGCAACTGCATGACATCACTCTAGCCACCGCTGGTATTTTACAGCCACTGGAAAACGCAAAAACCCAATTTACCCCGCTATTGCACAGCTCTGAATATGCCATGCCCTTTACTGCGCAGCGTTTTGCCATGCTGCAAAACCCTGAGGAGTTATTGGCTGAACTTGAGCCAACCGGTGAGCGCTATGTGCTGGCCGCGCGGATCAGCGGTCCGGCCACTACAGCTTTTGCAGATGGCATTGAAGGGCGCGAGAAGGGCTTGCAAAGCGCTGAGAACATCAATGTGATTGTTGTCGCTGCTACTGACATGCTCAGTGAGCGCATGTGGGTTCAGGTGCAAGATTTCTTTGGCCAACGCTTACCGCAACCATGGGCAGACAACGGCAGCTTTGCGATTAATGCTTTGGATAATTTGTCCGGCTCGGATGCATTAATTAGCATTCGTTCACGCGGTAATTTCAATCGTCCCTTTACCGTAGTGGATAACTTACAGCGCAGTGCTCAAGAGCGTTTTCGTAAAAAAGAGCATGAGTTGCAAAGCCGTTTGGCCGCCACAGAAGAAAAACTCATTGCCCTGCAACAGGCCACTGATCCAGAGAAAAATCTGGAGTTAACCCCTGAGCAGCAAGCCACTGTGCAGCAGTTCTTAGCTGAGAAGTTACAGCTGCGTAAAGAGTTGCGTGAAGTGCGGTACCAGCTCAATGCCGATATTGAGTCGTTAGGTACTAAGCTGAAGTTCTTTAATTTTGGCGTGATGCCGATCTTGCTGACCTTTATGCTGATT
>JAAXZZ010000100.1 GCA_012719655.1 Gammaproteobacteria bacterium | reverse complement strand
GCTAAGCATTCTAAAATTGCTAAGCATACAAAAAAATCTTTAAAATCTTTAAAAAAATCAAATGTTCAACAATACAAAGTTGGACAGGTTTCATTGGCGACTTTGCGTAATTATCGTCCCGCACAAGTAGAAAGAGCAATGTCTCAAGACCCTGTGCAGTCACAAAAGCAATATTTACCCATTGAACACATATATCCTGGAATGAGCCTAGAAGAAGTTAATGATCTTGCTGGACCACCAACATCTACTGCGAATCATATTACCGGGAAAGCTTTCGTGCCTTTTAATTTTAGAGGTAGAGACACAGTTCGAAATTACCATTTATACAGGGGGCAAGGTAAAATTGTTTTTTCTAATCAATCGGCATATAGCAGCACATGGCGGGTGCGCGAGGTGATTATTGATCCGAGTGAAACAGGCTATCCCTGATTGAAAATAATTAAGGCCGCAAAAGCGGCCTTAATTATGTACAGCTTAGAAGGATTAACCTTGGTGATACTTGGCCGACAAATCATGCACCGCATTGATAAATGCGCCAGCATTCTCTGGCTTCACTTCTGGAGTAATGCCATGGCCAAGATTAAAGACATGTCCGGAGCCATTACCGTAACTTTCTAGGATACGGCCGACTTCTTTTTCAATAGCCGCTGGGTTGGCATACAGAACCGTAGGATCCATGTTGCCTTGTAGAGCAACTTTGTCTCCGACACGCTGACGTGCTACACCGAGATCACAGGTCCAATCTAAGCCCAGGGCTTCAACGCCAGTAGCCGCCATTGACTCAAGCCACAGACCTCCACCTTTAGTGAATAGAATGGCTGGAACGCGGCGGCCTTCATGCTCGCGGATTAGACCGTTGACGATTTTCTGCATATACGCCAGTGAGAACTCCTGATAAGCCGCTGACGATAAGCTACCGCCCCAGCTATCAAAAATTTGTACGGCTTGTGAGCCAGCAAGAATTTGTGCATTCAAGTAGCTGGTGACCGACTGTGCGAGCTTATCCAGCAGCATGTGCATCGCTTTTGGATCATCGTAGAGCAACGCTTTACTTTTGCGGAAGTCTTTTGATGATCCGCCTTCGACCATGTAAGTAGCGAGTGTCCAAGGGCTGCCTGCGAAACCAATTAAAGGTACACGGCCATTGAGCTCTTTACGAATAGTGCGAACCGCATTCATTACATAACCCAGATCTTTTTCAGGATCAGGAATAGGCAAAGCTTCAATCGCTTCAGCTGTATCAACAACTTTTCTAAAGCGAGGGCCTTCACCTGTTTCAAAATATAACCCTAAACCCATGGCATCTGGGATGGTTAAGATATCTGAAAAAAGAATCGCAGCATCTAATGGATAGCGATCCAGTGGCTGCAAAGTAACTTCGCAAGCGATCTCGGCGTTCATGCATAAGTCCATAAAACCGCCGGCACGGGCGCGGCTGGCTCTATACTCAGGCAAGTAACGACCCGCTTGACGCATCATCCATACTGGCGTGACATCAACCGGCTGTTTGAGCAGGGCGCGGAGAAAACGATCATTTTTCAGAGCAGTCATATTAGCGTCCATTAAAAATTAATAGGCTATTGTCGCAAATTTGTGCACAAAAGGCACGGTACAACAAATAGGCCGTGCAGTTGCCTTGATTGGTATCAACTGCACACGGGTATTGCATAAACTGTTAGTTTAGCCCATAGCGATTTTTTAAGCATAGGTCGGAGGAGTTCCAGATGCATCATACAACGATAGATAATCAACAGTTTGTCGCTGCAGAAGGCTTGCCTGTGACTTCAGTGGCCGCTTCGCATCGACTATTACAGCGCAGCATTTATCCACCCTTCCCTGAGAATTGCCATTATGCGCTATTTGCGCTGGGTTGTTTTTGGGGAGCTGAGCGGCGTTTCTGGCAGCAAACTGGAGTCTGGGTTACTGCCGTTGGCTATGCCGGTGGACAAAGCAAAAATCCAAATTATCACGATGTATGCAGTGGTTTGACGGGACATGCCGAGGCGGTGTTGGTGGTGTTTGATCCTGCACAAGTGAGCTTTCTTGAACTGTTAAAAGTGTTTTGGCAGGCCCATGATCCAACCCAAGGTATGCGCCAAGGCAATGACATTGGCAGCCAGTACCGATCAGCAATTTATTGTATGGATCGCCAGCAACTTGAACAGGCAGAAGAAAGTTGTCGCCACTACCAGGCTCGTTTAGATGCTGCAGGACGTGGGCAAATTACAACAGAGATCAGCTTAGCCCCGGTTTTTTATTACGCAGAAGGTGTGCATCAGCAGTATTTAGTGCAGAACCCAAATGGCTATTGTGGCCTAAGAGGCACTGGTGTGCTGTATTGACTTTAATGAGGCTGAAATTAAAAACCCCGCGTAAGCGGGGTTTGCAGACTGCTTCCTGACATCCGTGTAATGGCCAGCTTGGCCTTAACCACTTTTCCTTTATGGTTATAATGCAATCCATCGTAAATCCTTGCTGAAGATTGTAATGCGATGATGGCAATCACACAGCAAGCAAAAGGCTCTGCGCAATGTAAGCATTTGCTTACATTGCGCAATTTGGCGACAGTCTTAGAGTATGACGCGTTAGAACTGTGCTGCATCCAACAAGTACAAGGATTCACTACCGGCTTTAACCGAGCTGCTCAGAGACTGAATGCGTGGTAATAAGCGCGCAAAGAAGAAGCGTGCAGTGCCCATTTTGCTGGCATAGAAGTCATCTTCTTGCTCTTTGCCTTGCGCAGCACGAGCCATTAATGCCCACATGTAGGCATAAGCGGTGTAACCAAACACTTGCAGGTATTCTACCGATGCGGCGCCAATCTCATTTGGATTGTTTTTTGCTTCAGCCAATAACCACGCGGTTAAGTCATCAAGGTTTTCAATTGCCGCTTTAAGTGGCGTAATGAACTCAGCCAACTGGCTATCCGTTGATGAGATAAAGGCTTTCACTTCATTAGAGAAGTGCTGGTAGAACGCGCCACCATTACCAACAATTTTACGACCGGCTAAATCCAGCGATTGAATACCGTTGGTGCCTTCGTAAATTTGCGTGATGCGGCAGTCACGAATCAGTTGCTCTTGGCCCCATTCGCGAATATAACCGTGGCCACCAAAAATCTGCTGACCATGAATGGTTGATTCTAGACCCATATCGGTTAGGAACGCTTTAGCAATTGGTGTGAGCAAGGCCACTAATTCTTCGGCGCGCTTGCTGGCTTCTGCTTCTTCGCTGTGTTTAGCGATATCCAACTGCATGGCAACGTAGCTGGAAAACGCACGGCCACCTTCATTGAGGGCTTTCATGGTGAGCAGCATACGGCGCACATCAGGATGCACAATGATTGGATCGGCTTGTTTGTCTTGCGCCACTGGACCGGTTGGAGCACGGCTTTGAATACGGTCTTTGGCGTACTCAATGGCACTTTGGTAAGAGCGTTCACCTAGAGATAAGCCCTGGATACCTACGCCGAGACGCTCGTAGTTCATCATGGTGAACATGGCGGCCAAACCTTTGTTCGGTGCATCAATGATGTAACCAGTGGCGTTATCAAAGTTCATTACGCAAGTGGCAGAACCTTTGATGCCCATTTTGTGTTCAATTGAGCCGCATGACAGGCTGTTGTGCTCACCGAGTGAACCATCATCATTAACCATCACTTTAGGTACTAAAAACAGGGAAATACCTTTGGCACCGGCTGGTGCATCAGGCAGTTTTGCCAGTACCAAGTGGATGATGTTTTCGGTTAAATCATGTTCGCCACCGGTAATAAAGATTTTCGTACCTGTGACTTTGTAGCTGCCATCGGCTTGTGGTTCGGCTTTGGTGCGGATCATCCCCAAGTCCGTACCGGCGTGAGGTTCGGGCAAGCACATTGAACCCGACCACGTACCGTTGTACATATTGGGTAGATATTTTTCTTTTAGCTCTTGGCTGGCATGCGCATGAATAGATAAGCATGCACCTGCAGTAAGCATTGGGTACAAACCAAAAGACAGGTTCGCTGAGTTGATCATTTCCTCAATTTGCGCGGTGATCATCTTGGGCATGCCCATGCCGCCAAATTGTGGATCACCACCGACACCAACCCAACCGCCTTCGGCGTAGGTCTTGTAGGCTTCGATAAAGCCTGCAGGCGTAGTTACAACGCCTTCATTCCAACTGCAACCTTCTTCGTCGCCACTGCGGTTGGTCGGTGCAATTGAACCGGCAGCAACTTTACCGGCTTCTTCTAAAATAGCGGCTGCTGTTTCATCATCAACGGTTTCTGCTAAGGCTGGTAGTTGTGCCCAAAGCTTGCCTGCTTCGAATACTTCGTTGAGCACAAAACTCATATCACGTAAGGGTGCTTTGTAATCTGCCATGAGGCATTCCTCTTGATTAACCTTGTTCAGCGGCGCAGTTACACAACGCAAAGCCAATGTGTTGGTAAGCAACGGTTAGGTTTTTGAGTTTACATTACAAACGAATAAAACCAATAAGATCTTTTTATGACTTATTGGTTTTATTTGTTCAATTAAAAACCCGCTGAATGAATTAAGTCTAGTAGCTAGGCCATTTCACGCAGCGGGTTTTTTTACAGCATCAAAAGATAATGCTTAGTAGCTCAGTGCAAAATCTTCTGCGGCCATATCCATCAAGTTGTTTGCACCTGACAGCATCGCCGCTACGTGTGTACGGGTACGCGGCAAAATGCGTGCAAAGTAGAAGCGTGCAGTTTGCAGCTTAGCTGTGTAGAAGGCTTCTTCGTCAGTACCTGCAGCCAATTTCTCAGCAGCAACACGCGCCATATCAGCCCAGAAGTAAGCTAAGCAGGCATAGCCTGAGTACATTAGGTAATCAACCGATGCTGCACCCACTTCTTCACGATCTTTCATAGCCGCCATCCCTACTTTCATAGTGATGTCGCCCCACTCTTTGTTCAGCTCAGCCAATGGCTTAACGAACTCTTGAATGGCGTCGTTAGCTTCGTTGGATTTGCAGAACTTGTGTACAATTTTGGTGAAGCCTTTCAGTGCTTCGCCTTGTGTCATAAGAACCTTACGACCTAGCAAGTCCAGTGCCTGAATACCGGTTGTACCTTCGTACAAGCAGGAAATACGGCTGTCACGAACGTTCTGCTCCATGCCCCACTCGGCGATGTAACCGTGGCCGCCATAAATTTGTAGACCATGGTTTGCCGCTTCAAAACCGACTTCAGTCATAAAGGCTTTAGCAATTGGAGTTAAGAAAGCGAGCATGCCATCGGCAGCTTTGCGTTCTTCTTCATCTTTACTGCGCTGCATTACGTCAACTTGCTGTGCTGCGTAGTACAGCATTGCACGGTTACCTTCAGTGAAGGCTTTCATAGTTAACAGCATGCGGCGTACATCTGGGTGCACAATGATTGGGTCAGCAGCTTTTTCCGGTGCTTTTGGGCCAGTCAGTGAACGCATTTGTAAACGGTCACGTGCATATTCAATACCACCTTGGAAAGCCACTTCTGAGTGAGCTAAACCTTGTAATGCTGTACCGATACGCGCAGTGTTCATAAAGGTGAACATGCAGTTCAGACCTTTGTTTTCTGGGCCAATTAAGAAACCTTTGGCGCCATCAAAGTTCATCACGCAGGTGGCGTTACCATGAATACCCATCTTGTGTTCAATCGAACCGCAATGAACACCATTACGCTCACCAATACCACCTTCAGCATTGGGTAAGAATTTAGGTACGATAAATAATGAAATACCTTTAGTACCTTGTGGCGCATCAGGTAGGCGTGCCAACACAATGTGCACGATGTTGTCGGCTAGATCGTGCTCACCAGCAGAAATGAAGATCTTGGTACCGGTAATTGCGTAGCTGCCGTCGGCCTGTGGTTCTGCTTTAGTGCGCAGCATACCGAGGTCAGTACCGCAATGAGGTTCAGTTAAGCACATGGTGCCAGTCCACTCACCTGAAACTAATTTGCTCAAGTAGGTGGCTTGCTGCTCTGCAGTACCGTGTGCGTGCAAAGTGTTCATTGCACCATGTGATAGGCCTGGGTACATGCCCCATGACCAGTTGGCTTGGCCAACCATTTCACTGATAGCAATACCTAACGATTCAGGTAAACCTTGACCACCGTGCTCAATATCGTGAGCAAGACTTGGCCAGCCGCCTTCAACATATTGTTGATAGGCTTCTTTAAATCCAGTTGGGGTTTTAACACCTTCAGGCGTCCAGGTGCAGCCTTCGGTATCACCAACACGGTTTAGCGGAGCAATAACGTTTTCACAGAACTTTGCACCTTCTTCCAAGATCGCACTGACCATATCTGGCGTGGCATCTTCACAGCCAGGTAGGTTTGCATAATGTTCTGGGTAGCCTAACAATTCATCACGTACAAAACGGATATCACGCAAGGGGGCTTTATATTCAGCCATAGCTATAAACCTCTAACAGTGGAGCCTTTATTATTGAGTGAACCTGCAATGAGCACAGATCTGTTTTTAGCAGCGCAATTAGCTTAGATGCGCATATGCAAGAGTAATCAAACGACTGTTTGAAAGTTACGGATCTATTTTAGTGTTGTCAAGCACTGCTCGATGAGTTTATTTGTTTTTTTTCTCAAGCTTGAATATCTATTAGCGTGCCAAGTGACTCATCCGCTGTGCTGAGCATTCGCGCGCCCAGTTGACTCATTTGTTTGGCTTGTTCGAGCTGCATAAGTTGCTCAGTTATATTAGCAATGTCGAGAGTAGGCGCAGTGGTTGCCGCCGGTGTGCTCGCTGCATTACTACTGGGTTGGGCAATGGCTTGCGCAGCGTTGGCCATTTGTTCTTGGCCTGTTTTGATGGCAGATAATCCTGCTGAGAATAGGTTTGCTGAGATTTGCATAATGCCTCCTGCAGCAGACTATTAAGAGATATCAATGTCACTTGCAGTATAGAGCAAATTCAATGGCGGTGTTGAATTGCTGATTAAAGGCTATTGATTAGCCACTGAGCCAGTTGCTGTGCATGTTGCCTATACTGGTTTTTGCGCGTGAGTAATACCAACTTGGCGGAGGTTTCTACAAAACCCCAAGGGGCAATCAAGCGGCCGTTGGCAATGTCGCTGCGCACAAGATGTTCTGGCGCAATGGCAACGCCGAGTCCTGAGACGGCTGCCTCTAATAAATAGTAGAGATGTTCAAAACCTTGCGCATAGGTTAAGGCGGATGCATTTAGCTGCTGTGCTTGAGCCCATTGCGGCCAGGCTTGTGGTCGAGAATGGGTAAAGAGCAAGGGTTCCTCTAAAAGTTGTGCTGCAGAGGCGCTACGCAGTGTATCTGCATGCTGATAAAGGGGACTTAATACCGGACCAATGCGTTCACTGTCTAATATGTAGGCGTGCATCGACTCTGGGCAGGCTTGATCTAAAAACACTAAGCTGGCGTCGGCGTCGGATTGCTGCAAAGTGTTGTCATCGCCGGCATTGGTGATGACCTGTAAGCGCAAGCCAGGTAAGTCATGTTGCAATTGCTCAAGACGAGGAATGAGCCAGCGTGCCAGCAGACTGCCCGGACAGGCTAAAACAAAAGGCGCTTGCTGGGTTTGCCGTTTAATATCGGCGCAAGACTGATGAATCTGGCTAAACGCTTCGTGACTTGACTGATACAGACGCATACCGGCATCGGTGAGTTTAATGCCGCGTCCATCTTTACTGAGTAAAGTTATACCCAGATATTCTTCGAGTTGCTTAACCTGACGACTGACCGCACCATGGGTGACATGCAGCTCTTTTGCAGCCAAAGTAATACTTTGTAAGCGCGCGCTGGCTTCAAAAGCTTTCAAAGCATTTAGGGGCGGCAAGTTAAAAGAATCAGACATGTGAGTTTTCCTAACCTATTGCTGCAATCATATCGCTTTTCGTCGTGAAGGCTATGGGGTAGTTTAGCCTACATAGAAAAATATCTTATTCAGTTCGGGAGTGGGTCATGAGTTCTTTTTTTAATAGCCCTGATGAGCATGGTTTATTTGGTGACTTTGGTGGTCAGTATGTTGCTGAAACCTTGATGCCCTTGATTCTGGAATTAGGCCGCGAATATGAAAAAGCCAAAGATGATCCGGCTTTTATTGAGGAGTTAGCGTATTTTCAGCGCGATTATATCGGCCGCCCTAGCCCGCTCTACTTTGCCGCACGCTTAACCGAGTATTGCGGTGGCGCTAAAATTTATCTGAAGCGTGAAGAGCTGAATCACACGGGTGCGCACAAAATTAATAACTGCATCGGTCAGATTCTATTGGCCCGGCGCATGGGTAAAAAACGCATTATTGCTGAAACAGGTGCTGGCATGCACGGTGTTGCTACTGCCACGGTGGCGGCACGTTTTGGTTTGCAGTGCGTGATTTATATGGGCACCACTGATATTGATCGTCAGCAAGCCAACGTCTTTCGGATGAGGCTGCTGGGTGCTGAAGTGCGCCCAGTGGTGGCCGGTACTGGTACCTTAAAAGATGCAATGAATGAAGCACTGCGTGATTGGGTCACTAACGTTGCTGATACCTACTATTTGATCGGCACTGTGGCCGGTCCGCATCCTTACCCAGCGATGGTACGTGATTTCCAAGCCGTAATTGGCAAAGAAGTCCGTGATCAGTTGCAAGCCCAAGAAGGTCGCCTGCCCGATAGTCTGGTGGCTTGTATTGGTGGTGGGTCCAACGCTTTAGGTTTGTTCCATCCATTCTTGGATGATGCCAGCGTTAAAATTATTGGTGTAGAAGCCGCAGGGCATGGCATTGAGACTGGTGAACATGCGGCCAGTTTACAAGGCGGTACTCCTGGCGTGCTACACGGTAACCGTACCTACTTACTGCAAAATGCTGATGGACAAATTGTTGATGCCCATTCGATTTCGGCAGGTTTGGATTATCCAGGTATTGGTCCAGAGCATTCATGGTTGCATGATGTTGGCCGCGCTGAGTACACCTCTGTCAAAGATGATGAAGCGCTGGCCGCTTTCCATTTGTGCTGCAAGTTGGAAGGCATTATTCCTGCGCTTGAATCAGCCCATGCCTTAGCTGAAGTATTTAAGCGTGCGCCGCAATTACCCAAAGATCATTTAATGGTGGTGAACTTATCCGGTCGTGGTGACAAGGATATGCAAACGGTTATGCATCACTTTGAGAAACAGGAGCAGTCAGTATGAGCCGTATTCAAGCTTGCTTTGCCCAACTGAAGAAACAAAATCGTGCGGCTTTAGTTACCTTTGTGACTGCCGGTGATCCAGACTACGCCACGGCCATGCGTATTTTTAAAGGTTTACCAGCAGCTGGCGCTGATGTCATTGAATTGGGCATGCCCTTCACCGATCCAATGGCCGATGGTCCAGCGATTCAATTAGCCAATATTCGCTCGTTAAAAAACGGACAAACCTTAAGCAAAACTTTGCAAATGGTGCGCGAGTTTCGTGTCGACAATCAGCATACGCCAGTGGTGCTGATGGGTTACTTTAATCCGATTCATCACTACGGTGTGCCGTTGTTTATTGAAGATGCCAAAGCGGCGGGTGTTGATGGCCTGATTATTGTTGATTTGCCACCTGAACATAACTCAGTGTTCTGTGACCCTGCACAAGCGGCAGGTCTGGATTTTATTCGTTTAACCACGCCAACCACCGATGATGTGCGCTTGCCGACGGTACTCAAAAATAGCTCAGGTTTTGTCTATTACGTTTCAGTTGCTGGTGTAACCGGTGGTAACTCAGCGACGATGGAGCATATTGAAGAAGCGGTAACACGTTTGCGTCGCCATACTGATTTGCCAGTGTGTATCGGCTTTGGGATTCGCACGCCTGAGCATGCGGCCAATATTGCTCGCTTAGCGGATGGCGCAGTGGTGGGTTCTGCGTTTGTTGATTTGATTGCAAGCGCGAGCACGCCCGATCATGCGCTTGATGCGGTATTAACGCTGTGTCGCGCTTTAGGCAATGGTGTTCACCATGCGCGTGACTAGCGCACAGTGAGTTTTTAGTTAACGCTAATATTGCCTGTTAAGGACGCGGGCCGAATAACTCAAGTAGTTGTTCGCCCTGCGGAGCACCTGGATGCATCTGCAGCATGCCGGTTGGATCAAGGTATAAAATTGCAGGCGTACCCGTTGCACCGAGTAAGCCCATCAGCTGCTGGTTATCATCCAGTTGCTGACGCTGTTTAGCATCAATATTTTTGGCTTCTTGCGCTGGTTTTTTCCCACTTTCATTGCCTTGTAAAGCGGCTTTAGGATCTTTAGCTGCTAGCATGCTGGCAGCTTTCTTTTGACTGCTTTCACCCAGCGTACCTACCATGATATGCCGCAGTTGCACTTTCTTAGCATCAATCCAAGGGCGTGCATCATTCCAGAAACGTTTGCAGTAGGGGCAATTAGGATCAGTAAAGACATACACTATGGTTTCTGCTGTATCGGAACCATCGGCAATCCAGCTGCTGTCTTTCAGTTTTTCCCACATTACTTTACTTTGTGGACGGCTGACTTTTTCTTCTAACACTGCACCGGTTAAGTCTTCACCTTTAGCATTCAGCAAGCTACCGATCAGTGCATGCTTTCCATCTTCAGTCACATACAACGCCAAAGGACGGCCGTTAAATAAAGCGGTGTAACCGGTCAAACCGCTCGGCGCATCAAAGCGTTCTAGTACTTCCACGCCACGCTCACGCATCGCCTCTACAGGTGCTGGATATTTTTCTGCTTGCGCCATGATGGGTAGCGTCAGCAGAGCCAGCGCCGGTAAGATTTTTGTGAATGTCATGGTTATTCCTCTAAATTAATGTTCGGGGTTTCTGTACGGATGTGACCTAATGCATGCTTTAAGCTAGCTTGCGATAACTCACCTAAATGATTGTTTTTTAACATGCCATCGGCGCTGTAAAACAATGTGGTGGGTAATGATAATGAGCCAACGGCTTGGCCGAGACGTCCTCCGCTGTCGAGCAGGTTATTGTCTAAGCTAAGTTGCTGCTGTGCTAAGAATTTCTCTACTAGAGCTTGCCCTTCACCTTGGTTAACAAAAACAAAGTGAATATCTGGATTGGCTGCTTGCGCGGCAGCTAGCACGGGCATTTCTCGGCGACACGGTGGACACCACGTTGCCCATAGATTGATGACTAAAGGTTTACCAAGCAGATCTTGCAGCAAGACCGGCTCGCCAGCAATATCACGAACGGCTAAATCAGGTAGTTTTTGACCGCTTTGTAAGGCGCTGAGCACTGAGAAACTAACGCCCCAAGCGATCAAGCCAATAGCAACACCAATGGCCAGTGGCACACGTAAAGGCGTTTGTCGCCATGCTTTATAAATCCCAGTCAAGAGCGCAGCGATTACGCCGGGAAACAATAAAAATCGACCATCACGAATATCAATCATCTGCCAGAAGTTGCTGCTGTATTGCTCGAAGTACTGCAAGACAAAGGCTACGCGAGCCACCAAGGCTCCGATCAACAACATGTTAAATAAGGCGGCTTCAGGGTTACAGCCGCGTTTTCTACCGATGAGCCAACCGCTTAGCCAAGCAATAAAAAATGCAGCGTAGAGCAGCGCTAAATCCATGGGAATGGCTAAAGGGCCTAAATTAAAACTTAACATCAACTGTCCTTTTGTGCGCTGCTGAGCTGTTGTAAAAACTCACTTGCGGAGACTTCACCGGTGATGCGCTGTTTGCGTTGCTCTGAGCCCTGAGGATTGATAAACAAAATAGTTGGCGGCCCCATAATCTGTAAATCGCGCATCAGTTGTTGTTGATCTGCTGTATTCAAGGTTACATCAGCTTGCAGTAAACGCAAATCGGCCAATGCGGCTTGTACTTGGGGTTGCGCAAAGACGGTTTTCTCCATCACTTTGCATGAGACACACCAGTCTGCGTAAAAATCCAATAGTACCCATTTATCGTCCTGCTCTGCTTGTTTGAGTTGCTCTTGCAACTGCTGCACATCGGCAAAGCGTTGCATGCTGTGCTGACTGGGTAACTCGCTGGCTTGTAAACCGACATTGCTCAGTGGCTGCCATGGATCATCGCCACCTGCTGCTGCGCCGAGTAACATGGCACCGCTCCAAATCCCTAACAGTAAGGCAATGTAACGGCTGGAAAAGCGCCAGCTAACACGTTCAATGCTTGCGATACTTAAGGCAATCGCCAGTAGCCACGCGCCCCATAGGGCTAAAAATAGCGGCCCAGTTAAAATCGGCCGCAGTACAATAATCGCTGTGGCGAATAACGCAAATGCAAACACACGGTTAACACTTTGCATCCAGTGACCCGGTTTAGGTAGCCAGCGCATACCCATAGTAATTGCCAGTAACAAAGGTAAGCCGCTGCCTAAGCCTAGCGAGAATAACGCTAGACCACCGTTGACCACATTGCCGCTTTGGGCAATATACAGCAGTGCTCCAGCCAAAGGCGCGGTCATACATGGGCCCACCAATAAAGCGGATAAAGCTCCGAGCGCCGCAGCGCCGACCAAGCTGCCGCCTTTGATGTTTTGGTCAGCGCCTTGTAGTCGCTCACGGATAAATGCCGGTAACTGTAAGGTAAAGGCGCCAAGTTGAGCTAAGGCCAAGAGAATAAAAATACCGGCAAAAGGGATAAGTAACCAAGGTTGTTGCAGTGTTGCCGAAAGATTGCTACCGAGCTTGGCCGCTACCACACCGAGCGCGGCATAGACTAAAGCCATGGGTAGAATAAAGGCTAAGCCTAATCGAGCGCCCTGCCAGCCACCACTTTTAGAACCACTGATGACACTGGTTAGAATTGGTAGCATCGGTAGCATACATGGGGTGAAGGCAAGTAAGAGGCCCATGCTAAAAAACGCCAGAATGTTCAGTAGCAAACCTGAGTCGGCTAAGCGCTTAGCAATTGATTGGTCTTCGGCTAAAACCTTGCTGGTTGACGTTACTGCAGTGACCTCGTCTGTTGCTGTGCCACTGCCGACACTGGCGGTCTGTGGTGGATAGCACAAGCCCGCATCGGCACAACCTTGCCAAGTGACCTGTAAAGGCTGTGCAATAGTGCTATTTAGAGGCAGCTGTAGTAATTGACGATAAATCTGCGTATCACCAAAAAACTCATCGGAGTGCTCAATACCCTCAGGATAGTCAATTGGCACAGGGTTGCCCTTAGCATCGCTAATACTGAGCTTGTCGCGATACAAATAATGTTCAGGAGTAATTTGCCAAACCAAAACAGCAGGCTCAACATCGTCCATCAATTCAAAGTGAAAGGCTTCTTCAACAGGCAAAAAATCCTGCTGATTACTGATAAATGCCTGACTGAGACCACTGAATGAAAGTAATACGACAATGAAAAAATACCGCATACGAGTGTTTCCTATTGAATTTAGCCGCACTATGCAGGGGCTTAATTAAGACAGCATTAACAGTTACGTTATGCTTAAAGTGTTGTAGGCTAATTTTTGCTACAGTCAATCCATTGGTTTCTTATGTTGAGAGTTGATTACCTTTATGCATGTATTGTTGGTCGAAGATGATCCTTTAATCGCCCAAGGCTTAGTCGCCGGCTTAGAGTTGCAAGGTTTTACCTTGGATCATATGGCGCATGCACGAGCGGCTGAGCAGGCTCTGCAGTTAGGGCATTTTGATGTGATGATTCTTGACCTTGGCTTGCCCGATGAGGATGGGTTGCAGTTATTAACCCGCATCCGTAGTCAGGGCAAAGATTTGCCTGTACTGATCTTAAGTGCGCGCGATACCGTGCTGCAGCGCGTCGCAGGCTTACAAGCTGGCGCAGATGATTACTTACTCAAGCCCTTTGATTTGCGTGAACTGGCGGCGCGCTTACACAGTTTATTAAGGCGCAGCAGTGGTCGCAGCAGTAATATAATTGAGCATCACGGTTTAACCTTTGACCCTGCCAGTCAGACCGTGAAATTGCATGGTCAAACCGTTCATTTGTCCCGCCGCGAGCAGGCACTATTGACTGCTCTATTACAAAAGCCAGGTCACATTTTAAGTGCTGAACAATTGCAAGACAGTTTGTATGGACTGGGTGATGGTGTGGAGAGTAATGCGATCAATGTGCATATTTATAATTTACGGCGCAAGTTAGGCAGCGATGTGGTGAAAACAGTACGTGGCTTGGGTTATCGCATGGGAGTACCGCATGAGCCTACGTAATCGTTTGTTATTGATTTTGGGTGGCACTTTCATAGTGTTGTGGAGTTTGGCGGCGCTATGGTTGCTCGGCGACTTACGTCGTGAAGTGAATGTAGCCTTAGATGAGCGCCTGGCTTCATCGGCGCGGATGGTAGCAGGACTGCTGGAGCAATTACCGCAGCCGCTGCTGTCATCGCCGAACCCTTTGACGGCGATGGAGTTGGGCTTGGAAAGTGGCTTGGTCTGTCAGGTGCGTTCTCTGAGTGGCGAAGTCTTGGTGCGTACACCCAATATGCCAAACCAGAACATGCTGGAATATGCCACAGGTTTCCATGAGATCAGTTTTTCTGGCGAGCGTTGGCGCACCTTTACCTTGAAGCGTGAAAATCTTTGGGTCACCACCGCAGACCGAGTGGATGAGCGACAAGTATTGCAGTCTTCAATTGTTTTTGCCGCGGCCTTGCCGGTTGCTTTAGCCTTATTGGGTAGCTTATTGCTGATTTGGTTTGGCATTGGCCGTGGCTTATCACCCTTACAAACATTACGCTCCGTCTTGGCTGAGCGTGATGCACAGGACTTACAACCGGTGCATGTCGAGCGTTTGCCGAAAGATTTGCAGCCGCTGGTGGCGACGATTAATCAGCTGTTTACTCGCATTGCTGCTGCCTTAGAGCGTGAACGACGTTTCACCAATGATGCGGCGCATGAATTGCGCACACCGTTAACTGCAATCAAAACTCACATTCAAGTGGCGCAGATGAGTCCCGCGCAAGGGGCTGCTTACGCTTTACAGCAAGCTGAGACGGCGGTTGAGCGTATGCAGCGTACCCTTGAGCAGTTGTTGCTATTAGCACGGGTAGAAGGTGCTCAGGACTTTGATCAAGCGGCCTGCAGCAGTGCGCAAACCATTGCACGGCATGCCCTCGCTGACTTAATTGGGGTGCCCGGTAATGAGCGCATTGAGGTGCACAGTGAGCTGAGCGCAGATGTCTATATCGCTCTACCTGAATCCTTGGCTGTTGCTGTGCTGCGTAACTTATTGGATAACGCTTTGCGTTATAGTCCTGCAGACAGTCCCGTTGAGTTGCAGTTGACTATCAAAGGTAGATATTTATGTTTGCGCGTTAGAGACGCTGGATCAGGTTTATCAAGCGAACAGCTTGAGCAAGCTAAACAACGCTTTTGGAGCACTGCCAGCGCTGAACATGGCAGTGGTTTAGGTTTGGCCATTGTGCAAGCGGTGTGTCAACGCTATGGCGGCCAGTTGTTATTACAAGCTGCCCCCGAGGCTGGTTTAGATGCCATTGTCTATTTGCCGCTTAGCCAATAGCCGTTATTGCACAGCAATGACCTGTTGACGTTCTTGTTGCTTGGCTAGTTTATAGCTTAGCGCTGCTGCCGGTACCGGTGTAACTGTGCCTGTTTCCAGCCATTTTTTTAGGCGGTTGGCGTCAGCCATATGGGTGTATTTACCAAAAGCATCTAACACGACAAAAGCCACTGGACGATTATTCATCTCTGTACTCATCACTAAGCAATGCCCTGCACTGTTGGTGAAGCCGGTTTTGCTGAGCTGAATATTCCAGTTGTCTTTGCGCACCAGTGCGTTGGTGTTGCGAAAGCCAAGAGTGTAATTAGGCTTAGTGAAGGCAATGGTTTTTTCATCGGTGGTGCTGAATTGTTTAATCAACGGATATTGCTGCGCTGCTTTAATCAACAATACTAAGTCGTGGGCGCTGGAAACATTCTTTTCAGAAAGACCGGTTGGCTCAACAAAGTGGCTGCTGTGCATGCCTAATGCTTGCGCTTTGGCATTCATCGCTTGAATAAATGCCTCATGCCCGCCCGGGTAATGATGGGCTAAGCTGGCGGCGGCACGGTTCTCTGAGGACATTAGGGTGATTAACAGCGTATCGTGGCGGCTAAGCTGACTACCGACCCTTACCCTTGAAAACACACCCTGCATTTCTGCAGTGTCTTTAATCACTATAGGAAGCTTTTCATCCAGTGGCTGTTTGGCATCGAGCGTCACCATCGCCGTCATCAGTTTAGTGACTGAAGCAATCGGTGCGATAAAGTCTGGGTTGCTTGAGTAAAGCACTTGATTGGTTTTTAAATCGACTAATAAAGCACTGCCAGCAGCCAATTCTTGATGTTTAAGGTTATTGTTTAATGGTGCAGCAATTGCGTAATGGCTTGCAGTGAACAGGCTGATTGCCAACAGGCCTGCTTTAAAAAACGGGGTCATCTTCACGGAAAATACTCAATTAAAGGCAGTAGCATGCCTTAAGATGCGTGTTGCATTCCTTGCGTGGTTTGTAACGACGCACATGATGACATAAAAAAATGGATTGACCCTATGAGATCGTAATTTTTTTATTACAAAATATCTGCTGGAACTGCGTGTTATTTGGCTAAAGCATCGCGTACTTTAACCCAGCGCTAAGATTATGCTGTGACAGGATCGCTTGAGACATAAGAATGCTGCCGCTGTATCCGTTGCGTGATACAGCGGCAGGCCAAGCGCGCTTAGAAGTCTAAGTTAGAAACTGCTAATGCGTTGTCTTCAATAAATGCACGGCGCGGTTCGACGTGGTCGCCCATTAAGGTGTTGAAAATTTGGTCCGCTGCAATAGCATCTTCAATGGTCACTTGCAGCATGCGGCGCTGGCTTGGATCCATGGTGGTTTCCCACAGTTGCTCTGGATTCATCTCTCCTAGACCTTTATAGCGCTGTACGCTTAAACGGCGGCTGCCTTCGGCAAGTAACCAATCTAGCGCAGCTTTGAACGTCTGCACTTCTTGCTTGCGCTCACCGCGCATCACATAGGCGTCTTCTTCAAGTAAGTTGTCTAGTTTATTACCCAGTTCGGTGACAGTGCGGTAATCATTACTTGCGTAGAAATCATTATTAAACAAAATATGATTGGTTAAACCATGGGCTTTAATCTGAATTTCGGGTAGCCAATAATTACGCTCACTGTCATGGCGTAAGCCGACAGTGTAAACCTCGCCAGACTTCTCAACCGAATCCATGCGTGCTTGTAGCGTATCAAGCCATGCTTGCATCACTGCTTTATCGCTCAGTTGCTCTGGCTCGACGCGTGGTAAGTAGAGGAAGTGCTCGGTAATTTCTTTCGGGTAAAGACGCGAGAGTCGCTCCAATGTTTTTAGTACAGAGCGGTATTCGTTAACCAGCTCTTGCAAAGCCGTACCGGATAAACCCGGTGCATTGGCATTGACATGTAAACTTGCATCTTCCAGTGCGGCGTTAGTGAGGTACTCATCCATCGCTTCATCGTCTTTGATGTATTGCTCTTGCTTGCCACGTTTTACTTTATACAGTGGTGGTTGGGCAATATAGATATAGCCACGCTCAACCAATTCAGGCAGTTGACGGAAGAAGAAGGTTAGCAGCAGGGTGCGAATGTGCGAACCATCGACGTCAGCATCGGTCATGATGATGATGTTGTGATAACGCAGTTTTTCAATGTTGTATTCATCACGGCCAATCCCACAGCCTAAAGCCGTGATTAAAGTGCCGACTTCTTGCGATGAAATCATTTTGTCGAAGCGCGCTTTTTCAACGTTCAGAATCTTACCTTTGAGCGGTAGAATGGCTTGGGTTTTACGGTTACGCCCCTGCTTGGCGGAGCCGCCAGCCGAGTCCCCTTCGACAATGTAGAGTTCAGATAAGGCCGGATCCTTCTCTTGGCAATCGGCTAGCTTGCCCGGCAAGCCGGCAATATCCAGTGCTCCTTTGCGGCGTGTCATCTCGCGCGCTTTGCGTGCTGCTTCACGGGCACGTGCAGCATCAATCATTTTACTAACAATGGCTTTTGCTTCAGCTGGGTTTTCTAGCAAGTAATCGGCTAAGTATTTGCCCATTTCCTGCTCAACTGCAGTTTTCACTTCTGAAGAAACCAGCTTGTCTTTGGTTTGTGAACTGAATTTTGGATCAGGTACTTTAACTGAAATAATCGCTGTTAGACCTTCCCGGGCATCATCACCGGTAGTGCTAACTTTGTCTTTTTTACCTAAACCTTCAGCTTCAATATAGTTGTTCAGATGACGGGTCAAGGCAGTACGGAAACCAACTAAGTGTGCACCGCCATCACGCTGTGGAATATTGTTTGTGAAGCACAATAGATTTTCATTAAAACCATCATTCCACTGCATCGCCACTTCAACGCCGACACCATCTTCTTCGCGCTGCACGGCAAAATGAAAAATTTGATTGACCGTGGTTTTGTTGGTATTGAGATACTCCACAAAGGCTTTAAGACCACCTTCGTATTTGAATAACTCTTCTTTGCCTGTGCGCTCATCTTTTAAATGAATGCCCACGCCTGAGTTGAGGAAGGACAGTTCACGCAAGCGTTTAGCCAAAATATCCCAGCTGAACTGGATATTACCAAAGGTTTCTGGCGACGGTTTAAAGTGAATCCGAGTGCCGGTTGAGCTGGTCTCTCCAATCGCTGTCATCGGTGCTTGCGGCACGCCGTGGTGATAGGTTTGTTCCCATACCTTGCCTTGGCGGCGGATGGTCATAATTAAAACACGTGATAATGCGTTGACTACTGAAATACCAACGCCGTGCAAACCACCAGAGACTTTATAGCTGTTATCGTCAAACTTACCGCCTGCATGCAGTACTGTCATAATGACTTCTGCTGCCGATACCCCCTCTTCTTCATGGATATCAACTGGAATGCCACGGCCGTTGTCTTGTACGGTGATGGATTCGTCGGTATGAATGGTAATGCTGATTTCATCGCAATGGCCGGCTAAGGCTTCGTCGATGGAGTTGTCCACGGCTTCAAAAACCATGTGATGTAGCCCAGTGCCGTCATCAGTATCACCGATATACATACCAGGGCGTTTGCGTACGGCATCCAGACCTTTAAGAACTTTAATACTACTGGAATCGTACGATTTATCTTCGCTCATGCGGTCACTCCCAATGGTGTAATTTGACCTTGTTCCACGTGGAACAAAGAGACTGGCGTATCCTTGCGCCAGCCTGAACTCATTAATTGTTTATCAACACATGTGATAAACACCTGACATTCTAAATCGTCTAGCAACTGGCACAGCGCTAAACGATGCTGTTCATCCAACTCAGAAGGCAAGTCATCCACGAGATAGATGCATTCATTGCGTCTAGCTTGAGAAAGCAAATAGCCTTGAGCAATTCTGAGGGCACAAATAACCAGTTTCTGCTGCCCTCTTGAAAGAATATCTACGGCATTATTGCTGCCGATACGTACTCGTAAATCTGCGCGCTGTGGTCCTGCTTGGGTATAGCCTAGCGCTCGATCGCGCTCAAGATTTTTATTGAGCACTTCTTCTAAGCGGCTATCTTTGTCCCAGCCTCTAGAGTAACTCAGAGTCAGATCCGGTAGTTCCAGCAACTTGGCTAGAGTGCTTTCAAAAACTGGTTTTAATTTTGTAATGTAGGATCGACGTAATTGATCGATTTCGTCACTAGCTATACACAGTTCTCGATCCCACGCAGCCACTACACTTTTATCCATTATACCATGGCGCAGGCATGAGTTTCTTTGTCTTAAGCTGGTCTGTAAGCGCTGCCATGCGGAAATAAAACTATGTTCCACGTGGAACACTCCCCAATCTAAAAATTGTCGGCGCATCTTTGGCGCACCTTCAAGTAGCCGAAAACTGTCAGGGTTAATCAGTTGCAGCGGTAAAAGTTGGGCCAGTTGTGCGGCACTGCGAGCGTTTTGACCATCAATGCGAATGCGCAATTCTGAATGACGATCACGACTGATGCCTAGGTTACTTTGAGTACTGTCGTTACGCTGAATTTGAGCGAAGACTGTGCAGCTGTTTTGTTCGTACTGAATCATTGGCTGTAAGCGTGTGCTGCGAAAAGAGCGAGCCATGGCCAGTAAGTGGATGGCCTCCAGCACGCTCGTTTTGCCGCTGCCATTATCACCATAGAGGATATTGATACGAGGGGATGTTAGCAAAGTCACCGGCCGCAAATTGCGTATACCGGTGATTTGCAATTGGCTAATTGCCATACTAAATAACTATTACAGACGCATTGGCATAACAACATAAGAAGCACTGTCGTTGTCGGCCTCTTGAATTAATGCGCTGCTGTTGGAGTCTGATAGCACAATGCTGATTTGCTCCGATGAGGTGGCGCTGAGCACGTCGAGCAGATAGGTAACGTTGAAGCCGATTTCTAAAGTGCTGCCGCTGTAGTCTACGGTAACTTCATCCTCTGCAACTTCTTGCTCAGGGTTGTTGGCTTGGATTTTCAGTAAGCTTGGCTCTAGCTGCCAACGAATGCCTCGGTACTTCTCATTGGATAGAATAGAGGCACGGTTTAATGCTTCACGTAGGCTTTGACGATCTGCCAATACAGTTTTGTCGCCGCCACGGGGTAGCACTCGCTCATAGTCAGGGAACTTACCGTCAACCAGTTTAGAAATGAAGGTGAACTCATCAGTGGTTGCGCGAATGTAGTTGCTACCAAAAATAATGCTGACTTCTGCGCTGTCTTCGGTCATTAAACGGGCTAATTCTAAAACGCCTTTGCGCGGAACGATGACTTGGTGCTGAATGTCTTCGGTAATGCCGGCGGGTACTGAGCACATTGCTAAGCGGTGACCATCAGTGGCGACAGCGCGTAATTGACCTTGCTTAGCTTCGAGCATCAGGCCATTTAAGTAATAACGGACATCTTGCTGCGCCATAGCAAAACTGGTGCGTTCAATCAAACGACGGACACTGCTTTGCTCAAGGGTAAAGCATAATGAGCCAGGCGTTTCTTCTGACGAAGGGAAATCTGAGGCGGGTAATGTGGTCAGGGTAAAACGACTGCGACCGGCTTTGATCAACACTTTTTGATCATCGACTTTGAAGTCAATCATTGCATCAGCCGGTAAGTTTTTGCAAATATCCATGAGTTTACGAGCCGGTACAGTAATTTCACCGGCTTGCGCTGGCTCTTGCAGTGTAATGCGGCCGACCAGTTCAACTTCGGTATCGGTACCTGTCATGGATAGGTTCTGCCCTTCGATGACCAGGAGGACGTTGGATAACACAGGCATGGTTTGCTTGCGTTCAACAACACCGGCCACCAGTTGCAGCGGTTTTAACAAAGCTTCGCGTTGGATGGTGAAGTGCATGGTTATTCCCTTGCGTGAGAGTGCTAGCACTGCTGTTATGTCGTTAACGTGCGCAGTAGGTTTTTATAGTCTTCGCGGATGTCCGCATCGGTTTCGCTCAGTTCAGCAATTTTCCGACAAGCATGCAAAACAGTGGTGTGATCGCGTCCACCAAAGGCGTCACCAATTTCAGGCAAACTGTGATTGGTGATTTCCTTGGCGAGAGCCATTGCCACCTGACGGGGGCGGGCCACTGAGCGTGAACGACGTTTTGATAAAATATCGGAAATTTTAATTTTGTAGTACTCAGCCACTGTGCGCTGAATGTTATCAATACTGACAAGTTTGTCTTGCAGTGCCAATAGGTCTTTCAGTGATTCGCGGATCAGTTCCACTGTGATGGGTTCATTGGTGAAGTGTGAGTGAGCAATGACGCGTTTCAATGCACCTTCTAGTTCACGAACGTTAGAGCGGATACGCTGAGCAATAAAGAATGCGCAATCATGCGAGAGTTGTACCCTGCTCTGCTCGGCTTTTTTCATCAAAATAGCGACGCGCGTTTCTAGTTCAGGTGGCTCTACAGCAACCGTTAGACCCCAACCAAAACGTGATTTTAAGCGCTCTTCAAGGCCGTCAATTTCTTTCGGGTAGCGGTCACTGGTAAGAATGACCTGTTGATTACCTTCAAGTAAGGCATTAAAGGTGTGAAAAAACTCTTCTTGTGAGCGCTCTTTGTTGGCAAAGAATTGAATGTCATCAATCAGTAGCGCATCAACCGAGCGGTAATAGTTTTTAAACTCATTGATCGCATTGTTTTGTAAGGCACGGACCATGTCGGCCACAAAGCGCTCAGAATGCAAATAAATGACTTTTGCGTTCGGGTTTTTCTGCAGTAAATGATTACCAACCGCATGCATCAAGTGAGTTTTCCCTAAACCAACACCGCCATACAAAAATAGTGGGTTGTAACCATGCTTAGGATTGTCAGCTACCTGCCAAGCGGCAGCGCGCGCCAGTTGGTTCGATTTACCTTCGACAAAACTATCAAAGGTAAATGAGCGATTCAGTGCGCTAACGTGCTTGATTGCACCTTTTGCCGGTGCGCCGCGCTCGCTTGTGGGGGGGCTGGGCGCAGGAGCAACGTTATGGATAGGCACAGGTGCTGGATTGGTGGTCGATTGTTGCAGAGTCGTCTCGGCCTGTGTAGCCAGAGTCTCTACGATAGGTACTGCAGTTGCCGCGGCAGAAACTTGACTGTTAGATTGGCTGCGGGTTGGTATGTTAGGTGCGCTACTAAAGCTAGTGCGGGCATTGCCCTTGCTACCAATTTGCAGAGCAATAGGCGGAACTTCGCCATTATTACGCTCGGCCATCAACTCTAAAATGCGGTTGATATATTTATCATTGACCCAATCTAATACAAACCGATTCGGTGCGAAAATATGCAGTTCATCACCGACGGCTTCAACTTGTAATGGACGGATCCAGGTGTTGAAATGCTGAGCAGGCAGTTCATCGCGTAAAAAATCGATAGACTGTAGCCAAAGTTCGACAGACACAGAGATCCCTCAATAAAACATAGTAATTACGACAGGCTATTGTAGCCGTCAGAGGTAAAGTTATCCACAGGCATGGTAAAAATAGCGCAGCCTTTTACAAGCTACATATTGATCCAGCAGCGCTGCTGTGTCGTGATAAATTGCACATACGCAAGGTAAAGAAATGATAACGTTGGGTGAGTTAACCGCTTGGTTGCTAGTGGCTTTGAGTATTGCTTGGATCTGGCGCGGACATGGGGTACGTGAGTGTGCCCTAGAGCATGCGCGAGGCCATTGTCAGCGGCACTCGGTGCAACTGCTGGACGGTAATGTGGCCTTTAAAGGCTGGAAAATCATGACTGATGGTAGCCAGCGTAAGCGCTTGGCGCGTATTTATAGCTTTGAGTTTACTGTCACCAGCCAAGAGCGCTTAAATGGCACAGTGGCGATGTATGGTCGCCATTTAGCTAGGATTGAACTGCAGGCTTATCCCACTTATGAAACCATGCAGACAGTAGACGGCAATAATGTTGTGCACACACAGCATAGCACCAGTGAAGCGCAAACCCATGCAGGGCAAAACACCGTGGTTCAGTTGAGTGAGTGGCGATCTAAGCTTTAAGACGCAATTAGATAACTAACCACTGGTAAACAGAGCTACTCAGCCGTTAAGGTAAAGTCGATGCGCTCTAACCAGCCCGCTTCTTTTTGAAAATCAGCCAAGGTTAGAGGGTTATTGTCTAGCCAGTGCTCAGGGAAGCGGATGTGCAAGCTGTTGGTTTTCGCCGTCAGTTCTAGCTTAGGAACTTCTTGAGAGCCACGAATGTGGTGCAAAAGAATGGCAAAACGCAGCAAAATACACAGGCGCAATAACTGTTGGCCTTCAGCGTTAAACTCCGCAAAACGCTCTTTAGGGATATTGCGGCGATGACCCCGCACTAACAGCGCGAGCATTTGTTGATCTTGGCGGGAGAAGCCGGCTAAGTCCGAATGCTCGACTAAATAAGCACCGTGCTTGTGGTAATGATAGTGAGCAATGTCTAAACCCACTTCATGCACACGAGCTGCCCAGCTGAGCATATCGCTGTGCCATTCTTCATTGAGTTGCCAGGCTTCAGCCACTTGCTCTAAGGCCTCAAGGGCTTTGCTTTCAACTTTTTGCGCATGTTCAAAATCAACATGACTGCGTTCCATTAAGCTTTGGATCGAGCGCTCACGTACATCTTCATTCTGATGGCGACCCAGTAAGTCGTAGAGTACGCCTTCACGTAATGCGCCATCACAAGGTGCCATTTGCTCAAGGTTTAAAGCATCAAAAATGGCTTCGATAATTGCTAAACCCGCCGGTAAAATAGCACTGCGCTCAGGTTTGACGCCGGCAATATCAATCTTTCTAGTGTCACCGATTTTTAGCACCTTGCGTTTGAGCCAGGTCAGCCCGGAATTGGTGATTTCGCCATTGGTTAGGCCGGCAGCAGCAAGGGCTTGGCCGACTGAACGAATGGTTCCAGAAGCACCAACAGTATCTTGCCAGCCCATTCGGCGCAGACTTTGCTCAAGCTCCATCAGTTCGAGACGTGCGGCTGTATAGGCTTGCGCGTAACGGGCGGGAGTGACCATGCCATCTTTAAAGAAGCGCTGAGTGAAGCTGACACAACCCATCTGCAAGCTGCCACGTAGCTGAGATTCAAACTGTTGGCCAATGATAAATTCTGTACTACCACCGCCAATATCCACCACCAAACGTTTGCCCGGCGTATCGGCTAGAGAGTGAGATACCCCCAGATAAATCAACCGTGCTTCTTCGCGGCCCGAAATGACATCGACATCGTGGCCTAATATTTCTTCAGCGCGGCGAATAAAGTCTTGACGGTTATGTGCCACCCTTAACGAACTGGTACCAACAATCCGCACGGCGCCTTGGGGTAAGTCGCTGATCAGTTGAGCAAAGCGTCGCAAGCAGTCAAGGCCACGTTCAATCGCGTCATCTTGTAACTCTAGCTCTGCATTGATACCGGCAGCCAATTGCACCTTTTCGCCAATGCGCTCAAGAATTCGTATCTCGCGTTGGTCAGTTTTAGCCAGAACCATATGAAAACTATTGGATCCCAGATCAATGGCGGCGATCAATGGGAAGTGTTTGGGAGCAGAATTGGGCATGCCGCTATTCCAAAGAAATAATAAGTGTATCGTGCCATGCCACGACAGATTCGCCAATGTAAAAAAGTTTTTTGCCGGTATGATGAGAAAAAATCATCGCAGTGTTTTGCTCGGTTACTTTCGTTAAAGGGCAAGTCACGTTATGATTATAAAACTTTAATTTGCATCCGCTGTTTCGGAGAGGTTTCATGAGCGATCACATTACCAATATTAGCGATTCAAGCTTTGAGCAAGATGTACTGCAAGCCGACGGCCCTGTGCTGGTTGACTACTGGGCTGAGTGGTGCGGTCCTTGCAAAATGATTGCTCCAGTTTTAGAAGATGTTGCCGTTGAATTTGCTGGCAAAGTAAAAATTTGTAAATTAAATATTGATGACAACCAAGCCACTCCGCCAAAGTATGGCGTGCGCGGCATTCCAACTCTGATGTTGTTTAAAAACGGTAACGTTGAGGCCACTAAAGTAGGTGCTTTATCAAAAAGCCAGTTAGTCGCTTTTTTAGAAGGCCACCTCTAAATTACTGCGAGAATCGCTCAGCTGTATTGACGTCTAGTGTGCATATTATCAATTTGTACACTAGACGCGTCTCTTTACAAGTGGTAGATTCCATTTCTGTAGTGCATAAGCCATTACAACTACAAGCCTGCATGCCGTCGCCGATATCTTTACGGCTCTGAACAAACAATCGACTGTTCTCCTCGCGGTACGCCTCACAAGCTAAGAGCTTGCTCATTCCCTCTAAATTATATCATCGTCATTCCCTATGAATCTGACCGAACTAAAACAAAAACCCGTTGCTGAATTGCTAGAAATAGCTGAACAAATGGGCCTAGACAACATGGCTCGTTCGCGTAAGCAGGATATTATTTTTTCACTCCTAAAGCGTCATGCGCGTGGTGGTGAAGAGATTTCTGGTGATGGTGTTCTGGAAATATTACAAGATGGTTTTGGCTTTCTGCGTTCAGCAGACTCGTCATACTTAGCTGGCCCGGACGATATTTATGTATCGCCCAGTCAAATTCGCCGTTTTAACTTAAGAACGGGCGACACCATTATTGGTAAAATTCGTCCGCCAAAAGAAGGTGAACGCTATTTTGCACTGCTGAAAGTGGATTCGATTAACTTTGATCGTCCAGAAAACGCACGCAATAAGATTCTTTTTGAAAACCTGACTCCGCTGTTTCCAAATCAGCGCTTGACCATGGAAATCGGTAATGGCTCGACTGAAGATTTAATCGGCCGGGTGATTGATTTGGCTGCGCCAATTGGTAAAGGTCAACGTGGTTTGATTGTGGCACCGCCCAAAGCCGGTAAACCCATCATGCTGCAAAATATTGCTTCAAACATTACCCGTAACAATCCAGAGTGCCATTTAATCGTTTTGCTGATTGATGAGCGCCCTGAAGAAGTAACGGAAATGCAGCGTACCGTGCGCGGTGAAGTGGTTGCCTCAACCTTTGATGAACCACCGACTCGTCACGTGCAAGTGGCTGAGATGGTCATCGAAAAAGCCAAGCGTTTGGTTGAGCACAAAAAAGACGTGGTAATTTTGCTCGATTCGATCACGCGTTTAGCCCGTGCTTACAACACGGTGATTCCAAGCTCCGGCAAGGTACTCACCGGTGGTGTGGATGCCCATGCGTTAGAGAAACCAAAGCGTTTCTTTGGTGCAGCGCGTAACATCGAAGAAGGTGGATCTTTGACCATTATCGCGACGGCCTTGGTTGAGACCGGTTCGAAAATGGATGAAGTGATCTACGAAGAGTTTAAAGGCACCGGTAATATGGAGCTGCAACTTGAGCGCCGTATTGCTGAAAAACGGGTGTTCCCTGCGATTAATATCAACCGTTCAGGTACCCGTCGTGAAGAGCTGTTAACCAGCGAAGATGAATTGCAGCGTATGTGGATTTTACGCAAGCTGTTGCATCCTATGGATGAAACGGCCGCCATCGAGTTTTTGTTAGATAAGCTTAAAGACACAAAAACCAATGATGAGTTTTTCATGTCGATGAAGCGCAGCAAATAACTCTTGTTTAGTACTACAAGCGCTGACGGCTTAGCCGCTTAGCGCTTGATCTGCTACGGACATATATCATGCAATATACTGATCTTCGAGACTTCATCAGCGGCCTTGAGCAGCGTGGTGAGCTCAAGCGTATACTCACGCCCATCTCTCCTATTTTAGAAATGACTGAAATCTGTGATCGTACCTTACGTAAAGGTGGTCCGGCTTTGTTGTTTGAAAACCCTGTTGGTTTTACCACCCCCGTGCTTGGTAACCTCTTTGGTACGCCTAAACGTGTGGCCATGGGTATGGGAGCGGAAAGTACGACAGAGCTACGTGAGATTGGTAAGTTGCTAGCAGCGCTGAAAGAGCCTGAACCACCCAAAGGCTTTAAGGATGCTTTAAGTAAGCTGCCGATGTATAAAAAAGTCTTGTCGATGGCTCCTAAAGTGCGTCGAGATGGTCCTTGTCAGGAAGTGATTATTGAAGGCGATGCTGTTGATTTGAACGCCTTGCCCGTTCAAACGTGCTGGCCAGGCGATGCTGCGCCGCTTATTACTTGGGGACTAACCATCACCAAGGGCCCGAATAAAGAACGCCAGAATCTGGGCATTTATCGCCAGCAAGTTTTGGGGCGCAATAAAGTGATTATGCGCTGGCTCAGCCACCGTGGCGGTGCGTTAGACTTTCGTGATTGGTGCAAAACCTATCCAGGTCGCCCCTACCCCGTTGCGGTGGCTCTCGGTGCTGACCCAGCAACCATTTTAGGTGCCGTCACACCTGTGCCTGATGCTTTATCTGAGTATGCTTTTGCTGGTCTATTGCGTGGTTCACGTACGGAGTTGGTTAAGGCGATTGGCAGCGATCTGCAAGTACCTGCGCAAGCTGAGTACGTACTGGAAGGGCATATTTACCCAAGTGAGATGGCCGATGAAGGTCCATACGGTGATCACACGGGTTATTACAACGAAGTGGATAGCTTTCCGGTCTTTACTGTGGAGCGTATCACCCATCGTAAAAACCCCATTTACCATAGTACCTATACCGGCCGTCCGCCGGATGAGCCGGCTATTTTAGGCGTGGCACTCAATGAAGTGTTTGTGCCAATTTTGCAAAAGCAATTTCCAGAAATTGTCGATTTTTATCTCCCTCCAGAAGGTTGTTCTTATCGTATGGCGGTGGTGACGATTAAGAAACAATACCCTGGGCATGCCAAGCGGGTGATGCTGGGTGTGTGGAGTTTCTTGCGGCAGTTTATGTATACCAAATTCGTTATTGTCACCGATGATGATGTCAATGCACGTGATTGGAATGATGTGATTTGGGCGATTACCACGCGTATGGATCCAAGTCGCGATACGGTATTAATTGATAATACACCAATCGACTATTTAGACTTCGCCTCCCCTGTTTCTGGCTTAGGTAGCAAGATGGGTTTGGATGCGACACATAAATGGCCAGGTGAGACCACTCGAGAGTGGGGTCGTGTGATTGAGCAAGATCCTGCGGTAAAAGAGCGCGTTGATGCGCTCTGGGCTGAGCTTGGTATTGATTAATGCGCTTGAGTGATGATTGTGTTGTGCACACACAGGGAACAAAATACGCATGAAAGTCATGTTACAACCGTCAGGCCATGTCATTGAACTGTTGCCGGGCGAAAAAATTATTGATGCGGTGCGCCGCCTAGGTTTTGATGCGCCACAAAGCTGTCGCAATGGTAATTGCCATATTTGCGCCGCCAATTTAATCAGCGGTAAAGTTCGTCAAGGTAGCGATATTTTTGAGTCAGGTGAGTTGTTTACTTGTCTTGCTGAACCCTTAAGCGATTGTGAATTGCATTGGGATGGCGTGCTTGCCGCAAATGAGTTGCCTTTATGTAAAGTGGCATGCCAGTTAGTCAGTGTCACGCCTTTAGGTGCTGATGTTTTTTCGGTGCATTTGCGTCTGCCGGCTGGAAAAGTGGTGCGTTATCATGCCGGTCAGTATCTATTGATTGAGCGTGAAAATGGTGAATCCAGTGCTTTCTCTATAGCGTCTGCGCCACAGCAAGGCCGCGAATTGGAATTGCATATTCTGGCTCGCGATAATCCAGCCGTTGAGTTGCTCAAACAACTGCAAAAAGAGCGTATTGCGCGTATTAAAATGCCCTTTGGTGACGTGCATTTGGCTGCTGCTGATCAACGTCCGTTATTGCTGATTGCTGCTGGCACGGGTATGGCGCAGATCCATAGTTTAATTGAGCATTGCCGTGCGATGGGGTTCAACCAGCCGATCCATGTCTATTGGGGGGCACGGTTGGCTGAGGATTTTTATTCGCTGAAGAACTTAGCTGTTTGGCAGCAAATGCCTAATCTGCATTTTCATCAGATTGTCAGTGAAGGTACTGGCTGGAGTGGTCGGATGGGGATGTTGTATGAGGCGGTGTGTCTGGATATTCAACATCTAAGTGATTACCACGTGATTGTGAGTGGTTCGCCAGCGATGGTTTACGGCACTTTTGATGCGCTAGTGGCCGCTGGTATGCAGCCAGAGCAAATGCACGCTGATGTGTTTTCCTATGCACCAAGGCCAGAATAAAACTAAACTGTAATGGTTGTTTTGTTAGAGCCTACAAGCAATTCTGTGCATGTCGTACTTCGGGGTCAGTGTTTATCCGTCGATGAACCCATCCAGGGTTCAACTGCGGCGCTAGCCATCCTTGGCTCGCTTGTCACACCCACCCCGAAGTACTCGTTGAGCATTGGCGTTGTTGGCACTATTGCAGTTTTAGGCAGCTACAGACAATGGAATATTTGCTTTAAAAGAACCGTCAAAGCGTTGCGGGCCAGCGGCCCGCGCTCCCATGTATCGCTGAGGGAATAGCGATACCCACAAGGTACGGTATGCGCATAGCGTTCTCACTGCTTCGTTATGCTAAAAGTTGGTAACTCTGCGTAAGTTGCAATGTGGGCAGGCTGCCCGCGCTCCCAATTCTTAAACAACATCACTGACCTGCAGGGTACGGCGTGCGCATAGCGTCCTAGCTGCTCGCGCGCTCAAGGCCGCAACAATGGCATAGCGCGCTTCTGTAGCTTTAACAAAACCTTCTACTGACAAGCCTGCTGCTCCTTCGTCAGTAATGCGCGTTTACGTTCTACGCCCCAGCGATAACCAGAAATCCCGCCATCGGCACGTAAAATACGATGGCATGGAATCACTAAAGCCAGCGGATTAGCCGCGCAAGCATTGGCCACAGCGCGGACTGCTTTAGGTTTATGTAAACGCTCGGCAACATCGCTATAACTGAGTGTTTGCCCCACTGGAATCGTCTGTAATACCGCCCACACACTTTTCTGAAAATCGCTGCCTTGGATATCCAAAGGAAAATCTAAAGGTGTCAAAGGCTTGTCTAAAAACTCAGTCACTGTCTTTAACGATGCCGCCAGAGCCTGATCATTTTTGACCAGTTTTGCTTTGGGCAAGCGTTGTTGTAAATCTTCGACAAGCTCGGCTTGGCTGTCACCGAGCAAAATAGTACAAATCCCCTTTTCACTGCGCGCTAATAAAATCGCAGCAAAAGCGGTTTCGGTAGTGGAGAATTCAATGGTTTTGACTGTTGACGTTGACATATTGGCTCCTTGCTCGGGTGGGGTTAAGCAGGATTGATGTTTGCAGCGTAGACGTTAAACAATAGCTCAAAACCTGTCAAAGTTCGCTCAATAATGCGTTGATCAGAGATGTCTTTAGGCCGCTGTAAAACCTCATGCAAAAGCAGCGAGGTCAAACCATGAATATACGACCAACTGGCCAATGCTGCGCTGCGCACATCAGGGCTGTCAGGTGTTTGTTTGAGTAAATCTGCAACCATCAATTCCAGTCTAGAAAAGGCCTGTTGCCGAGCATTAAGCAAGTGTTCGGGCATCTGCTCAAACTCCAATTCAGGTCCAAACATCAACTGATAAAGCGCTGGATTACGACGGCCAAAATTAAGATAAATTAAACAAAAACCGCGTATTTTTTCCTCGACCGGTAGCGCCACCGCCTTTTCATTGAGCTCCTCTGCCAGCTCTAAATAGCCCTGAGTGGCCAGTTGTGCGAGCAGTTCGGCACGGTTGGTAAAGTGGTGATAAGCCGCCGTCGCCGTGACACCGAGCGCGCTGCATAACGCACGCATGGATAACTTCGCCACACCCACTTCTTCCAGCATGTTGCGCGCGCTAGATAAGAGTTGTTCAGCCAAATTACCAACGTGGTAGTGCTGACGCGAGTTTGGTTGTTGTGCGCTCACAAAAAGTCCTTGAGTCTAGAAAATACAGTTGCAGCCGAGCCAAATCTTAGCACTGCTTATGATCTTGACAGTGTTAAGATTCAATTATAGCCTGAACCTCAACAACGATTCTGCGCCACGAGAGTGACTTGCTAACTGGCGCAATAATTACGCTGCTAATAACAATAATATCCTTTGGAGCACCAAGATGACGGCAGTTAATCCCTGGCAGAAGAGCTATCCTGAATCCATTCGTAACTACCAAGTGCCTGCCGCTGTTATGCAAGGCAGTGTTGCTCAATTCAGCGCTGTAGGTGCTGCACAATACCCAGATAGCAATGCTTTTAGCATGGTGCTCCCCAATGGCTTGCAGCAAAGCTTAACTTTTAAGCAGGTGGACGATTTATCAACTGCCTTTGCCGCCTTTTTGGTGGCGCAAGGTTTGCAGCGTGGTGATGTGGTTGCGATTCAGTTGCCGACCAGCTTGCACTATCCGATTGCAGTGATGGGCGCTTGGAAAGCCGGTTTGATCATTACCAATATGAACCCGCTGTATACCGCCCGTGAAGTCGCACTGCAGATTGAAGACAGCAATGCCAAGCTTTTGATTGCTTCTGACCTGTTTGCCAATACGGTGAAACCGGTGGTTGAGCAGCAGAGTTTAGCGCTAGTCTTGTGCTCCATGGCAGACTTTTTCCCTGAGCCAATTGCGGCTGCCATTCGTCAACATCTTGGCGTTAAGCTTGAGCTCGATGCCTCGCAGTATCAAACCTTTAGCGATGCTCTGAGTGCTGGTGCGCAGATGCCGCCAGTGCAGCGAGAAGCCCATCCTGTGGCTTTATATCAATACACCGGAGGAACCACAGGACGCAGTAAGGGCGCGCCGTTAACCCATGCGAACTTACTGGCTGTGCTGGAAATGGCACAGGTGTATGTCAATGCTTATGATATTCAAATAACGCCGAATGAGACGATTCTGACAGCCCTGCCCCTGTACCATATTTTTGCCTTTAACTTTAATTTCCTACTGTTTTTTAAACAGGGTGCTTGCAACGTTTTAGTGCCTAATCCAAGACCATTAAGCAACCTTAAACCTGCTTTTGCGCAATTTAAAATTGGTTGGATGACTGGGGTTGATACGCTCTATGCCGGTTTATTAGCCGAGCCTTGGTTTACTGAACAACCACTGCATCTTAAATACGTCGTCTCCGGTGGTACGGCACTCAGACCGAGCACTGCCAAGCAATGGCAGCAGCGTATTTGCCCGATTTTAGAAGGTTATGGCCTGACTGAAACCAGTTGCTTTGTTTCCCTCAATCCGCCGCTAGGACAGGTGCGTCTAGGCTATGTCGGCCTGCCCTTACCGGCCTGCGAAGTGCGCATTGTCGCTGAGGATGGCCAGGACCTGCCTTTTGGTGAAGCGGGCGAATTGGCTGTGCGTGGTCCGCATGTGATCAATGAGTACTTAAATCAACCAGAAGAAAGCCAAGCCAGTTTACGCAACGGCTGGTTTTTTACCGGTGATATGGCGGTGATGGATGAAAATGGCTTTTTGCAAATTGTGGATCGCAAAAAAGACATCGTTTTAGTGTCAGGCTTTAACGTTTACCCCAATGAAGTGGAAGGCGTAATTGCCCTGCATCCAGATGTTATCGAAGTGGCGGTGATTGGTCGCCCTGATGACAACAGCGGTGAAGCGGTGTGCGCTTATATCTGCTCGCGCAACGCTAACTTGACAGCAGCAGAAATCATCGACTATTGCCGCAAGCAACTGACCGGCTACAAAGTGCCTAAATACATTGAGTTTCGTGAGCAGTTGCCGAAGTCGCCGGTGGGGAAAATCTTGCGGGCACAATTGCGCGATCCACAAGCTGTCAGTCAACCACAATAAACACGAGGTCATGTGATGACATCTGTAACTCGACCTGAAGCCGTTAGCCAAGCCCTGGCTCATTGGCACAGGATGGTAGCACAAGGTGATTTATCGACGCTGCCGAGCATTTTGCATGCGCAGGCGGTGTTTCGTTCGCCCGTTGCGCATACGCCCTACCCTGGCGCTCCGGTGGTGGCTTTGATTTTAAACACGGTCGCCAAAGTATTTACTGATTTCGAGTATTTGCGTGAATTGTCCACTGCAGATGGCTTAAGCGTGGTGCTTGAGTTCAGCGCCAAAGTCAATGGCAAGCAGCTCAAAGGCATCGATATGATTCGCTTTGACGAGAGTGGCAAGATCGTTGAGTTTGAGGTGATGATTCGTCCACTCAATGCTCTGCAGGCTTTGGCGGCTGAAATGGCTTCGCGTTTAGCCCAGTACTTGCCAAGTAAATAGGCGTTCGTGCCTTAGCACTGCCAAGTCACTGTCGATTGCGTTAAAATGATAAGGCGACTGGAGCCGCAGGATTGAAGTGGCTTGTTATCATGTTAATTAGAGTTGAGAGCGATGATGCGTGAGAAGCCAACACCACCAGAAGACTATGAATGCTGTGAAAGTGGTTGTTCACCTTGTGTGTGGGACACTTATTACGAAGATATGCAGGCGTGGCAAGCTGAGCAAAACGCAGCGAAGCAGGCCGCAGAGCAAGCCGCTGTAGATGTGAAAAACGCAGAGTAGCATCACTCCTACGCGTAAGGAGGCGGTTATGGCAACCGGTTGGGCGCATGATGGCGCCGTGCAAGAGCAAATTGATAGCAGTATTGAAGATGCTGTGCAGCGTGTTCGTCAGCAATTGCCGCAAGGGCCCAGTGCTGAGCATTGCCAGAACTGTGATGCCCTGATTCCTGAAGGCCGCAGACTCGCCATGCCAGGTGTGCAACTGTGCATCACCTGCCAATCACTTGAAGATCAACAAACCCGCTTCAGCGGTTACAATCGCCGCGGCAGTAAAGACAGTCAATTGCGCTGAGATAAGCGCCCTTCTACCCGCATCACTCTGTATTACCCGCCTGATATATTTGCTTACGCTTTATAGATCAATATTTCTTTTTTGACTTGATGGACGCTATAGGTTTTTGTGCATAGAAAGGCATAAACTTCGGCACCTTTTCTAATGTGCTCACAGAGGACTCATATGACAACCGTTCTACTGGTTTTAGCGTTCTTGGGCTTTCTATCAATTGTTGCGGAAGATTTTACAAAAATTGATAAAGCCAAAGCCACGTTGTTTTTTGGCACGCTGGTGTGGGTGCTGTATTTCATTGCTCCGCCCGGTGATTTAAGCACTGAACAATTGATGCATTCGTTGAATGAAAACCTTTTAGAGATCGCCACCTTGTGGTTGTTTTTAATGGCGGCGATGACCTTTGTAGCTTATGTGTCACACAAAGGCGTGATTGATGGCATCGTCAATAAAGTCATGCCAACGCGCATGACTGAGCGGCGCTTGATGCTGGTGACGGGCCTGTTTGCTTTCTTCTTTTCATCAATGGCCGATAACATTACCGCCACCTTAGTGTGCATTACGGTATTGCTCAGCCTCAATCTAAGCACTGATAAACTGCTGCGCTACATTATTTTGGTGGTGTTTGCGGTCAACTCAGGTGGTGCGGCATTGATCACTGGTGATGTGACCACGCTGATGATTTTCTTGGCCGGCAAAGTCAAAATTGCTGATTTGGTGTTATTGAGTGTGCCAGCTTTGTTAGCGGTGTTGTTTTTAGCTTTTATCTTGTCGCGCAGTCTGACTGGCGATGTGGTGTTGGTCAAACGCCAAACCGATATTGCTAAAGGCGATCAGATCATTGCAGGACTCTTCTTAGCCACCATTATCGGCACCATTGGTGCGAACGTCGCTTTCGGTATTCCGCCGGTACTGTCGTTCTTATTTGGCTTAGCAGTGATGTTTATGGCCGTGCATTTCCTCAATAAAGATGAGGCTGTGCTCGAATACATCCGCAAAATCGAGTTTGATACCTTGCTGTTTTTCTTAGGCGTGTTGCTGTTAGTTGGCATGCTCAAAGAGCTGCATGTGCTGGAACACTTCCCAGCGTTATACGAAAAACTACCGATTGTCGTCGCTAACTATTCAGTGGGTTTATTCTCAGCACTGATTGATAACGTCCCTCTAACCGCTGCCTTGCTTAAATCGGGAATTGAGATGAGTGAAGGTCAATGGCTAACTTTAACCTACTCTGTCGGTGTCGGCGGTTCTTTGTTAGCGATTGGTTCAGCGGCTGGTGTGGTAGCAATGAGCAAAATTTCGGCACTCACTTTTGTGGCTTACTTACGCTACTTTGGCTATTTGTTGTTGGCGTACAGCGTGGGTTTCCTTGGTGTGTTTGCGGTGAGCTATTTGATTTAATCAATTTGCAGCGCAACAATTGACACGGTTAAAAATGCCGCTCAGCTTAGCTGATCGGCATTTTTTTTAGACTGGGTTAGAAAACACAGTTTTGTGAAGAATTGTTAAGACGTTATTTAACGCTAGGCATTTGCTCGACGAATTAATAAACTCTTGAGTACAAAAATACAGTGAGCCTGCAATCGCTTGCTGAATAATAAGACGGAGAGTTTTATGAGTGATACGAGCCAAGCTGCGCAAGCAGTGACTTTACAGGCTGCCGATGGCTATCCAATCAGTGCCTATCTATATGTTACATCTGCTGAGACTGTTAAAGGTCAGTTGCTGATCGCTGGGGCAACAGGCGTGGGTCAACAGTTCTATCGACGTTTTGCTGAGTACGCCAGCACTCAAGGTTTTAACGTATTGACCTTGGATTATCGCGGCACCGGTCAGTCCGCGCCCAAGCAGCTTAAAGGTTTTCAAATGGCCTTTGAAGATTGGGGGCAGTTGGACCTAGCTGCTGCGGTCGACTATATGCATCGTGATGGTCGGCCGTTGTATTTAGTCGGACACTCCTATGGCGGGCACGCCTTGGGTTTGTTACCCAATCATGAGAAAGTCAGCCGCTGCTATAGCGTCGGTACAGGTGCGGGCTGGCATGGTTGGATGCCATTGCCGGAGCGTTTAAAAGTGCAGTTTATGTGGAATGTCGTCTTTCCTGTTTGTGTGGCTTGGAAAGGTTATTTGCCGTGGAAAATGCTCGGCATGGGTGAAGATATGCCGATCGATGTGTATCGATCTTGGAAGCGCTGGTGTGGCATGCCGCATTATTTTTTTGATGACCCGTTAGTGGGTGAAAGTAAAAGGCTACAGTTTGCACAAGTTCGCACGCCGATTACTGCCGCGGTTGCCTTGGATGATCTCTGGGCGCTGCCAGTCTCGCGTGATGCTTTTATGCAGTACTACAGCGGTGCAGAAGTGATTCACCGGGATATTGACCCGCAAGCCTATGCGTTGAAGTTTGGTGCGATTGGCCACATGGGTTATTTTCGTCCGCTGGCACAACCATTGTGGGATGAGATTTTGACCTGGTTTGCTAGGCCGATCTGTGCTGCATAAGCAGCAAATTTCTGAGTTATTTCTCTTGCTGCGGTAAATATCAGTGCGTGCTTGATAGATAAATAAAATACGCGCTGACCATCTGTTTTTAACTTAAATACCTTAAAAGGTTCACACTTTGGGCTTTGCCACTTAAGCTGTGCAGCGTTTTGCCGTGCCTAGTGGTGTGCTACCCCGTTTTTCAATGGGTTATGAAGGAGCGATGTGTATTAGGTATGGCGGTTAAATGATCAGTGTAGAGTTTTTATGAG
>JAAXZZ010000099.1 GCA_012719655.1 Gammaproteobacteria bacterium | reverse complement strand
GTATCTGTGGTGTCTAAGCGACTGACATCGCAAGTCTGGTCAGTTACTACCTGAACCAGAGCTTGCAGGTATCACCGATCGCTCAAATGAGGCGCGCTAGCCTTGAGTGCTGGCGCACTTGATCTAGTTCTAAATAACTAGATTTTCTATGCCTAGGGTGCATTCGTCTAGCTGTGGAGAGTGGCTATTATCGAACCATAACCTGCCCGCAGTTGGCGCAGGCACTGAATACAACGAGGATACTCTCATGATTTATGCACAGCCAGGTACCCAAGGCTCTTTACTTACTATTAAGCCGCGTTACGGCAACTATATCGGTGGGCAGTTCGTGCCGCCGGTTAACGGTGAGTATTTTACTAATACCACGCCGGTAACCGGTGCGGTTGCTGGTGAGTTTCCACGTTCTGATGCTGATGATATTAATCTTGCTTTAGATGCAGCTCACTCCGCTGCAGCAGCTTGGGGTAAAACTTCGCCACAAGATCGTGCTCGTATCCTGTTACGTATTGCAGACCGCATTGAAGAAAATCTTGAGTTGTTAGCTGTTGCAGAAACTTGGGATAACGGTAAGCCTGTGCGTGAAACGCTTAACGCTGATATTCCGTTAGCTGCCGATCATTTCCGTTATTTTGCCGGCTGCTTACGTGCTCAAGAAGGCTCCACTGCAGAAATCAATGAGCATACTGCTGCCTACCATTTTCATGAGCCACTAGGTGTGGTTGGGCAGATTATTCCGTGGAATTTCCCCTTGTTAATGGGCGCCTGGAAGCTTGCTCCAGCGCTGGCTGCTGGTAACTGCATCGTGCTCAAACCTGCTGAGCAAACACCACTGTCGATTTGTGTATTAATGGAGTTAATTGGCGATTTACTGCCACCTGGTGTACTCAACGTAGTGCAAGGTTATGGTCGTGAGGCCGGTGAGGCCTTGGCTACCAGTAAACGTATTGCAAAAATTGCCTTTACTGGTTCAACCCCAGTCGGTTCGCACATTATGAAATGCGCGGCAGAGAATATTATCCCGAGCACTGTTGAGTTGGGCGGCAAGTCACCGAATATCTTCTTTGAAGACATTATGAACGCTGAGCCTGCTTTTATTGAGAAAGCCGCTGAAGGTTTGGTACTGGCCTTCTTTAACCAAGGTGAGATCTGTACCTGCCCATCACGTGCGTTGATTCAAGAATCCATTTATGAGCCCTTCATGGCCGAGGTCATGAAGAAAATCAAGCAAATTCGTCGCGGTGACCCACTCGACACCGAAACTATGGTCGGTGCACAGGCTTCCGCTCAGCAGTTTGAAAAAATCATGTCCTATATGGATATTGCTAAAGAAGAAGGCGCAGAGCTGTTAACCGGCGGTCAAGTCGAGCATCTCGGTGGCGATTTAGCCAGTGGTTACTACATTCAGCCGACCTTGCTTAAAGGTCATAACAAAATGCGTATCTTCCAAGAAGAAATTTTTGGACCAGTGGTTGCAGTAACTACCTTTAAAGATGAAGCAGAAGCCCTGGCCATTGCTAATGACACCGAGTTTGGTTTAGGTGCCGGGTTATGGACGCGTGATATTAACCGTGCTTACCGCATGGGTCGTGGCATCCAAGCTGGACGTGTATGGACCAACTGCTACCACCTCTACCCAGCGCATGCTGCATTTGGCGGTTACAAAAAGTCTGGCGTGGGACGTGAGACACATAAAATGATGCTGGATCATTACCAGCAAACTAAAAATCTGTTGATTAGTTACGATATTAACCCTTTAGGATTTTTCTAAGCGAGGTTGAGTTCTATCCAACTGCGTCTGCTGTGTGGACTACTGTGGGCGCAGTGTAGTTAAGTGTGACTCCGAGATGTTTGCATCTTAGATGGGATGCGAACCCTGTCGACAGACGAGTAGGCCCCTTGCCCCAAGGGTGCACCCCGCATAACTTACTTCGTTTTAGTCGAAACGCAGCCGATTGGCTGCGTTTTTTTTTGCAAGCCATTTAGCCGCTAGCAGGTCAATCATTGAGTGCGACCAATGGCAGCAAAAAACAGTCCCAAAGTACCGTTTGTTGATTGTCCTAACAGCGCTATTAATAGAGGTGCCGGAATTCACCGGTTTTAATAAAAAGAGGAATGCCGCTATGTGGACTAAACCTACCTTTACTGATCTGCGTATTGGCTTTGAAGTGACGATGTACATCGCAAACCGTTGATCACGTCGCTTCAGGTTAATCGTTTAACGATCAGGCCCCAGCCCAGCTGGGGCTACTAAGGAATAGAATCATGTACATACAAGTATTGGGTTCGGCAGCTGGTGGTGGATTTCCCCAATGGAATTGCAATTGCGATAACTGCCATGGTTTGCGCAAAGGTACATTGCGTGCTCTACCTCGTACACAGTCTTCGATTGCGATCAGTGATGACGGGGTGAATTGGATTTTATGTAATGCCTCACCTGACATTAGAAGTCAGCTTGAAGCCTTTCCAGCGTTACAACCCGCTCGGCAAAAACGCGATACGGCTATTGCTGGAGTGATTTTGTTAGACAGCCAAATTGATCACGTTACGGGTTTGTTAACCTTGCGTGAGGGCTGTCCGCATGATGTCTGGTGTACCGACATGGTGCATCAAGACTTAACCTCAGGTGTCCCTATTTTTAATATGTTGGCGCATTGGAATGGCGGCCTTAAGCATCAATTGATTCGCCTTGATGGTGTCCCATTTAGCGTGCCAGCCTGCCCAGCGTTAAGTATTACCGCCATCTCTTTGCGCAGTAATGCTCCCCCCTATTCACCTCGCCGTGATGATCCGCATCCGGGCAATAATATTGGCTTGTTGATTGAAGATACGCGCAGCGGTAAAAAACTATTTTATGCCCCAGGCTTAGGCAAGATGGATGCTGCTGTTGCACAGATGATGGCTCAGGCCGATTGTTTATTAGTCGATGGCACAGTTTGGCGCGATGATGAGATGCAAGTGTGTGGTGTCGGTACTAAGCTCGGCAGCGAAATGGGCCATCTCGCGCAAAGCGGTGCTGGTGGCATGCTAGAGGTATTGGCACAGTATCCTGATGCTCGGCGTATTTTAATTCATATCAACAATACCAACCCTATTCTGAATGAGGACTCCGCCGAGCGTGCACAAGTGCAAGCTGCTGGTGTTGAGGTTGCTTATGACGGAATGAGTATTCAACTCTAGGAGCCTGCGATGAGCGAGCAAGCGATGACCCCCGAACAGTTTGAGCAGGCGCTACGCGCGAAGGGTGATTACTACCATATTCACCATCCCTACCATATTGCGATGCACAACGGGCAGGCCACCCGTGAACAGATTCAAGGTTGGGTGGCCAATCGGTTTTATTATCAAATCAATATCCCCATGAAAGATGCCGCGATTATGGCCAACTGTCCTGACCGCGATGTGCGTCGAGAGTGGGTACAGCGTATTTTGGATCACGATGGTGCACCAGGAGAAGAGGGAGGTATTGAGGCTTGGTTGCGTCTGGCAGAAGCAGTCGGCTTGGATCGTGAGCAAGTGTTGTCTGGCGAGTTAGTGTTGCCTGGCGTGCGCTTTGCGGTGGATGCCTACCTTAACTTTGCGCGCCGTGCCAGTTGGCAAGAGGCAGCGAGTAGCTCGTTAACTGAATTGTTTGCACCGCATATCCATCAGTCGCGTTTGGATGCATGGCCGCAACATTATCCATGGATTGATGAAAGCGGTTATGACTATTTTCGTAAACGTCTCAGCGAAGCACGACGTGATGTTGAGCACGGCCTTCGAATCACTTTAAAACACTACACTACGCTTGCAGCACAGCAGCGCATGCTAGAGATTTTACAATTTAAACTCGATGTGTTGTGGAGTATGTTGGATGCGATGAGTATGGCCTATGAACTGAATCGCCCACCGTATCACACGGTGACTGAACAGCAGGTTTGGCACCGAGGGTTGGGTGTATGAATGCGCTTAATCTTGATGATTGTCCGCGTATTCGCCGTGGCTTTCGGTTGCAGTGGGAGCCAGTGCAAAACTGTGATGTGCTGCTGTATCCAGAAGGCATGATTCAGCTCAACGACAGTGCTGCGCTTATTTTAAAGTTAGTTGATGGCCAGCGCAGTATCGCGCAGATCATCACGCAGTTACAGGAGCAGTTTCCTGATGTGCAGGGGCTTGATGAAGATGTTTTAACCTTTATGGGGGTGGCGTATGCACAATTCTGGCTTGAATCCTGCTAAGGCTGTGCAAAGTCCGCCGTTGTGGTTGCTTGCCGAGTTGACCTATCGCTGCCCATTGCAATGCCCCTATTGCTCCAATCCAGTCGATTTTGCTCGCAGTGGCGAAGAGTTAAGCACAGCGCAATGGGTTGAAGTCTTTCGCCAATCCCGTGAGCTGGGTGCAGCGCAGCTGGGCTTCTCCGGTGGTGAGCCTTTGGTGCGTCAAGATCTCGCTGAGCTGGTCAAGGCAGCGCGCAATTTAGGTTTTTACACCAATCTGATTACATCGGGTATTGGTCTCACCGAAAAGCGTATTACAGAGCTCAGTGATGCCGGTTTAGACCATATTCAAATCAGTTTTCAAGCGGCAGATGAAGAAGTCAACAATATGTTGGCTGGTTCCAAAAAAGCCTTTGCGCAAAAACTTGCGATGGCTAAAGCAGTGAAAGCAGCCGGCTATCCAATGGTGCTGAATTTTGTTACTCATCGGCATAATATCGACCGCATTGACCGTATCATCGAATTGTGCATAGAGCTAGATGCCGACTTTGTTGAGCTGGCTACTTGTCAATTTTATGGCTGGGCAGAGCTTAACCGTGCAGCGTTATTGCCGACACGTGAGCAGCTGCAGCGTGCCGAAACAATTACGCAGCAATGGCGCGAGAAACTGGCGGCAGAGAACCATCCCTGTAAGCTGATTTTTGTAATGCCTGATTATTACGAAGAGCGTCCTAAAGCATGCATGAATGGTTGGGGCAGTTTGTTTCTCGACATCACCCCGGACGGCACTGCTTTACCTTGTCACAGCGCACGACAGTTACCGATTAAGTTTCCTAATGTTAAAGAGCACAGTGTGCAGCACATCTGGCAAGAGTCATTCGGTTTTAATAAGTTTCGCGGCTTTGATTGGATGCCAGAACCATGCCGCTCTTGTGATGAAAAGGAAAAAGATTTTGGTGGCTGCCGTTGTCAGGCCTTTATGCTCACCGGTGATGCGAGTAATACCGACCCTGTGTGCAGTAAATCAGAGCATCATGGAAAAATTTTAGCAGCTAGAGAGCAAGCCGAGCATGCGCCGCTGGGCGTTGAACACATGGTTTATCGCAATGAGAAAATGTCGAACATTATTATCAAAGGGTGAGCTGAGATGTTAAATGCGCGGATGCCAGCTCCAGGTTTCTGGCCCAGTTCTTGGAGCGCTGAGCAGGCCGCTGCTGCTGGGCGTGAAATCAATGAACTGAAGGTTTCTGAGCAGGGTGTGTTCTGGTCTGAATTCGATCCGAAAACTGCACAGACCTTGATTTATTGTTATAAGCACAACACAAAAGATATTGCAGTATTTACTCAACCTGGTTTCTCAGTGCGCAGTCGAGTTTATGAATACGGCGGCGGCTCGTTTTGTCTGACTCTGCAAGGCGTTGTATTTACCAATGAAAGCGACCAACAAGTATATTTGCAAAGGTGGCAGGGTGCACCACAGCGGTTAACTCAGCGCAGTCAGTGCCGCTATGCAGACATGCAGTTTGATGCATTGACTAATAGTGTTATTGCTATAGAGGAAGAGCACGGTCAGTGCGGGGTCAAGCATCGTATTGTCAGCATCAGTTTAAACCTTGCAAGCACGCAAGCTTGCCAGGCACCTACAGTCATTGTTCAAGGCAGTGACTTTTATGCATCGCCAAGGCTGAGTCCAAACGGTGAGCGTTTAATTTGGATTGAATGGCAACGACCAGAGCAACCTTGGACCCAGACGCAAGCTTGGTGTGTTACGCGCAAACCTAATCGCGAATGGGGCACAGCTGTTTGTCTTGGCGGTGATGAGGGTGATGCAGCATTACAACAACCTTTGTTTGATGCCGAGAATCGAGCGGTTGTCCTCAATGATCAGCACGGCTATTGGCAGCCTTGGCGTGAAGATGATTGTGGTCGTTTGCAAATATTACCAGGCTTAAAGGCTGATTATAGCGGCGCGCCTTGGCAGTTTGGTGGCTGTAATTATGTGCCACTTGAGCAAGATGAGTATTTAATTAGCTGGCTCCATGATGGCTTTGGCTATCTAGCAGTGTATTCATTTACTAACAGCACTGTGGTGGAGGTATTGGCCGAAGATTACAGCCGTCTACGTCATTTGGCTGTTGACGAGCGTTTTTTTTATTGCATTGCTTCGCATGTTGCGCGTGGTACCGCTGTGTTGGCGATTGATAGAAAAACCTTGCGCACACAGGTGCTCACCGAGTTAGAGATTGCTTTGGACAGCAATGACGTATCAAAGCCGCACAGTTTTTGTTTTAGCAGCACTGACAAACAATCAGTGCATGCATTTTTTTATCCCCCATGTAATCAGCATTATCAATTAGCGGATAACGAGCGACCGCCATTAGTGGTGTTTCTGCATGGTGGGCCTACTTCCGCCTGTTACCCTGTGTTTGACTCGCGTATTCAATTTTGGACCCAGCGCGGTTTTGCTGTTGCCGACCTTAATTACCGTGGTAGTACGGGTTTTGGCCGCAACTATCGACAATCTCTACGGCATCAGTGGGGGACGTTAGAGGTTGCTGATGTGTGCGCGTTAGTTGAGCATGTGATTGAACAAGACTGGGTCAATCCTAAGCAAATATGTGTGCGTGGCGCGAGTGCAGGCGGCTATACAGCATTGTTAACAGTGGCCTCTAGTCAGAAGTTTGCAGCAGCTGCAAGCTTGTACGGTGTCAGTGATCCAATGGCGTTACGGCGGGTTACGCATAAATTTGAAGCGGACTATTTAGACTGGTTACTTGGCAATACTGAGCACTTTGCAAAGCGAGCACCGTTGCAACAGGTGTCGCGAATAACCACTCCAGTCATATTTTTTCAAGGTGCGGCTGATGTGGTGGTAGTTCCTGAGCAAACAGCAGGAATGGCTGCCGCGCTACAGTCTCAAGGAGTCAAAGTTGAGTGCCATGTTTTTGCTGACGAGGGGCATGGTGTTCGTCAAGCGAAGAATCTTGCGACTGCCATGCGTATGGAACTGAGTTTTTATCAGCGTGCTTTTCTAGGTCGGTAACTGTAAGCGGTTAAATATTTGATTTGATACTCTTGGATAGTATTTAAAGTCCTACTGCATTGGTAGACTTTAAAGCCTAGATTAGGCTGTGTGCAAATGCAGTGTGTCGGGCCACTGTAAATGTTGCTTAAACAGTGCCTTGGCTTGGCGATAATTATATGAAGAGTATGTATGAGTCGATCAGTTAGCGAACTACGCAAGTTCGTCTCCCCAGAAATTGTCTTTGGCGCGGGTTGCCGACACCGTGTTGGTCATTTTGCCAGTGCTTTTGGTGCTAGCAAGGTCTTGATTGTTTCAGATGCCGGCGTGCAAGCGGCCGGCTGGGTTACTGATATTGAGGCCAGCTTACAAGAACAAGGCATTAATTATCATTTATTCACAGATGTTTCGCCCAATCCACGGGTGGAAGAAGTGATGCTCGGTGCCGAGATTTATAAACTGCATGGGTGTACCGCCATTGTTGCGGTGGGTGGTGGCAGTCCGATGGATTGTGCGAAAGCGATTGGTATTGTTGCAGCTCATGGGCGCAGTATTTTAGAGTTCGAAGGCGTTGATACAATTCGTTTACCCAGTCCGCCGCTGATTTTAATCCCTACCACTGCAGGTACCTCAGCAGATGTCTCGCAGTTTGTGATTATTTCCAACCAGCAGCAGCGGATGAAATTCTCTATCGTCAGTAAAGCCGTTGTTCCTGATGTGTCGTTAATTGATCCGGAAACCACACTCACAATGGATCCGTTTCTAGCGGCTTGTACTGGGATTGACGCTTTGGTGCATGCCATCGAAGCTTTTGTTTCCATCGGTAGTGGACCCTTGACCGATCATCATGCACTCGAAGCCATGCGTTTGATCAGTGGTAACTTGATCGAAATGATCGCTAATCCGAGCGATATTGTTTTGCGTGAACAAATTATGCTTGGCAGCATGCAGGCCGGTTTGGCTTTTTCTAATGCGATTTTAGGCGCAGTCCATGCAATGTCCCATAGTTTAGGTGGGTATTTAGATTTGCCTCACGGTCAGTGCAACGCCACGCTGATTGAGCATGTGATTGCTTTTAATTTCGACTCCGCGCCAGAGCGATTTAAAGTCATCGCACAAACTCTAGGTATTGATTGTCGTGGACTAAGCTCACCGCAGATCCGCCAGCATTTGATTGATTATTTGATTGCATTTAAGCGGGCAGTCGGTTTTCAAGACAGTCTTGCTACCTATGGTGTGAGTGCTTCTGATATTCCTTTTTTATCGCGTCATGCAATGGTTGATCCCTGCATCTTGACCAATCCGCGGGCTTCAAATCAACGTGATATGGAAGTGGTATATGGCGAAGCGCTCTGAGAATACCTTAGCAGGGCTGCTGGGGTTAAGTGATCAGTCGGCACGCAAAAGTCATTATCCCGAATTGCTCTTACAGCTTGAAGAAGTTGAGCGTGAGCGTAACCGCTATAAATGGCTATTTGAACATGCAACCTATGGTATTTTTCAAGCGCATATCGGTGGTGGTTTCCGTGCGATTAACCCAGCATTAGCTAGCATGCTGGGTTACAGTAGTGCTGCTGAATTGTTGTCAATGAATACTGCACAAGTTGATAATTTGTTTGTTGGTGGTTTGGATGAAGTTCAGCACATTCGTAATACGTTAGTCCAAGACAATATTGTGCGTGGTTATGAAACGCTGTTGCGCTGCAAAGACGGTAAAACCCTAGATGTGCTGATGAATCTATTGCTCAAAGACGATGAGCCGGGTGTTCTTGAAGGTTTTGTTGCTGATATTTCCGAACGTAAACTCAATCAGTCACGTCTCGAGCAGCTCAATCATGAGTTGGAAGATCGCGTCGCTGAGCGCACCCGAGAGTTGCAGCTCAGTAATGAAGATTTGCAGCAGCAAATTGCGCAACGTAAACAAATGGAGCAAGCCTTACGCATCGCTCGTGATGCAGCTGAAGAAGCTAATCGCAGTAAAGATAAATATCTGGCTGCAGCCAGCCATGATCTGTTGCAACCGTTAAACGCGGCACGTTTACTGATGTCCACTTTGCGTGAGCGGCAGTTGCCAGCGGAGGAAAAGCATTTGCTCGAGCGCGCGCACATGGCGCTCGAGGGTGCTGAAGACCTGCTGACTGATTTGTTGGACATTGCTCGACTTGATCAAGCGGCGATTACACCATCATTGTCTGTGTGCAGTATCAGTCAGCTGTTTTCTTC
>JAAXZZ010000098.1 GCA_012719655.1 Gammaproteobacteria bacterium | reverse complement strand
CAGCCGCACTGTTACGACTGCGCGGTAACAGCATGCGTGATTTGATTTCAGCCAGCATGGCAGCCATCACTAGGTATTCAGCGGCCAATTCCAAGCGCACCGCCTTCATTAGCTCGACATACCCCATGTATTGATGGGTGATTTGTGCGACTTGAATATCAAGAATATCGATGTTTTCTTTACGGATCAGATACAGCAGTAAATCCAGCGGTCCTTCAAAAGCATCCAAAATCACTTCTAAAGCATCCGGTGGAATATACAAATCCATAGGCAAAGCGGTCATCGCTTCGCCATACACCAGCGCTAAAGGCAATTGCAGCGCCTCATCAGGCATTACATCGACGCCCTGCTCTGTTGTCGAAACGCTCTGTGCTGACGGATTAGACATGTACAGCCATCAACGCGACTGGAAAGGTTCAGGATCACCGCAGCCAATGCGCAGCACTTGCGGCTCTTCATCAACAAAACTAACAACCGTAGACGCTTCAATACCGCCATAACCGCCATCAATAATTAAATCAACTTGGCTTTCTAATAGGTCACGAATCTCGTAAGGATCACTCAGCGGCTCAGTCGCATCAGGCAGAATCAGCGTCACGCTCATCAGCGGCTCACCCAGTTCTGCTAATAACGCCTGTGCAATCGGATGGCCTGGGACGCGCAAACCGATGGTACGGCGCTTAGGATGCATCAGCATGCGTGGCACTTCACGTGTTGCATTAAGTATGTAGGTATAAGGTCCGGGTGTATAAGCTTTTAATAGACGAAAGGCAGTGGTGTTTACTTTAGCAAAGACACCCAGCTCCGACAGATCGCGGCACATCAAAGTAAAGTTATGCTTGTCATCTAAACGACGAATTCGGCGAATGCGTTCCAATGCGCTTTTATCGCCTAAGCGGCAACCTAATGCATAGGATGAGTCGGTGGGATAAATGATAACGCCTCCTTTGCGAATCACTTCCACTGCTTGTTTAACTAATCGCTCTTGCGGATTTTCCGCATGAATCTGGAAAAATTTCATCATCATGTCCTTACAGTGCGTGATTGGCCTGATGCCCGAATAAAGGCGTAAGATCGTCAGGTATGGCTCGATACTTACCGAGTTCCGACCATTGTTGTGGCTGGTGAAAATCACTGCCTGCCGTCACTTTTAACTTAAATTCACGGGCTAAAATGGAGAGTGTGCCGACTTGTTCGGCGGGCTGCATACCATTGACCACTTCGATCGCATGGCCGCCAGCATTAACAAAGTCTTGGACTAATCGACGGCGCTTAGTGCGGGTAAAATTGTAATGGTACAAATGCGCCAAGCTAATCGATGCCTTGGCCTCAATCAATACAGCCATAGTGTCAGTAAAAGACGGCCAATGTTGCTTCACATCACCAATTTTGCCTGCACCGAGCCATTTACGAAAAGCTTCAGCATGATCGCGCACATAGCCTGCATTCACTAAGAACTGCGCAAAGTGTGGACGTGCCGGTGCATTTAAACTGTCGCCTAATGCCGCCTGAATGGCTTGCGCACCGGCTAAAGCGTCAGGCATGCCTTTTGTTGCAAGGCGTTTTGCAATTTCTTGTGCGCGCAACCAGCGCCCTTCATGCAAGCCTTTCACCGCCGCCAATAAGATCGGATCATCTAATGCAAAGCCGTAACCCAAGATATGGATAGTAGCGCCCCCCCATATACAGGACATTTCAATGCCGGTGATAAGTGTGATGCCCACTTCTTGTGCTGCTTGCTGCGCCTCGATCAACCCTTCTGTTGTATCGTGATCGGTAAGCGATAAAACTTCGACACCTTGCTGATGCGCGCGCAGGACAACTTCACGTGGCGCAAGAGTCCCATCGGATGCTGTACTGTGACAATGTAGATCTATATCCATTTTCAATGCTTACGCTGGCCGCTGTGTTTGCTATTATGCCGTTTCCTTACTGTTATGGCGCGCACTGTGAAACAATTCATTGATTTTATCCCACTTCTGCTGTTTTTTATCGTCTTTAAGCTAGAGCCACGTGATATTGAGCTGGCAGGCCATGTTATGCCATTTGGCGGCATCTTTAGTGCCACGGCAATCTTAGTCATCAGCTCAGCACTGGTCTACGGCAGCTTGTTTGTAGCCCATCGGCGCTTAGAAAAAAGCCAATGGATCACTTTAATAGGTTGCCTGTTTTTTGGTGGCCTGACTTTAGCGTTTCATAGCGAAACCTTTTTAAAGTGGAAAGCACCGGTGGTGAACTGGCTGTTTGCTTTAGGCTTTGCTGGTAGTCATTTTATCGGTGATCAACCTTTAATCAAACGGGTGATGGGCCATGCGATCAGCCTGCCTGAGCCGATTTGGACCAAGCTCAATATCGCTTGGATCATTTTCTTCCTCTTTCTAGGCACCTCAAATCTATTTGTTGCCTTTACTTTCCCATCGATTTGGGTCGATTTTAAAGTATTTGGCAGCTTAGCAATGACGGTGCTGTTTTTGATCGGCCAAGGACTGTTCTTGTCACGTCATATGCAAGACACTCCAGTTAACTCAAACAAGGAATAACCATGCTTTATGCAATTATTGCCACTGATAATGCCAATAGCTTAGAGCGACGTCTGGCTGCACGCCCCGCTCACTTAGAGCGCTTACAAGCACTGCAAGACAGCGCGCGTTTAATTCTTGCCGGCCCTCATCCAGCGATAGATAGTAACGATCCTGGCACTGCAGGTTTTAGTGGCAGCTTGATTGTCGCCGAATTTGCTTCTTTGCAAGACGCGCAAGAGTGGGCCGCTGCTGACCCGTATTGCGCTGCGGGTGTTTATGCCGATGTACAGGTGAAACCTTTTAAGCAAGTATTCCCGCAGTAAGATGCTCACTAGAGCTGTTGGAGTTATTAAAGCACTATGAGCAATATTTTACTCATTGATGACGACCAAGAGCTATGCGAGCTATTAAGTCATTGGCTCAGTCAAGAAGGCTTTGTTGTCCACGCTTGCTTTGATACGGCTAGTGCACAAGCTTATTTAGCTGCAGGGCATCAGGTTGATGCAGTGATTCTGGATGTTATGCTGCCGGACGGCAATGGCTTAGAATTGCTGCGCAAATTACGTCAAGAGTATGCAGAACTACCGGTGCTGATGCTCTCGGCCCGTGGCGAACCCACTGACCGCATTATTGGTTTAGAGTTGGGCGCTGATGATTATCTGGCTAAGCCTTGTGATCCACGCGAGTTAACCGCTCGTTTGCGTGCAGTGTTGCGCCGTAGCATGAGTTTACCCAGCACCCCCAGCAATATTGTCTTCGGCGACTTGCAATACAGCCCTGCGCGCGGTGTGGTCAATATCAATGATCAAGCGGACATTGTTTTAACCGTCTCTGAAGGCCGTATTCTTGAAGCGCTGCTAGCAACCCCAGGTGAGCCCATCGACAAACAACAACTGGCGCAACTAGCGCTTGATCGTAAACTCACTTTGTATGACCGCAGCTTAGATATGCATGTCAGCAATTTACGGCGCAAACTTGGAGCTCACGCGGATTCGCGCCCTCGAATCATTGCCATGCGTGGACGCGGTTATTTTTATAGCGCATAAAGTTTACCTATTCTTTACATGCGCTTGACCGCAGTTGACGTTGATCTTGGCATACTTGTTCCATCCCGAAGACATCGGGACTCTTATTAAGGAGAAACACCATGCGAATCAAAGTAACTGCCCTATTATTCAGTGCCCTACTGCCTTTTAGCGTTTTTGCTGCAACTGAAGCGCCGGCACAAGTTGGCAAAACAGCGCAACAAGAACAGCGTATGCAAGAGCGTCAACAAATGATGCAGCAGCGCCAGAGTGCTTGGTTTGATGAGCTTGAACTCACCACAGAGCAGCGTGCAAGCTTTCAAGAAGAAATGCAGCAGCACCGAGCGCAACAACAAGCGACACGTAAAGCCCATCACGACAAACTGCGTGGCTTATTAAATACTGAGCAGCAAGTCAAATTCGATAAAAAAATCAGCGGCATGCAAAAAAACATGCATAAGAAGCATAAAATGCATCGCTCTGGTAAAGCATCTCGCGAAAATTGTCAGAATTAACCAACTGTTCAATGCGCAGCTCAATAACTCAAAAGTATTCAGCAGCGGTTGAGGCCTAAGCTGAACCGCTGCTTTCATTAGGATCGACACTATGCGCTCATTATTTTGGCGAATTCTTGGCGCATTTTGGCTCGCTCTGATCTTAACTGGGGCTTTAACCTACTTATTGGTGCGCATGTTCAATCAAGATGATTGGATTCTTAATCATCACCCCAGTTTAAAGAACTTCGCCAGCACTTGGTTGCAACTGTATGAGTCAGGTGAACGGCAACAAGCGCAACGTTTTTTACAGCAGCAAAAACAGCAATACCGGATTGAAACACAAATTCTGGATGAAAATGGTTTGTCACTGGGACGTGATATCTCGCCTCGTTCAGCCGCTTTAGAGGCCAAGCGCGGACTACATCACTTACCTTGGCGGCGCATCACCCAAGAAGTAACAAGCAAGCAAGGTGCAAGTTATCTTTTTGTTTACCGTATGCCTCACAGCGAGCTGGGGGCATGGCAACGCAGTTATGGTTTACGCCCGATGAGTGCACTCATCATCGCATTGTGCGTATTGACCTTGATGAGTTTACTGCTAACTATTTCTATTACGCGACCGCTTAATCGCTTGCGCGATGCTGTACATGATCTGGGGCGCACCAGCTATCAGGATCATCAATTAGCGAAACTGGCAACTCGACGCGATGAACTTGGCACTTTGGCGCTCGATTTCAACCAAATGGGCCAGCGTCTGCAAGGACTAATTAGCAGTCAACGGCAATTGCTACGTGACGTTTCCCATGAGCTGCGCTCACCGCTCGCACGCTTACAAATTGCTTTAGCATTGGCCGAGCGAGCACAGCCTGAAGAGCAGAAAGCACTTTGGCCACGCTTACAACTCGAGTGTCAGCGCCTAGACGGATTAATCAATGAAATACTGGCCTTGGCACGCTTAGATCAACAGCAAACGGCTAAACAGTCGATTGATATCGCTCAATTGCTCAGTAAGTTGCGCGAGGACGCATTGCTGCTACAACCTGACCAGACTATAACTATCACAGGCGCGCAACACAGTCATTATAAGGGCTGGCCAGACAGCCTGCAGCGCGCATTAGATAATCTATTACGCAATGCTGTGCGCTTTAATCCTATTGGGCAGCCGATTGAAATACATGTGCAACGGCAAGCGCAAGAATTAATCATCCGTATTCGCGATCATGGCCCAGGGGTCGATGAGCAATGGCTGGACAGACTCGGTGAGACTTTTTTTCGGGCACCCAGCCAAACACAACCTGGCTATGGTTTGGGCTTGGCGATTGCAAAAAAAGCGGTGCAACAACATGGCGGGCAACTATACATGGGCAATCACCCGCAAGGCGGCTTTATGGCCACAGTACAATTGCCTATTACTGACTAATCAGCCATTACTGCTCAGGCCAAGTACGCACTAAGGGTGCAGGATCAACCACAGGTGGAGTGCGTAAACTGTTGATTGGCGTGCCTAAGTAGATGTACGCAACAATTGTCTCGTTTTCTTGCAAGCCGAGCCCCTGCTTAATATGGGGAATCTCAGCCATCGCACCGGTGCGCCATACTGCACCGACGCCTTGTGCATGGGCTGCCAATAAAATGCCGTGCGCAGCGCAACCTGCGGCAAGCAGTTGCTCATGTTCAGGGACAGTCAAATGCTCATGTAATACGCCGACAACAATTAAAATTAGCGGTGCTCGCATCGGCAAGCTTCGCGTTTTCTCAATCTGCTCAACAGATGCATCGGGTGTAGTGCTAAGCAAACCTTCTATGAATAACTCACCCAAAGCTTGGCGGTCATCTCCTTGCACAGTAACAAAGCGCCATGGCCGAATTTGCCCATGATCAGGAGCACGTAAAGCCGCACGCAGCATAAGATCAACTTGCTCGGCAGTAGGTGCGGGGTCTTGTAAGCGTGGCACTGATACACGCTTTAGCAGAAGCTCTAACGCGTCCATGATATCCCTCCTAATAAAGTGATTGAGAATTGCATGGATGTACATTTATGGTGATTACTGATGATATTAATCAATCTCCACACGAATAACCAACCATAACACTAGGCTTTACGCTTTTTCTCATGCAGCAAACTAAAGTCAACAACCACTACGCTCGCTTAAGCAACACGATCTGGACTCACCGTGGGTTGTATGGGCGGATCAATCGGTGGTAAGCCGTGAGCAGCGCGGGCCGCATCGCAATGTGGATTATGCACGCCATTCTCCCATGACGCTTGAAACTCTTGGCAACTGGACGATCGTTTTTCGTACATGGTGCAACGCACGCCCTGCCCTATATCGCCCATTAACGCGTTGCAGCGCGCTGGCTTACGATCGGTACCAATCATCGCAACATAGGTTGAGTTAATGGCGGAGACCATGCTATCAGGCACAGACCCACCAGCTGACTCACATTCACCCCAAAAAAAAGAAACTCTGAAAAAAGCGCAACAGGCGCCACAGGTTAAACAAGGATTGCTGTCGGACATGATAGGTAAAACCAAATGATTCCGGCCAAGGCCGGCGCAGCAATATTTTAGCGCTTGTTAAAAAAACAAGGTACTATCAAATACACATTTTTTACGCACCCATTTGCTCGCACAAACAGCTCAATAGCAATGCATAGCGTCAGTCTGTCGCTTTACCTGCGCACAACTCATCCGTATTATTACCGCGACCAATAACTGCGGTAGACTAAGCAATATAACAAGAAGATCATCAGGGATATATTGGGTAAATGAAGGCTATTACTGCAAAAAAGCCAGCTGGCATCACACCAAATGCGCCACTGCAAGAGTTCTACTCTCGCGTTCTAGCCTATATGTTTATTGCTGCACTAATAGCAGCAGGAACTTACACCGGCTTTTTCTCATACAGCCTTCTATGGGTTGTGCCTTATGCGTTGTTATATCCGCATCTAGCCTATTTTTTTACTTCGCGCTTTAAGACTCATTACCCAAAACTTACTTATGCAATCGAAGTCTGTGTTGATTCATTGCATGCCGGTACGGTTCTGGCATTAATAGGCTACGCGATCATTCCATCATTAATGGGGCTCTTAATTATTACCTTGAGCACTTTAATTATTGGAGGGCTACGCTTGATGCTGCCAATGTTGATTGGCTCAATCAGTGTAGCTGGCATTGCAGGTATAATATTGCAACCTACCATTCAACTTGAAGCGCCACTACTCGTTTCTGTCGTTAGCGTACTCTTTGCTGCTTTATACATTTGCATTACGGCCTACTTTGTCCACTTACAAAGTATTCACCTAGCTAAAGTTCAACTCGATATTAAACGTGAACAAGAGAAGGCCGCACGCTTAGCGCATAACTTGGCGAAATACTTATCACCACAAGTCTGGCAAATGATTTTTAGCGGCAAGCGCACAGTCAAGTTGGAAACCCAGCGTAAAAAGCTCACCGTATTCTTTTCTGATATTAAGGGCTTCACTGAGCTGTCTGAAGAGCTTGAAGCCGAAGCATTAACTGATTTACTTAACAACTACCTCAATGAAATGTCGAAAATCGCCTTAAAGTATGGCGGCACCATTGATAAGTTTATTGGTGATAGTGTCATGGTCTTCTTTGGTGATCCCAATACCCAAGGCGCCAAAAAAGATGCTGTAGCAGCCGTTTCAATGGCCATTGCCATGCGCAAACATATGAAGGTACTACGCCAGCACTGGCGCGCTCAGGGTATTGATAAACCATTAGAGATTCGTATGGGAATCAATACAGGATACTGCACCGTAGGCAATTTTGGAGCTGATACACGCATGGATTACACCATTATCGGCCGTGAAGTAAACCTTGCTAGCCGCTTAGAAAGTGCTGCTGAATCAGGTGAGATTCTGATGTCGAATGAGACCTACTCACTGACCAAAGATGTGATCATGGCGCGCGATAAAGGCCAGATTAACGTAAAAGGTTTCTCACGCCCCGTGCAAATATTCCAAGTGGTCGATTTTCGCCGTGATCTTGGCGCAACCAGCAGCTATGTTGAACATGAATTACCTGGTTTTTCGATGTACTTGGACACCAACAATATCCAAAACTACGACAAAGAGCGCGTGATTGGTGCACTCAAAGAAGCCGCTGAACGCTTACGTGATAAAATTATTATGTAAGCAACTGCAGAACCGCTTGCTGATCAAATGGCCAGTGCAATTCTTGGCCCGTATCAACTCGCCGCAAAACCGGTATGCTTAACGCATAACGCTCAAGCCACTCTGAAGATTCAATAATATCCAGCAACTCAACCACTAAGCCTTGCGCAACAAAAGGCTGCAAAACTTGCTCTGCCTCATCACAAAGATGGCAACCCAAAGTACCATACAACTCACAATCTACTGACATACAGATTCTGTTTGCTTAATCTAAGAAGAGCTCATTATAGGCAATAACATAGCCAAAATCAGTGAAAAGCTAATTTCTTGTAAACAAAATACAGATAAATAAATCGCCTGGCGGCGCCAACAATAACTATTGAAATATGCGACACTTGGGCATCTTAGTTTTCGAGGCCTTTGTATATGCTCAACTCATGAACGTCCTAACCTATCAAACGCAAACCAAAAGTATCAAAATTGACGGTGTCAAAAACTTATTTATTCGATCACTGCTCGATCGTCAGCAATATTATGATCCAACCGGTGCCGCAGCACGGCTAGGTATCTGCTCAACGTCTTGGTCATTATTCGGTATGCTCTGGCCATCTAGCATCCATCTAGCCAGCGCTTTAGCAAAACGTCCAATTAATCACAATGAAAGAATCTTAGAGATTGGCTGCGGGCTGGCCTTGGCTAGCTTAGTTGGACACCGCTTGGGCGCTAATATTACTGCCTGTGATCGTCACCCTAAAGCCAAACTCTTTCTTGAAGAAAACCTGCGTTTAAATAACTTATGCAAACTGCCTTTTCGTCATGGTCAGTGGGGTGAGCACCCGGTTCCTTCCACTAAAGACACAGGCGCTGCGCTGCTGACAAAAAAGTATGACTTAGTGATTGGCAGTGACCTGCTCTATGAGCCTGATATGCCTAAGGCTTTGGCGCGTTTTATCGATGGTTGCGCTAACCCGAATGCTGAAGTATGGATCGTTGACCCTAACCGCGGCTACCGTACAGCTTTTAATAAAAAAATGCGCCTGTTAGGTTTTCAGCTCAGCTCTGAAGAGTCGCTAAACGAAATCGAGATCACTGATGAGAAGTACAAAGGACGTTTACTGATTTACAATCGTTACTAATATTCAATACAAAAAAGGGTGACCGAAGTCACCCTTTTTTTAGATCACAAAGAACTTAGTTCTTGTTTTCTTGTGCAGCGCGGATCAAGTCACCTAAAGTGGTTGGACCTGCCGCTTCTGTTTCTTGCTTACGCATTTCTTTCATTGCATCTTTTTCTTCTTCAACGTCTTTAGACTTGATAGACAAGTTAATAACGCGAGATTTGCGGTCGATGTTGATGATTTTCGCTTCAACTTCGTCGCCTTCTTTCAGAACGTTACGTGCATCTTCGACACGGTCACGGCTGATTTCAGATGCTTTCAATACCGCTTCGATGTCATCCGCTAACAGGATGATTGCACCCTTAGCATCAACTTCTTTAACAGTACCAGTCACAATGCTGCCTTTCTCGTGCTCTGAAGCGTAGCTTGAGAACGGATCATCTTCTAACTGCTTGATACCGAGTGAGATACGCTCACGCTCTGGATCAACAGAGAGAATAACAGTTTCCAGTTCGTCACCTTTTTTGTAGCGACGAACAGCTTCTTCGCCTGCTTCATGCCAGCTGATATCAGACAAGTGAACCAAACCATCAATGCCGCCATCTAGGCCGATAAAGATACCGAAATCAGTGATTGATTTGATGGTACCGGAAATTTTATCGTTCTTGTTGAACTGGCTTGAGAAATCTTCCCATGGGTTAGATTTGCATTGCTTGATACCCAGAGAAATACGGCGGCGCTCTTCGTCGATGTCCAGAACCTGAACTTCAACTTCGTCACCAACCTGTACAACTTTTGATGGGTGGATGTTTTTGTTAGTCCAGTCCATTTCTGAAACGTGAACCAAACCTTCAACACCTTCTTCCAGCTCAGCGAAGCAACCGTAGTCCGTCAGGTTAGTTACGCGTGCATTAACACGAGTACCTTCTGGGTAACGGGCTTTGATAGCTACCCATGGATCTTCGCCCAACTGCTTCAGGCCTAAAGATACACGATTACGCTCGCGGTCGAATTTCAATACTTTTACGTCGATCTCGTCGCCAACGTTAACGATTTCGCCTGGGTGCTTAATGCGCTTCCAAGCCATATCAGTAATGTGCAACAGACCGTCAACACCGCCAAGATCAACGAATGCGCCGTAATCTGTAAGGTTCTTAACGATACCTTTAACTTGTTGACCTTCTTGCAGGTTCTCAAGCAGTTGCTCGCGCTCGGCGCTGTTTTCTGCTTCCAGAACGCTACGACGAGATACAACAACGTTGTTACGCTTTTGATCAAGCTTGATAACTTTGAACTCAAGCTCTTTGCCTTCTAGGTGCGCCGTGTCACGAACAGGACGTACGTCTACCAAAGAACCTGGTAAGAACGCGCGAATACCGTTCACATCAACTGTAAAGCCACCTTTAACTTTACCGTTGATAACACCCATAACCACTTCTTCAGCGTTGAATGACGCTTCAAGAACCAGCCAAGACTCAGCACGCTTAGCTTTTTCACGGGACAGTTTGGTCTCACCAAAGCCGTCTTCTACCGCGTCAAGTGCAACGTGAACTTCGTCACCCACTTTAATGGTCAGTTCGCCTTGTTCGTTGTAGAACTGCTCAACTGGGATAACGCCTTCTGATTTCAAACCAGCGTGTACTGTTACCCAATCACCATCAATGTCAACAATCAAACCAGTGATAATTGCACCGGGTTGCATGTCTAAGGTTTTTAGGCTTTCTTCAAAAAGGTCTGCAAAGCTTTCGCTCATGTTTAATCCTGCTGATCGAGGGCAAGAATCTGCCCAAATCCACATTCCAGAATAATGTGGTCTTATTAATAAATAAAAAACATGGCAGCTATTATCTGGGAGCTGCACATGATTCAAATTAAAGTTGGCAGCACACTCATGTGTACTGCCAACTTTTTACCCAGCTAAACTGCGTGCTGCAATCTCACTGTGAATTCTTTCTAACACTTGCTCAATGGTCATTGTCGTGGAATCTAAGATGATTGCATCATCTGCCGGCTTCAACGGGGCAATGCTGCGATTGGTGTCACGCTCATCACGGGCACGAATCTCCTCTAGCAAGCTCGTAAGGGTAACAGTTTCACCTTGATTCTTCAACTGCAAATAACGACGACGTGCACGTTCTTCTGCACTTGCCGTCAAAAAGACTTTCAAGGGTGCATCAGCAAACACCACTGTGCCCATATCACGGCCATCAGCAATTAAACCCGGCGCTTGACGAAACTCTTGCTGACGACGTAATAGTCCAGCACGCACACTTGGCAGTGCAGCAATTTTCGATGCATGCGCACCGACTGTTTCATTACGAATGGCGTCGGTGACATCTTGATTTTCTAAGAGAATGCGCTGTGTATTACTTTCAGCATCAACAACAAACTCAACATCTAAGCCAACCGCCAGCACTTCAAGCGCATCCTCATGATCAAGCGGCACAGCATGCTTATCGGCAGCCACGGCCAGCACGCGGTACAAGGCTCCAGAATCAAGCAAATGCCACTGTAATTGAGTGGCCAACATACCGGCGATAGTGCCCTTGCCTGAGCCACTGGGCCCATCAATGGTAATTACGACAGGTAAGCTCATGCTTGCACCTCAGGTTCAACGTGCATGCCCACTTGCTTACAAAGCGCAAGGAAGTTTGGAAACGAAGTGGCAACATGCACGCTGTCGTGAATACGAATCGGTGCATTGGCCCGCAGCGCGGCAACACTGAACGACATCGCAATGCGGTGATCACCGTGCGCCCACACTTCGCCGCCACCCATTTGTCCGCCTTCGATAATGATGCCATCTGGAGTGCCTTTGGCATTAATGCCCAAAGTGGTTAGACCGTCCACCATCACTTGAATGCGATCTGATTCTTTAACCCGCAACTCCTCAGCGCCGCGTAACACCGTGCGACCTTCGGCACAGGCTGCCGCAATAAACAGCACTGGAAATTCATCAATGGCTAATGGCACCAATTCTAAAGGAATATCAATACCTTTTAATTTGGCGCTGCGCACGCGAATATCAGCAACCAGCTCACCACCAACTTCACGCACACGCTCAAGGCTTAAATCAGCACCCATTAAGCGCAAGATATCAATCACACCGGTACGTGTAGGGTTAATCCCCACATGCTCAAGCACCAACTCTGAATCCGCTGCAATGCTCGCAGCAACCATGAAAAACGCGGCCGATGAAATATCTGCAGGCACTTCAATGCGCGTGCCAATCAGCTTGTGATTGCTTTCGAGTTTAGCTGTTGCACCATGCACTTCTACAGGGTAACCAAAGCCGCGCAACATGCGCTCAGTATGATCACGGGTTGGCGCAGGCTCGGTCACTGCAGTTTCGCCGCCGGCATACAAGCCTGCCAGCAGTAAGCAAGATTTTACTTGGGCGCTGGCCATTGGCATTTCATAATGCATACCCGTTAAGCGCTGCCCCCCGCGTATGGTCAGCGGTGGACGCCCTTCAGCTGCTGTCTCAATCACCGCTCCCATATCACGCAGAGGCTTCGCCACTCGATTCATTGGACGCTTAGATAGCGAAGCATCACCGGTTAAGGTGCTATCAAACGATTGCGCAGCCAAAATACCGGACAGTAGACGCATAGTGGTGCCAGAGTTGCCGACATAAATAGGTCCAGGTGGCGCCTGCAGACCATGTAGACCAACCCCGTGAATCACCACGCGACCATCAACCGGACCTTCAATCACTACCCCCATATCACGGAACGCCTGAATGGTAGCCAAGGCATCTTCGCCTTCTAAAAAGCCTTCCACCTCAGTCACACCCTCAGCTAAAGAACCGAGCATAATGGTGCGGTGAGAAATGGACTTATCACCCGGCACTCGAATCGTGCCATTCACACGCCCACCTGGCTTAGCCAGAAAAATTAAATCATTATCAAGCATACTTTCCACATAGGCCCGTTGGGCTAAAATAGTACTAAAATGTTCGCGGGCTGCACGGGCTCGGGTAAACACACCAAGCAAGTGACGCCCATCTCTTTCGGCGATGGCATTACGCAACGCATCAAGATCGCCACGAAACTGATCAAGTTGTTGCAAAACGGCTTCACGATTGGCTAGAAAAATATCATGCCACATCAATGGATCACTGCCAGCAATACGCGTGAAATCGCGAAAACCACCAGCGGCATAACGAAATATTTCTAAATTCTCGCTTCTTTTTGCCAGCGAATCGACTAAACCAAATGCTAACAAATGCGGTAAATGGCTGGTTGCTGCTAAAACCAAGTCGTGCTGCTCAACGCTCATGCTTTCCACATCAGCACCCAAGCCTTGCCATAGCGCTTGAATACATTGTAAAGCTTCAGGATCGGTTTCAACGTGAGGCGTCAAAATCACCTTATGATGTTTAAATAAGTCGGCATTTGCCGCCTCTACCCCACTGCGTTCAGAGCCGGCTATGGGATGCCCCGGCACTAAACGTTTTGGCAAATAACCATAGGCTTCTTGCGCCGCCTGGAGCAAATGCCCTTTGACACTGCCAGCATCCGTAATGATGGTTTCACTCAAATCAAGCGCGGCTAAGCTTTTAAGCAGTTTGCTCAGTGCCAATACCGGAACCGCCAACATCAACACATCAACACCGCGGCATGTTTCTAGCAATTGCGTGCTGCAACGATCAGCAATACCTAGCTCAACTGCACGCTGGCAGGACTGCTCATTAAGATCAACACCAATCACTTCTTCGGCTAGGCCTGCCTCGCGCACACCCTTAGCAAATGAAGCGCCAATCAGGCCAAGACCGACCACGACAAGGCGCTTAATCAGTGGTTGTTGAGAGGCTGACTGCATCTTAAACCTGCTGCAAAACGTCGGTTAAAGCAGCCAAAAAACGCTCATTTTCTTCTGCTGTGCCGATCGATACGCGTAAAAAAGTTGGCATACCATACCCCGTAACTGGACGCACGATGACACCTTGAGCGAGTAGTGCTTGGTTAATCGCTGCCGCATCACGTTGAAAATCCACTGCAATAAAGTTGCCCCGCGATGGAATCCAAGATAAACCTAAGCGCTTAAAACCCTCTTCAAGCTGCTGCATGCCTTGGCTGTTCAGAGCACGGCTGCGCTCTAAGTACTCAGCATCATCTAAAGCAGTGCAAGCCGCGACCAAAGCCAAACTGTTGACATTAAAAGGCTGGCGTACACGATTGAGCACATCCGCAATGGCCGCTGAAGAAACCGCATAACCAACGCGCAATGCCGCCAAACCATAGGCTTTCGAGAAGGTGCGTGACACCAACAGATTCGGATAACGGCTTAGATAGGCCATGCCATCAGGCAGGTCACTATCGGCTGCATATTCAATATAAGCCTCATCCAAAACCACCAATACATTGTCTGGCACTTTAGCGAGGAAAGCATTTAAAGCCGCTTGATTAAACCAAGTGCCTGTTGGGTTATTTGGGTTAGCAATAAACACCACACGGGTATTACTGTCGATCGCTGCTGCCATTGCCTCAAGATCATGCCCATAATTTTTAGCTGGCACTTGGCGACACTCAGCGCCCGCTGCAAGGGTCGCAATCGGATAGACAGCAAAAGCATGTTCGCTGAATACAGCGTTGCGACCTGGCGCCAGCAACGCTCTCGCAACCAACTCTAAAACATCATTCGAGCCATTACCTAAAGTCACTTGCGTGGGTTCTACGTCATAGCGCTGGGCAAGTTTTTGCTTCAGAGCAAAACCACTGCCATCGGGGTAACGGGTCAGTTCAACCAGCGCCTCAGTAATCGCAGCACAGACTTTAGCGCTAGGGCCTAGAGGGTTTTCATTACTGGCTAGCTTAACAATATCAACCGGGTCGATCGCTAACTCACGCGCCAACTCATCAATCGGTTTACCCGGCACATAGGGTGAAAGCTCTTGAACATAAGGGAGCGCCAAGCTTAGAAAATCAGAACTCATTTACTTTCCTTACATAATAGGCTGTTGGCTGACGCACAACAGCCTTGCACAAGGTTAAAGAACAGCGTTTGGGTAAGAGCCTAATACTTTTAAACCAACGGCTTCTTGAGCAATTTTTTCCAGCGCGCTTTTAACTAATGGATCATCTTTGTGACCGATAAAGTCAATAAAGAACACATAGGTCCATTTGCCACTGCGCGATGGACGCGTTTCAATACGGGTCAGATCAATACCGCTGGTATGAAACGGAATCAATAACTCATGCAGCGCACCTGGTTTGTTGCTCATGGAGATGATCACTGAGGTTTTATCATCGCCAGTGGCCGGCACTGTTTGATTGCCAATAATCAGGAATCGCGTGGAGTTATCCGGGCGGTCTTCAATTTTGTCAGCAAGAATGCTTAGACCATACAACTGTGCCGCCATATCACCTGCAATGGCGGCACTGTTCCACTCGCTTTTTACCCGTTTTGCTGCTTCAGCGTTGCTTGACACTGCAACGCGCTCAACATTTGGATAATGCGCGTCCAGCCATTTACGGCATTGTGCCAACGACTGTGCGTGGGAATAAATACGAGTAATACGCTCAGTCTTAGTGTTTTCGGCTACCAATAAGTGGTGGTGTATACGCAGCTCGACTTCACCACAAATCACTAGATCGTGCTCAAGAAAACTATCGAGGGTGTGATTAATCGCACCTTCAGTGGAGTTCTCAACGGGCACCACACCAAAACTCACTGCACCTGCTGCCACTTCGCGGAAAATCTCATCAATCGCCGCCATAGGCTTACTGATCACAGCTTGGCCAAAGTGCTTCAACGCCGCTGCTTGTGAGAACGTGCCTTCAGGACCTAGGTAAGCGACTTTCAATGGCTGTTCTAAAGCAAGGCAAGTTGACATGATTTCACGGAACAAGCGCGCCATTTCTTCGTTATCCAGCGGACCTTTATTAAGCTCCATGATGCGCTTAAGAACCTGCGCTTCACGCTCTGGACGATAAAAAATAGCTTCTTCACCTTCCGCTAAACTGGCCATTTTAATGCGCCCGACTTCTTGCGCGCAGCGTGCACGCTGACTGATCAGCTCAAGAATTTTTTCATCCAGTGCATCAATGCGCACGCGTAAGGCTTTCAGCTCCTGCTCGCTCATTTATGCATGCTCCTTCTCAAAGGCTTGCATGTACGCAACCAGTGCCTGAACCGCTTCCAGCGACACGGCGTTATAAATAGAAGCACGCATGCCGCCGACCGAGCGGTGACCTTGTAGATTGAGTAAGCCACGCTCCTGTGCACCTTGTAAGAACGCTTTATCGAGTTTTTCATCGGCCAAACGAAATGGCACGTTCATCCAGGAGCGCGCATTGCTCGCAATCGGGTTGCTATAGAAATCGCTGTCATCAATCGCTTTGTACAGCAGTGCTTGTTTAGCATGATTAAGCTTAGCCATCGCCTCTAAGCCGCCTTGCTGTTTGAGCCACTTAAATACCAAACCGGATAAGTACCAAGAAAAGGTCGGCGGCGTGTTGTACATCGAGCCATTGTCGGCGGCGACTTTATAGTT
>JAAXZZ010000097.1 GCA_012719655.1 Gammaproteobacteria bacterium | reverse complement strand
TCAGAAGTGAAACGACGCATCGCCGATGGTAGTGTGGGGTCTCCCCATGTGAGAGTAGGTCATCGTCAAGCGCCTACAGCAAAACCCCAGATCAGCAATGGTCTGGGGTTTTTTTATGACAAAAAAATCCCAGGTAGCTGCCTGGTAAATTCTGCGGCTGACAGAAGCGTTAGCTGATTGATGGCTAGTGCCGAGCACGCCATGCCCGCGACAGCATCGGCCTTTAAAGAGCCTGCTGCGGAGTCGAGTACAACGATAATGCTCAACGAGCACCGTCCTTGTGCTGCGGCAAGCGAAGCCAGGGACGGCGAAGCGCCCGAATCGAGCCATGACGGCTCGTTGAGGGAAAAGCGCATAAGGGCGGTGCGGTTGGCGTATGTCTCGCAAGCCACTTTTTAATATTAAATAAATCCAGCCGTTAAGTTAGTGATATTAATTACCTTTAACTGAAATAAGCAGCATAATAAGCACTCGCATATGAAGGTGCTAGATGTACATGCTTAAACTATTAACGTTGCTAGCTGATGGTAATTTTCATTCTGGTAATGAGCTTGGCGTTGCGGCAGGCATCAGTCGTGCTGCAGTTTGGAAGCGCTTGCAAGGTGCTACAGCTGAGTTTGGTCTTGAGTTGCAAAGTGTTCCAGGTAAGGGGTATCGGCTGTCACACCCTTTGAGTTTGATCAACTTGAATGCGCTCCAGGCTAATTTTCCATATTTACCCATATTCGCTTACGACTCAATTAGCTCAACCAATGAGTATGCGAAAAAAATGCTTGCAACACAGCCAGCGCCATTAGCTATTTTTGCAGAGCATCAAACACTTGGCCGCGGGCGAAGAGGGCGTAAATGGAACAGCCCCTACGCACAAAATCTCTATTTATCGTACGCTTGGCCTGTTACTCGAGGTATGGCGCAGATTGATGGATTAAGCTTAGTGGCTGGGCTTGCTGTAGTGCGTGCTGTAGAACAAGTTGTTGGAACCACTGCACAGTTAAAATGGCCAAATGATGTTCTAATTAATAACGCAAAAGTCGCAGGGATTTTACTGGAATTAGTTGGTGATCCTGCTGATCTATGCAGCGTTGTTATTGGTATAGGTGTGAATCTTAATATGACTAGCACTAATCAAGCGATAGATCAGGAATGGACTTCATTAGCGCTTGAAACTGGTAAGCAAGTTGACAGAACGCAGTTTGCACAGAGTGTTTTAGAAAGCTTAGATGTGTATCTTGAAAAGCAAAAAAACTATGGCTTTTCTAGTTTAAAAAATGAATGGCTTAGCGTGCATGGATGGCAAGGGCGCGAAGTTGTTTTATCTGTTGGCAATGAACTGGTACAAGGTCGGATTACAGGGCTTGGTGATAAAGGGGAAATTTGTTTGCTTGTTGATGGCCAAGAGCGTTTATTTATTGGTGGTGAACTCAGCTTAAGGCTACACGATGATCCTTGAAATAGATTATGGCAATACGCGGCTTAAGTGGAGGTTACTAGATTCACATAAGATGGCGATGATCGCTCGTGGTGCAAGCTGTAGTGTGCAAAAACTTGTGAATGACGTGAGTCTATATACTAAACAGCCTATACGTTTTTGCCGAGTGTGTTCTGTACGTCAAGCTTTTGATAATAACGTTTTAACAGAATTTTTATTACGTTGTTTTAACGTACAGGCTGTTTATGCTGTATCTGACTTAAAGTTAGCCGGGGTGACAAATGGCTATGCTGATGCGGCCAAGTTAGGTGTTGATCGTTGGCTAGCGTTGGTTGCTGCATACAAGATTGTGCAAAGATCATGCTTGGTGTTTGACTTTGGAACAGCCATTACTGTTGATTATGTCAGTGCTGAAGGTTTACATCTGGGTGGCTGTATAGCGCCTGGTATGCAAATGATCAAAGCGGCATTTAATTCTTGTACGCAGCAATTGGCAGGGTTTGAGTTCGATGTAAGCTCTAGTAGTTCGGTGCGGGGTAACAATACGCAGTCAGCAATATCGACAGGTGTTGCAACGATGTTTAAAGGTTTTGTTCAAGAGCATGTTGCACAGGCTGCCAGGGAATGGGAAGCAGATTTTCAGGTGGTCTGTACCGGTGGCGATGGTGGGTTTGTATCTGCAGTAACAAGGAGTGCTTTGTTCGATGAGGACTTGGTTTTTAAAGGGCTAGCAATTGCTTGTCCATTTGTTAATGGGGTGTAAATAAATGCGTTGGCTTTTTCTAGGATTGCTTATTGTCAATGCTCTATATTTTGTGTGGACTCAGCAGGATTTTGCTAACAAACCGATTGAGGTCGCGTCGGTTGCATCGCCTAGTAGTTCAATGCATGAGAAAGTTCAGTTGGTTAGTGAAGTACCTGAATTGCAGAAGCAACCGCAGAAGCAGAAGCTCAGTCAGGAGCAAGTAGAGATTATGCTGCTGGGTGGCTTTGCGGATGAGCAGATGGCACAAAAATTACAGCAGCGTCTCGTTAGTTTAGATATTCAGTCAAAAATTACTGCGTTGGATAGTCGGGTAGATATTGAATATTGGGTGTATCTTGCCCCCTTAGCGTCCCGACAGGCAGCAGTAAGGCAATTAAAAGAAATGCAAGCGCGCAAGATTGATGGGTATCTTATTACTCAAGGCGATCTTGCAAATGGGATTTCTTTGGGCATGTTTGCGCGAGAGGATTCAGCGCAAAGCGTTGCAGAGCGCTTAAAGGAAGCAGGTTACGAGCCGTCTATTCGAGCAATAGAACGTTCGCAGCGCTTGTATTGGGTTGCCATTGGTGAAGACAGTCGCCGGTTGGTGGGGCCAGGGTTGCTGAAGCAGTTGGTCAAAGACTTTGATCAAATGAAACATCTTTTGTTGCCAAGCGACAAGCTGCCTAAGTAAATATAAGTATTTGAATCTGAATATGAAAAGATTAAATAAAAGAGTAATGT
>JAAXZZ010000096.1 GCA_012719655.1 Gammaproteobacteria bacterium | reverse complement strand
GTTTAGCTTACCGTTTAGCGAAGAGCACAAGCCAAGCGATGAAACCTTATGCAAAGCTGCGCAAAAATCTATACTATTGCGCTCTTAGAACTCGTTATCGGAAAAACGTATAGCCGTATTGAAACTGTAGAGTGACGATTCATCACGACTACAGCGCTGAGTTCATCCGTTTTTAGCTTAAATCCTGAGGTGTATGGTGGATTATCCTTCCCGTTTTGATGTGATCGTCATTGGTGGCGGCCACGCCGGTACTGAAGCTGCATTAGCTTCAGCACGGATGGGCGTAAAAACCTTATTGCTGACCCACAACATCGAAACCCTGGGACAGATGAGCTGTAATCCAGCCATTGGTGGCATTGGTAAAAGCCATTTGGTCAGAGAAATTGATGCGCTCGGTGGCGCAATGGCAATTGCAGCAGACCTTAGTGGTATTCAATTTAGAATTCTCAACAGCCGCAAAGGACCCGCCGTACGTGCCACTCGTGCACAAGCCGATCGCGTTCTATACAAAGCGGCAATTCGTGAAATCTTAGAGCACCAACCTAATCTGTGGATTTTCCAACAAGCGGTTGAAGATTTAATTGTAGAAAATGACTGCGTACGCGGTGCTGTCACGCAAATGGGTTTACGTTTTCATGCTGATAACGTGGTATTAACCACAGGTACTTTTCTGGGTGGCTTGATCCATATCGGTTTGCAAAATTATTCAGGCGGTCGAGCCGGTGATCCACCCGCTAACGCCTTAGCGCAACGCATGCGTGAATTGCCGTTACGCATTGATCGCTTAAAAACCGGTACGCCCCCGCGCATTGATGCACGTTCAGTGGATTTTTCGGTAATGACTGAGCAACCCGGTGATACACCATTACCTGTGATGTCATTTTTAGGACGGCGCGAACAACACCCAGAGCAGGTCAGTTGCTGGATTACTCATACCAACAGCAAAACCCATGACATCATTGCCAAAAATCTTGATCGCTCACCGATGTATGCCGGTGTAATTGAGGGCATTGGCCCACGTTATTGCCCATCCATCGAAGATAAGATTCATCGTTTTGCGGATAAAGACAGTCATCAAATCTTTTTAGAACCAGAAGGCCTAAAAACGCCTGAGCTTTATCCCAATGGTATTTCCACCTCTTTGCCATTTGATGTACAACTGGATTTGGTTCATTCGATTCGCGGGATGGAAAATGCCCATATTATTCGTCCAGGCTACGCCATTGAGTACGATTACTTTGATCCGCGTGATTTGAAATACAGTTTAGAAACCAAAGTGATTCAGGGGTTATTCTTTGCTGGACAAATCAACGGTACCACCGGCTATGAAGAAGCCGGTGTGCAAGGTTTGTTAGCCGGTAGTAATGCTGCATTGCGTTCCCAAGGTAAAGACAGCTGGCATCCGCGTCGTGATGAAGCCTACTTAGGCGTGTTGATTGATGATTTAATCACTCTCTGCGCGCAAGAACCTTATCGGATGTTCACGTCACGCGCCGAATACCGTTTGATTTTGCGCGAAGATAACGCTGATATGCGTTTAACCGAAAAAGGTCGCGAAATAGGTTTGGTCGATGATCATCGTTGGTCGGTGTTTGAGGCTAAACGCGAAGCAATTGCGCAGGAAGAGCAGCGTTTAAAAGACACTTGGGTACGCCCTGGTACGC
>JAAXZZ010000095.1 GCA_012719655.1 Gammaproteobacteria bacterium | reverse complement strand
TCAGAAGTGAAACGACGCATCGCCGATGGTAGTGTGGGGTCTCCCCATGTGAGAGTAGGTCATCGTCAAGCGCCTACAGCAAAACCCCAGATCAGCAATGGTCTGGGGTTTTTTTATGACAAAAAAATCCCAGGTAGCTGCTTGGTAAAGTCTGCGGCTGACAGAAGCGTTAGCTGATTGATGGCTAGTGCCGAGCATGCCATGCCCGCTACAGCACCGGCCTTTAAAGAGACTGTTGCGGACTCGAGTGCAACAATAATGCTCAACGAGCACCGCCCTTGTGCTGCGGCAAGCGAAGCCAGGGGCGGCGAAGCGCCCGAATCGAGCCATGACGGCTCGTTGAGGGAAAAGCAGCATAAGGGCTGTGCAAGGGCTGTGCGGTTGGCGTATCTCTTGCAAGCCACTTTTTAAAACAAGCAAGCGCCTAAAAATCCCAGCGCTGAACATAGGTTCTACTACCCTCTGGCCCATTCTGCAAAATCTATTGCTTTGCTGTTAAACTGCCATACTGTTTTTAGGTGTGTAGTTATGGATCCGCGAAGCGAAGTTCTTGTACGTAATATTGAATTATTTGATGGTCATATAGTTTTAGCTGGTGTGCCAGCTGATGATTTATTGTCTGCGTTGCCGCAAGCCTATGGTTGGAGTTGGCATGCAGGTGAGTATGTTGTACTCAAGCAGCGTTTTGCCGAGCGTTGTAGTTTTTCCACTCAACTTGCTTCTGCAGAGTACGCCTCAGGGATTTTGTTTTTACCAAAATCACGCGAGTTAACCGAGTATTTGTTGCAGGAACTTGCAGCAAAAATACCCAGTGGCCTACTGTTTTTAGTGGGTGAGAAGCGTGCCGGTGTTGAGCGGGCCGCCAAGCAATTGGCTGCCTTTGGGCCTACCAGTAAAGTTGATAGTGCTAGACACTGCCAGCTTTGGCGTTGTCAGGTTGATAACAAACCCGCAGCGCCAAGCTTAGAGATGGTCAGTAAAGCATTTACTGTGAGCTCAGGCGCACAATCAATTAATGTGCATAGCGTGCCTGGGGTATTCAGCCATGGGCGTCTTGATTTGGGTACGCAGTTGCTTTTGGAGTGCTTAGAAAATCTGCCAGGCGGGCATTATCTCGACTTTGGCTGTGGTGCTGGTGTTGTAGGTTCATTTCTTAAAAAGCGCTACCCACAGGCACAGGTTAGCATGTTGGATGTCGATGCCTTTGCTATTTACAGCAGTCAGCTCACTTTGGCTGCCAATCAGTTGGAGGCAACTGTGATTGCAGGTGATGGTATTTATGCTGCGCCAAAACAATTGGCTGCGATTATCAGTAATCCGCCATTTCACCAAGGCGTACATACGCAATACCAAACTACTGAAACGTTGCTGCGAGAAGCTGCCGAGCATTTACAGCCTGGCGGTGAATTGCGCATTGTGGCCAATAGTTTTTTAAAGTATCCGCCTTTGATTGAGCAGCATTTAGGCTCATGTACGGTGCTCGCTGAGCGTGATGGTTTTAAGGTGTATCGCGCTGTTCGTCGCTGATCACTCAATATCTAGCGAATTGTTTAAGTATAAAAAGGATCTCATAACATGACTGATAATACATTTGTGTTTGATGTGGCTGGTGTCGCGCAGTTTGAACAATTGGTTGTGCAAAATTCAATGCATAAACCGGTCCTTGTCGATTTTTGGGCGCAATGGTGCGCACCGTGCAAAGTACTGATGCCTGTATTGGAAAAAATCACTGCCAGTTATGCCGGTGAGTTGCTGTTGGCTAAAGTAGACTGCGATGTTGAGCAAGATATCGTTGCTCGCTTGGGTGTGCAAAGTTTACCGACTGTTGTGCTCTTTAAAGACGGTAAGCCCGTTGACGGCTTTACTGGAGCGCAAAGTGAGTCGGATATTCGTGCGTTACTGGCCAAGCATGTTGCAGAGCCTGCAGCACCCGCAGCAGACCCTTTAAAGACTGCACAGAATCTTTTTGACAGTGGTGAGTTTGCTCAAGCAGAAGCTTTACTAAAGGCGTTGTTGTCAGGTGATGATCAACAGCCGGCAGCCTTAGTGCTTTACGCGCGCTGCTTAGCAGAGCGTGGTGCGCTGGCTGACTCTGAAGCTGTACTGAACTCGGTCACTGCAGAGGAGCAAAAACATGCCATTGCTGCAGTTCGGGCGCAGTTAACCTTTTTAAGACAAGCTGCAGAATTGCCTGATCTGGCAGTTCTGAAAGCTCGTTTAGCTAAAGATGCTAATGATGATGAAGCGCTGTTACAGTTAAGTATCCAGCAGCTGGCTCGGCAATACTATGAGCCCGCATTAGATAACTTACTGCAATTGTTTGTTCGTAATCGTAGTTTTGCTGAGGGTGCGGCACATAAAACATTACTGCAAGTGTTTGAATTGCTTGGCACTGAGCACCCGCTGGTGACGCTCTATCGCCGCCGTCTCTATCAGGCTTTGTATTGAATCGGGCGTTGTAATTGATGCAGCGTTTATATGGCATTTTGCTTGATGCTTGGCAGCATGCAGGGACACGTCAGCGTTTATTTGCTTTAGCCATCCCGATGATTCTGAGCAATCTTTCAGTGCCATTGGTGGCCTTAGTCGATAGTGCAGTAGTGGGGCGCTTACCGCATGCCTATCAATTAGGCGCTGTGGCAGTGGGTGCCAGTTTATATACCGTGATGGTCTGGACCTGTGGCTTTTTACGCATGGGCAGTACAGGTTTTGCTGCACAAGCGGCCGGGCGTAATGATCAGCAAGCGCTGCGTTCGTTATTGCTGCAGAGCTTGCTTTTGGTGCTGTTGCTGACTGTGTTATGTGCTGCCATTATTTTGCCTTTATTGCCACACATCTTGCAGTGGATGCAGACCTCCGGTGAGCTGCAAGGATTAGCTCAAGAGTATTTTTTAATACGCATGTTTGGTTTGCCAGCCGCATTGATGATGCATGTACTGGTAGGCTGGCTGTTGGGCATTCAAAACGCACGTGCGGCGCTATGGATGCTGCTGCTGTGTAATGCAGTTAATATCGTTCTCGATGTATATTTTGTCTTTTTCCTTAATTGGGAGGTGGCGGGTGCTGCACGTGCTTCGGTGATGGCTGAATGGAGCGGTGCGCTGTTGGGATTGTATCTGGCTTGGCGTTACGTTGATAAAGGCCCCTTGCTCGACTTTTGGCAGAAACTATTACGTTGGCACAGTTGGCGCCCTTTGCTGGCGGTCAATCGCGATATTCTAATTCGTAGTTTGGCATTGCAGGCCGTGTTCTTTCTAGTGACCTTTCAAGGTGCACGCTTAGGTGATAGTACTGTTGCGGCCAATGCGTTGCTGCTCAATGGATTGTTGTTGTGCGCGTATGCCCTAGACGGTTTAGCGCACGCACTAGAAGCGCTGACGGGGCACGCCCTAGGCAGGCAAGATAAGTCTGCACTGCAGCGAGCTTTAGCTTTAGTAAGTATCTACTCATTAATAGCCAGCAGTGTATTTGCTGTGTTGTTTTGGCTATTGGGCGATTGGTTTATTGCCTTGCAAACCACTATTTCCAGTGTTCGAGCTACCGCTGGGGATTATCTAGTGTATCTGGCGCTATTACCGTTGATCGCAGTGTGGAGTTATGTGCTTGATGGTTTGTTTATTGGTGCGACGCGAGCGCGCGAGATGCGTAATGCGATGCTGATGGCTGTGCTGGTATGCGCTCCGATTGCTTGGTGGCTACAAAGCTTTGGCAATCACGGATTGTGGCTTGCCTTTCTTTTGTTTATGGCACTGCGAGCAGGCTTTCTTGGTCTTAGCGCGCGGCATTGGCCCCGTTGGTTTAATGCCGCTCAAATCACAGAGCGCTGAAGCCTTCGGTGTAGCACAGCAATTATTAAGCACAAGGCGCAAAGTAGGATTAATGGCCAAGATTGCCAACGCAGATAGGGCGTTAAGCCTTGCATTGGCACAACTGTCCCACGTAAAACCGCTTGTTGAAACTGGGGAATGGTTTCAGTAATAGCACCTTTGGGGTCAATCAGCGCGCTGACCCCGTTGTTGGTGGCGCGGATCATCCAGCGTCCAGCTTCTAAAGCGCGCATTTGAGCCATCTGTAAGTGTTGTATTGGGCCGATTGAGGTGCCAAACCAGGTGTCATTACTGATGGTTAAAAGAATATCACTCTGTGCCGCCAGCTCAGTAGCAAATTCAGGGTAAACCACTTCGTAACAGATATAGGGTGCAATCTTGTAGCCTTTGGCCTCCAGTGGCGTTTGTTGACTGGGGCCACGAGCAAAATCTGACATAGGCAGGTCGAAGAAAGCGATCACGCCGCGCAGCACTTCTTGCAAGGGTACATACTCTCCAAAAGGCACTAGTTTTTGCTTGCGATATTCACCTTGACTGTCACCCAAAGTGGTTATGGCATTGTAGTAACGTAAATCGCCGTAGCTGTCTGCTTGTCGAAGTGGCAGACCAGTGATTAAGGCTGAATCACGCTGACTTATTAAACGATCCATACTGTTTAAATAGCCGAGCGCCTGTTCTTTGAGTACAGGTACAGCTGTTTCTGGCCAAATGATTAAATCGCTTGGTGCTGCATTTAAGGTTAAGGACTGATAAAGCAGTAACTGCGCTTCAATTTGTGCAGGGTCCCATTTTAGATTTTGTCCGATATTGCCTTGAATCGTGGTAACACTGAGTGGTTGTCCCGAGGGGTGTGTCCATTGTTTAGATTGCAGTGCTAAGCCTGAGCCCCAGACCGTCATGAGCACCAGTGCTGCACTAAGGCGTGACGACCAGCTGTTGTTTTTACCGAGCGTGATCAGCAATACGCTGCTTAACGCGAGCGCAAAAGAAATCAGCCAAACTCCACCGAGCGGTGCAAGCCCTGCAAGTGGCCCATTTAACTGGCTGTAACCCGTGTATAACCAAGGAAAGCCAGTTAAAAACCAGCCGCGAAAAGCTTCAATAGCGACCCACAGTGCAGCAAAAGCCAGTGCATTACTTAGGGAATGATGATTTTGACGTAAAAATCTTACCCACAACCAGCCCAGTAAAGCTAAAAAGAGCGCTAAACCAGCAACAAAAACAACCGTTAAGATAAAAGCTAAAGGCGGCGCTGCAGCCCCATAATCATGGATGCTGACATACACCCAACTGGTGCCGCTGGCAAAGAGACCAAAACCAAAGCACCAGCCGCGCCAAGCTGCTTGTCGAGTGCTGACAGTGCTCAGACCTAAATACAATACAGCACAAGCAATCAGCGCCAATGGCCAGAGATTAAAAGGCGCTAGGCTGAAAGTAATAAGGGAACCAGCAGCTAGAGCGATAGCATTTGCGCTCCAGCCGCTGCGCGTGATCCAGTGCATGTGTTTAAATCCTTCAATGTAACAAGCACAGCGCTTGATCCTAACGGCTCGATGCTCAGTTGCTGTGCTTGCTGGCTTTGTTCAATGGAGTGATACGCAATAAATGTAAACGACGACTGTCGGCATTGAGCACACGGAAACGTATGCGATCAACTTCAATAATTTCGTTGCGTTTAGGTAAATGGCCAAAGGCACTCATGACCACACCGCCAATAGTGTCAAACTCATCTTCCGAGAAGCCACTGTTAAAGAAGTCATTAAAGTCATCGACCGGCGTTAGAGCCTTAACAATGTAGTCGCCAGTTGGCAGTGAACGGATATAACTGTCCTCTTCAACGTCGTGCTCGTCTTCAATATCGCCAACGATTTGCTCTAAGACGTCTTCAATCGTAACTAAACCTGCAACGCCACCGTACTCGTCAATGACCACGGCCATATGATTGTGATTGGCACGAAACTCTTTGAGTAAAACATTCAGGCGTTTCGACTCGGGTACAAAGTTGCAAGGTCGCAACAGGCTACGCAAATCAAAGTTGTCAGGTTTTTTTAAGATCAGTGGCAGCAAATCTTTAGCAAGCAGAATACCGAGTACTTCATCGTTGTTTTCGCCGATGACTGGATAGCGTGAGTGTGCCGCGTCAATAATGGCGGGTAAAAACTCTTCCGGAGTTTGACACGCCTTAATACTAATCATTTGTGAGCGGGGGATCATGATGTCGCGTACTTGCAAGTCAGCGATTTGAATTGCACCTTCAACAATGGCGAGCGCATCATTATCGAGCAACTTGTTGCGATTGGCTTCGCGTAGCAGTTCGAACAATTCTTGGCGTGTTTTAGGTTCTTGGGCAAAAGCTTGGGTCAATTTTTCCAGCCAAGACTTATGCCCGCTGCTAGAATTCTCTTCACTCATGATTGTATTAAATCCGTGTATTGATTATCGCGGTAAGGGTCTGGGTAACCGATTTCAGCCAATAATTGGCGCTCTAACTCTTCCATTTCTTCAGCTTCAGCATCATCTATATGGTCATAGCCGAGTAAATGCAAGCAGCCGTGAATAACTAAATGTGCCCAATGCGCTGTCAGTGCTTTGCCTTGCTCTGCGGCTTCGCGCTCTACGACGGGTACGCAGATGACTAAATCTCCAAGCAGAGGAATATCGAGCAAGCCATCGGGTATGTCCGCGGGAAATGACAGGACATTGGTGGGGTAGTCTTTATTGCGCCATGTGGCGTTAAGCTGCTGGCCTTCTTCAGCATCAACCAATCGAATGGTCAGTTCAGAAGCATTACTGCGTTGGCGTAAGCCTAAGGTGCACCAGCTTAAGAAATCAGCATGGCTGGGTAGGTTGCTGGCTAGGCTAGCAACCTGTAAGTCCAGTTCAATCATGACTGTTGTTCTCTCGAGGACGTCGCTTGAGTGGGTGCATCATAGCTTTCATAGGCTTCAACAATACGTTGTACCAAAGGATGACGAACCACATCACTGGATTTGAAAAAAGTAAAGCCAATGCCAGGCACATCTTGCAGTACTTTGATGACGTGTGACAGTCCTGATGTGGTACCACGAGGCAAGTCTACTTGAGTAATATCTCCAGTGATCACTGCCGTAGAGCCAAAACCAATGCGAGTCAGAAACATCTTCATTTGTTCGATGGTGGTGTTTTGACTTTCATCTAAGATGATAAAGCTATTGCTTAGAGTGCGGCCGCGCATATAAGCCAGCGGTGCCACTTCAATGACTTGTTTCTCAATCAGGCGGGTGACGTGCTCAAAACCCAGCATTTCATACAGCGCGTCATACAATGGGCGCAAATAAGGATCAATTTTTTGTGATAAGTCACCGGGCAGAAAACCTAGCTTTTCACCCGCTTCCACTGCTGGGCGCACCAGCAAAATACGCTGCACCAGTTCGCGCTCAAGTGCGTCAACTGCACAGGCCACGGCGAGGTAGGTTTTGCCTGTACCTGCAGGTCCAATGCCAAAATTAATGTCTTGGGCGAGGATTGATTTAACGTAATTCTGTTGGTTTTCACCGCGGGCACGAATGGCGCCTTTACGTGTACGCAGGGATACGCTGTGAGGTTGCGCTGCCGTTGCACTGCTCAGTTCCTGCATATTGGCTTCTTGCAAGAATAAATGCACCGTATCAGGGGTTAAGTCAGTGTGTTTGGTTTCGCGGTACAGGCGGCGAATCAACTGTTCAGCTGATCGGGTCTGTTCGCGAGGGCCGAGCAGTTCAAACTGTTCGCCACGATTGCGGATGGTGATGTTTAATCGCTGTTCGATTAAACGTAAGTGCTCGTCATATTGGCCGCACAGATTAGCAAATCGAGCTGCCTCAAAGGCATCGAGTGTAAAACGAAGGGTATCAGTTGATGTGTTCAAGAGTTTAAAAAAGGCCTGCTTTACAAATTAGGTGCTTAGGATACCGCTGCAGATACAAAGCTGGAAGTGCTAAAAAAAGAGCGTCGCGCCCGTCAGTCGAAAATTATTCAACGTGGCTGTGCACGAGCTCTTTTATTGTTCTGTTTTTACTGCTTAATCGCTGCGTTTTTGCAAATCTCAGTTAAAGCTTCAGCCCAATGTTCTTGCGCATTTAAGCAGGGTATGAGTACAAGTTCTTCGCCGCCTGCAGCGATAAACTCTTCACGTCCTTCGATACCGAGCTCTTCTAAGGTTTCGATACAATCTGCAACAAATGCAGGCGACATGACTAAGAGTTTTTTTACTCCACGCTGTGCTAATGCCTGCAAAGTGGCATCGGTATAGGGTTCGATCCATTTGGCGCGGCCTAAGCGCGACTGGAAAGATACTGACCACTGTTCGGGTCGTAAACCTGCTTGTTCGGCAAATAGTTTAGCGCTGCGCATACATTGCGCGCGGTAGCAGGTATCGAGTACTGCTTGGCTGGCGGTTTCACAGCACGATTTATCGCTTAGGCAATGACTGCCCGTTGGATCGGTTTTTTTCAGGTGCCGCTCGGGCAAACCATGAAAGCTGAGCAATAGGTGATCAAAATCTTGCTGTAACTCAGCTTCTGCGCTTTTCGCCAATGCTTGAATGTAAATAGGGTCAG
>JAAXZZ010000094.1 GCA_012719655.1 Gammaproteobacteria bacterium | reverse complement strand
ATTATAGACACCATTGTATCTATATGGTTAGCTGTATGGCACGCTTTTTATTGTTAGATGAGTCTGATGTGCAGCTCGCTTTTGCTGCTCATTTACGTCAGTTACGTGAAACAGCAAAGCTTTCGCGCGACGCGCTGGCGCAACGCAGTAGCGTGCCGGCATCAACGATTAAAAAGTTTGAGCTCACAGGGCAGATTTCCTTTCGACAGTTGTTGCTACTGTGGCAAAGTCTAGATGACTTACAGCGTTTGTACGAGCTCACGCAAGAACCAAAGCGTGATACACGCCTACCGACCTCAATCGCCGAGGTGCTCAAAGATGAGTTTTAAGCCGCTACAAAAGCTTAATGTCACTCGCACTTTATCAACGGGAGCTTGTGTTTTAGTAGGTGTGCTGGCGCAAAACCGTCAAGGCGTGTTTTTCCAATACGAAGCGGACTACTTACAACAGTTTGGTAATCTATCGCCGTTTAGCATGCAGGCTTCAACCGCATTACAAGTTGCGCCTGCAGAGCCGCATGCAGGCTTACACGGTGTATTTGCCGATAGCCTGCCGGATGGCTGGGGGCTACTTTTACAAGACCGCGTTTTCCGACAACATGGAATCTTGCCCTCCCAAGTGACAGCTATGGACCGCTTGGCATTTGTTGGCTGCAAAGGAACCGGTGCTTTGACGTTTAGCCCTGAATCTGATTATCAAACAACCGGCCAAGAGGATATTGATTTAGCAACGCTTGGTTTAGAGGCGCAAGCCGTTTTTGATGGTCAAACCGAACAGATCTTGGCTGCTTTGGTCGCCGCGGGTAGTTCAGGTGGTGCGCGCCCGAAAGCACAGTTGTTCTTCTCAGCAAATAATGCAAGCCAGTGTCGCACGCAAGCTCAATCTGGTGATGAGGCTTGGTTGGTGAAGTTTACTTCGCAGAATTTAGCGCTCGGTCATGAAGAAGGCCTGTGTGAGGCAGCTTATTTGCAGTTGGCTGAGATGGTCGACTTAAATCCACCGCAGTGGCAGTTACTGGATGCACCAGAACAAAGCGGCGCTAAAGCATGGCTGGCCGTAAAGCGTTTTGATTGGCTGCAAAATACTGAAACAGGTCGTGCTGGACGGCTGCATTTACACAGTGCTTGCGGATTGCTTGATGCTGACTTTCGCTTGCCCAGTTTAGATTACGCAGACTTAATTAAAGCCAGCCGTCAGCTGTGTAAATCACCGGCTGTGGGCCAGTTACAGTTTCGTCGGGCGATGTTTAATTTGTTTGCTTGTAACCAAGATGATCACAGCAAAAACTGGGCGTTCTTACAGAATGATAATGGTCAGTGGCAGCCAGCGCCTTTCTATGATGTGACCTTTAGTCCTCATCCATTTAATGAGCATGCTACGGCTTTTCTTGGCTACGGTAAAAAACCACCATTGCGAGTGATACAACAATTGGCAGGTCATGCGGGCTTTGCCGATTGGAAGCAAGCACAACAGCATATTCAGCACATTGTTGAGGTGATCTCCAATTTCGCAGTTATTGCCAAAAGTTATGGCGTACAAAAAAGCACAGTAACAGCGATTGAAAAAGCTTTGGCAAGTTGCCGCCAGGATAATAGTGCGCTGTTGTAATGCAGTGATGTTTGAGTAGCAGCGCACGCAGCTAGGCTGCACAGTGCAGTCCTGCCAAGAAAAATCAGGCCAGTTAGGCTGTTGCCAGATCCATTGTGATCTGGTCATAAGGGTGGCGTGATTGTGTTTTCCGTAGGTTTGAGCGATTAGACAAGTTATTCGGCTCACTGGATGAGCGACAAAATAGTGCTAATTGGCTCAAGGGGTAAGGTGTAGTGTTCTTCAGCTATTAGAGGTTCAGATGTAAGGTGTTTTTACCGTGCTGACAAGACAGCCTAGGCTGTAAACCGTATAGTTCAGCTTGCATATAGGTGAAGGATTCAGGCATGCAGCAAATAGGGATTTATGAGCAGCTGATTACCCAGTTGGTTGAGTCACGTTTAAATCGTAAAAAGTTTTATGTCGGCGAGCGCAGCTTAGAGCCGGCTGAGGCTTCCGTCTGGCTGTCGCGGTTTTTAAGTGACATTTTAGAGTTTGCCGTGGGCTCGGTGGCCAGTGGCGATAACCAGCTGCAAGAGCAAATTAATCTGGCCAACCAACTGCTGCTGTGGCTCAAAGCGCAGATGGACGATAAAGACTTCTTCGATGAAAACTTGCTCAGCAGCCAAGGTAAAATCTTAACCGCTTTATATAGGCTGGAAAATCCTGTCGCGGCTGACCTAAAAAAATATGTGGAAGATATTTTTCCGCTGACTGGCCTAACCCAAAGCGAGCTGTTTTGCGGCAGTAATGCGGGCTTGTCCTTAGAGAGTGAGTTGAAACGCGAAATCCTCTCTGCAGACAGAATCTATTGGCTGGTGTCCTTTATCAAGTGGACGGGAATTCGTATTTTCCGTAGAGAGCTGGAAGAATTCACTCGCAGCGGCCGCGAGCTTAAGGTGATTACCACTTCTTATATGGGCGCGACCGATGCCAAAGCGGTTGAGTTTTTGGCTTCACTCCCTAACACGCAAATCAAGCTGAGTTACAACACCCAGCGTGAGCGCTTGCATGCCAAGAGTTATTTGTTTTTGCGCAATACCGGCTTTCACACCGGCTATATCGGCTCTTCAAATCTCTCGCACTCAGCCTTAACCAGCGGTCTAGAGTGGAACCTTAAGATTACCTCGCAAGAAATTCCGCACATCATCGAAAAGTCGCTGAGTACTTTTGAAACCTATTGGGCCTCGAACGATTTTGAGGTGTTTGATGGCGAGATTGAAAGTAAGGAAAAACTTAACACGGCACTGCGTAACGCGCGCGGTGGCGACACTGAAACCACTGTTTATTTCTTTGATTTAAAGCCTTTTCCCCATCAGCAAGAAATCCTTGAGCAGCTAGCGGTCGAGCGCGATTTACATCAGCGTTATCGTAATTTGGTCGTTGCCGCCACGGGTACTGGAAAAACCCTTATTTCGGCGTTCGACTTTGCGCGTTTTTTGCGTGATCAGCCTGAGGCTAAGTTTCTCTTTGTGGCCCATCGCCAAGAGATTCTTAAACAGGCACAGGCCTCGTATCGTGGCGTGTTACGCAACAGTAACTTTGGTCAGCTTTGGGTGGGCGGGGCCAAGCCTGAAGACAATCGTCAGCTGTTTGCCTCGATTCAAACGCTGAATAATCAATTGGCTGACTTAGCGCTGACGCCAGATTATTACGACTACATTGTGATTGATGAGGTGCACCATATTGCCGCGGCCAGTTACCGTGCCGTGCTGGAGTATTTTACCCCGCAGATTTTACTGGGCTTAACCGCAACCCCTGAACGTCACGATGGCAGTGATATTTTGGTGGATTTTGGTGGGGTGATTGCAGCAGAAATACGTTTGCCAGAAGCCATTAACCGCCGTCACCTATGTCCGTTTCAGTATTTTGCCATTGATGACGATACCGACCTGCGCAATATCCCTTGGAGTCGCGGCCGTTATGATATTGCCCAGCTGACCAATTTGTATACGCACAACCATGCGCGCGTGCATAAAATCCTGCAGAGCTTGCAAGAAATTGTCACTGATATTGGCCGTATTAAGGTCTTAGGGTTCTGCGTCAGTCGTGCTCATGCGGATTTTATGTGCCAGCAGTTTGTGCTGAAAGGCATCAAAAGTGATGTGCTGACCAGTGATAACAGCCATGAGCGTCAACAAAAACAACAGGCACTGCGCTCGGGGCAGATCAATGTGTTGTTTGTGGTGGATATATTCAACGAAGGTGTCGATATCCCCGAAGTGGATACCTTGCTGTTTTTGCGCCCCACAGAAAGCTTAACCATCTTCTTGCAGCAACTTGGGCGCGGCTTGCGTTTATTTGATGGCAAAGAGTGCTGCACCGTTTTGGACTTTGTCGGTAACTCACGGCCTGAATATGACTTTGCAGAGAAGTTTAGAGCGTTAGTGGGGCAAACCAATCGTGCGATTAGTCATGAAATCGAGCAGGGTTTCCCCCATGCGCCCTTAGGTTGTCGGATTGAGTTAAGCAAACGCACGCAAGAGATGGTACTGAGTCATATACGCCAAGCCACGGTGAATTTAAACCGTTTAATTGGGCTGATTCGCAAGTTCCGATCAGACGCAAACTTGCCGCTTACTTTAGCGAACTTCTTAAAAATACATCCTAGCTTAAAGCTGGAAGATATCTATAAACGCGGCAGTTGGACACGTTTAGTGGCGCAGGCTTTCCCCGAGCAAATAATGGCTAGGGCCAAGGACGAGCTGATTAAAGTGTATGAAAGTGCCATTAGAAATAAACTTTTAAGCTGTGATGGTTTTGCTTATCTGCAGTTTTTACAAGAGCTGGCAATCAACGACTTGTGCTCACTGAGCAGATGAACCAACGTATGGCGGTGATGTGTCATTACGATTTTTGGCAAAAGCCAGGCGATCAACTTGGCTTTGCATCGCTGGCGCAAAGTCTTCAAGCACTCAATCAGCCAGAGCTTAAAGCAGAGTTGCTTGAAGTCTTGGCGTTGCTGATTAATCGTATCCGTTATGAGCAATTTGCGTTGAATGATCTGCCGCATAATCCTTTACAGGTGCATGCGCGCTATACCCGTGAGCAAATTCTCGCCGGTTTTGGCGTCACTACTTTTGTTTATCAAAAGCCAGCGCGCGAAGGGGTGTTAATGATTGCAGAGCAAAATAGTGAATTGCTGTTTGTCACCTTAAATAAAAATGAAAAGCAATTTTCACCGACCACCATGTATCACGACTAAGCGATTAATGAGCAGCTGTTCCACTGGCAGTCGCAAAATAGCGCACGACCTGAGCGGGGCAAAGGTTTGAGCTATATAGAGCATCAAGGCATAGGCAAGCGCCTGTTTTTGTTTGTTCGTGAACACAGCAAAGATGAATATGGCAGCACCATGGGTTTTGTGAACTTCGGTGAAGTCGAGTATGTATCGCACCATGGCAGTCAGCCGATGAATATCACTTGGCAGCTAAAAACACCCATGCCGCACTTTATGTGGAAGCAAGCGGCGAAGTTGGCGGTGGGGTGATAATTAAATTTCATTTTATTGTCGTGTGCTGTTTGATATTGAAAATTCTTCGGGCGTGTAAAAGCCAACAGAACCCATGGGGTCAAGAATGACTCAAGAGCTGACTGAATCATCGTATGATCGCCAAAATATCCTTAATAACCGTAAGCGTCCGGCAAACCCATCTTGAGCCTGGCGGCGTAGCCGTCAAGATAGTGTCCACTTATTTCTTAGCGGACACTATCTATGAGCAACGTAAGAGCAACTCGGCCTTATCGTAAGCGTCGCCAATATAGCCCTGAATTCAAAGCCCAGTTGGTGGCTGAAAGCCAAATTCCTGGCGCATCAGTTGCACGCATTGCTTTGGATAATGATCTAAACGCCAACCTGCTTAGGCGCTGGATTACTGAGTCCAAGCAGTCAGATCAACAGCTATCACCACCGTTCGTGCCGATTAATTTGCCAGCGGCAGTTGCTCCAGCAGTGAAAAAACAGCAACTGCATACGCATTGAAATTCCCCAGCCTAGCGGGCCGATTGTTGTGGAGTGGCCTACGGAGCAGGCCCATCAATGCGCACTATTTCTGCGCACGTTGCTGCAATGATCCGCATTGATGAAATCTGGCTAGCAACAGAACCACTGGATATGCGAGCGGGGCCAGACACCGCATTAGCGCGTGTTGTTCAGGTATTTGGTTCGGCAAAAGGTCAACGGGCTTATGATTTGGCTCGCTGGGCTAAAAAAATGTTCGATGCGGCTATTATCGCAAAAAGTGGGGTGGTGTTCAGAGGTTCCTTAAACCCTTGGGGCTTGTTGAGCTTGAAAGAGAAAATCTAGAAGCTTTTTTACGTAGTTGGTGATCAGTTTATTAAGGATGCACTGAACACGCCTCAAACGGCTTAAATAAGCATAATCTCATCATCCTCGAACTGACAGCTAGGAAAGTCACTTGCGCCACAAACAAGAAAAAACGCTGATGCTGGGCTGCTGGTCGATCTGAAAATCGGATGTCCTGCTGATTTTTTCCTAGCCCAGACGGCCTCGCTAACATGATTAAGTGCTTCCCTAATTATTGTGTGTGCTAACTCACGAATCTATATTTAGATTTGACAGTGAATATTTAAAAGCTATTTTGATGCTCGTAACAAATAAAAATACCTGTAAGTTCTAAAACACAAGGAAGGTGTTCTATGCGTAAATATATTATTAGTTCTCTGATGGCTGCTATTCTTAGTGTTACTAATATTGTAGCCGTTGCGGCTGAAAGTAATACCGCAGCAACAGCTCAGCTTGTTGCAAGTGTTGAACAGTCAACTGTAAATATAAACTCTGCTGATATGGAAACACTGGCGCGCGAGCTCAACGGTGTTGGTTCTGCTAAGGCACGCGCCATAGTTGAGTACCGTGAAGCCAATGGTGCTTTTGCTTCAATTGATGAGTTGTTAGAAGTCAAAGGTATCGGCATGGCTATTCTTGAAAAAAACCGTAATAAGCTATCCGTTGAGTAATAGGGCATTGAATCAGGTTAGCGAGGCCGTCAGGGCTGGGCGCAATCACCAATAGGAGTAACAGCCAAAGGCCGGCCCTACGAGCGACTGGTAGCGAATCAAATTAGCGTAAAGCGCTGTTTACAAGGAGGATCAGGGCGACACTCTAAACTATAGAAAGCACTGAATAATTAGGTTGTTGCGAGGAGCGACACGAAGCGGCAATCGCTAACATGCAGATACATAAAGCTAATTGGATTGTTTCGCTACGCTCGCAATAACATTTTTTGATTTACTCAGCATCTCCTATGATGTGTTGATTCTAAACCCAGGGTTATTTTCATTACGTTACTTGCACTTGCAATGAGGAGTTTATTGGTTTTATTTTGTTTATTACGGATGCTAAATAATAAGGAGAGGTAATTATTAATTAAATATCATCAGGATGATGTAAAAGGAATGGTTTAATTAATAAATTTAGTGTGCTGCATCACAAGGAGTGGTGCTTTAAAGCAAGGAGGCTTAACAGGGACGTTAGCATGTGAATTATCACATGATTAATTTTAGGGATAAAACAAGAAGGGATGACATAACCTGCAGTTGTGTCATCCCTTCATTTTTAATACGCATACAGTTGCAAGGCTACGTTCAGATTCCAGCTTACTAACATAGTAAAAGAAACAAGAGCACAAACAGTAAATGGGCTGATTCCCCTGTTTGGCGTTTCGCTCCAAAAGCCAAACGGATAGTGGGTTTGGCGTAGGGGGGGAAAGGCATGGGGAAGGGTGTGGCGTCTGTTGAAACTCATGGCTTAGCAAATGACGCATTGGGGGGCATCAGCTGATTAAGTAAGTTAGCTCGCGTTCGGGGGTGCCGCAAATCCATATTTCGAAAATCGAGTCTGGCGGCGTTGATTTAAGAATGTCCAGTTTGATTGCACTTGCCCGTGTACTTGACCTAGAGCTATTGGTTGCGCCTAAGAAATCCATTCCTGCCATCAAGTCAATCATTCGAAGCAGCCAAGGGATCAGCGATGAAGGTGAAGCAATGTCACCCGCATATCAGTTAGAAGAAGACGACGATGACTAATTATGTTTCTACGCTCAACGTTTTGCTCTACGGTGAACCTATCGCAACCATCACTAAACAGGTGGTTGGTAACAGACATCTGCAAACCAATTTAGATGGAAAAAATAAAAAAGCCCTGTACTGAACTGCATTTAGTCAGGAAATACAGGGCTTTTAGATATGTCAGTACGGGTGTCACTCGATATTCTGAATCTGCTCATTGAGCAGCGGACTAGATCCTAACAAACTCAATGATTTACCGAAAAGGAACCGATCAAAAATGCCTGTTTGCCCACCAAACTGCCCACCACTTGCCTATGGCTGTTACTAAATCTTAGTGGTTAGCAATGGAAAAGCAGTGCCGCTTTTATGCCGCTGTTAGAGCTAAAACATAGTAGTTTTGAAGGGCTTTATCGAGCACGATTTCCGTCAACATAGCCTTGCCATTATTCACTGGTTCTACGCAATAGTAATGAGTCAGCAGAAAGCTCGCTTAGCCTGAAATGGACATTATGTGGTGTCCATTTTAATAGAAATAAGCTCAATATGGATACTATGGTATCCAAGAGAGATAAGACTGAGTGTCGAATGGTAAGCATCAGGTCTACACATTGTTATTCCTAAGGTAACTTTGTGTAGACCTTCGGGGCTAGGCAACGCGCCTTTACCATCTCTCTGGTAAATACTGCGTGAAATACAAAGGCATCACGATATTGGTTTGTTCTAACGCTGAAGAGCCTTGTGTACCCGTTAACTTAAAGGTTTTATTTGGAGTACATTTTTCAACGTAGGATGCCAACGATTTTGCTCTTGTACGTTTACCACTTTTGACTTCCACGGGGATGATATCGCCTTCATCGGTCGTCAAAATAAATTCGATTTCGGCGCGGGCGTCATTCCATGAATAGCTTGGGTCAACACCAATAGCTGTGAGCTCTTGTTGCACAAAGTTTTCAGCCACATAGCCTTTGTATTCATAGTTTTGTTGCTTAATCTCTTTATAACTGCTGCCCAGCATATGATTAAGTAGGCCCACATCAAACAGAAATAGTTTAACCATATTGTCTTTTTTATAGGCCGCCAACGGAGATTTCGGCAATCCTTCAATAGGGTAGTTTGGCAAAGCTAAGCGGCAGCAGTTAAGCCAATGGATCGCGGTTGCAAAATCGCTATAACGAGATTTACGCTCATGCACATACTTAAATTTAAAGCGTTTAACCGACTCATCGCTGACAAGTGATAGCTGGGCTGGAATGCTATTAAACACCGATTCAATCAGTGTGGCATCGACCTTGCCCGCGTACTTACCGAAATCGCGGCGATAACCTTCAACTAAATCGGCATGAATTTTTGTGACTTTTTCAACACGCTCTAGAATGCTTGAATCCTTAAACTGATACCAAGCAGAAACGGCTTCCGGCATACCACCGGTAAAAAAATAGTCGGTTAGTTTATCCATCAATTTAGTGTGCACCGCCGGTGTGCTTGCTTGACTATCAAATGCTTTGATCAGTGCTTGCTCGTTGGATGCGTAAATAAATTCTTGGAAGGTCAGTGGTCGTAAATTGTATTGTTCTACCTTGCCTACAGGGAAGGTATTGAGCAAACCAATGTTCGAACCGCTGGCTGTGACAAAATAGGACGGTGCTTTTTCGGCAAAATACTTCAGCGAAGTTACGGCTCGTTCACATTCTCCAATTTCATCTAATATCAGCAAGTCGGTTTCTGGATTGAACGCTTGGTTGGTTAACAACTCAATGTTCATTACTAGCTCGTTAGGTGACAACGAGCCATCGAACGCTTCTTTGTAAGCAGGGTTTTCAAGGAAGTCGATACGAAGGATGTTGGCAAAGGTATTCCCAAACAACTCTTGCAGTAGATAGGTTTTACCTGTTTGTCTTGCGCCATCGATCAATAATGGCTTGCGCACAGGTTGATTTTTCCATGCTATTAGGGCGTTGAGTAAGTTGCGCTGCATTGTTGTTTCCCGCCAATTAAGACTGTTAACTGCCAGTAGTATAACTTAGCCTGCATTTTTTGGCGCATAAAAGTGCGTAATTTTACATTTCTATGCGCATAAAAGTGTTGTGAGGTTCTAATTTAGCAAGACTTTCCTTTTTTGAGAAAGCTTTTGGCACTCATCCCTTGGGCTTTTGGGGCAGTTTGGGCAACGCCTTAATTCACGCTACTTAGCCAAACTCTAACCCTGCCCACAGGCTATTTATGACTTGGGGCATAATGCCAATTCTGGGGCATTTATCTGCCTACTGCGTCCGTTTAGTACTGGCGAACTCCTAACTGAACTTAACAGATCAGTGAGGAAGCAAACGATGAACCCAACCACACAGCCACCCACAAACTCAGTACACCCAGCGCGTCAGCAGCGGATTTTGCGCTTGCCCGAGGTAAAGGCCAAAACAGGCTTTGGCCGCAGTACCATTTATGCCCCTTCTTATATAAAGAGAGGGGCCAACGGTGAATTTACGCGATCCATTCGTATTTGTGCGCGTGCCGTGGGCTGGTTAGAAAGCGATATCGACCAGTGGATTGAAACCCGCCGTATCGGTGCTGCTTATGGCCGTGGTTAAACCAATTACCTGCCAGTGATATGCATAGCAACGAGCCAACATTACTGGCTGGTTTTGCCTATAACGCGCAAAACTGGCTGGCGTGAAGCCAGCGAAGGCCTAAGCCCTGATCGCGCCGCCAAAGCACTGATGGCCGCAGGCTACCTAGTCCCCGATGGCAACCGACCACAGCGCAAAGTCAGCCTACCTGACAACACCCACCCGCGAATGTACTGCGTGAAAGGCAGCATCTTGGATGACTAAAATGGCGATGAATCCTGTGTAGGCTTGTCGCCTTGCAGTGCACCGCTAGCGCACCAACAACCAGCACCGAACGAATAACAAATACACTCAATTATTTGGTTTTAACTCAAATAAGTTAAGAATAATCATAATCGTGGTAGGGTAAGCAACAATGATAAAGCCCAAAATTTTATGGTTAAGATAACACCGTGGAGAGAGCATGATCAGCTGCCACCTAGCCCGATTAAT
>JAAXZZ010000093.1 GCA_012719655.1 Gammaproteobacteria bacterium | reverse complement strand
GTTTCATCTGGTTGTGAAAGAACATTCAGGGTAGTATTTGTCATGGCGTATCGCTCTACTGTTAATTATTTCTTGTCGGAAACAATCAACAGGATACGCCACCCTCTTTTCCCCTCATACACCACAAATGACTATAGCTCACTCGGCGAGCGCCAGGTGCATTGGTTTGGCGGTGTGGAAGCCAATCCAACCTATGAAAAATTAATGGAAGCCGTTGAGATTGCACGCGCCGAACAGATTGATTTGTTATTGGCGGTTGGCGGTGGCTCAGTGATTGATGGTGCGAAGTTTGTTGCCGCTGCGGTGCCTTACACCGGTGAGCCGTGGAATATTCTGCTCACAGGTGGCAGTGATATTAAAGCGGCGCTGCCAATCGGGACAGTGCTGACCCTCGCGGCCACCGGTTCGGAAATGAATAACGGCAGCGTCATTACCCGCAAGTCTTTGCAAGCAAAGCTGCCGTTTCACAGTAACTTGGTCTTCCCGAAATTTTCCATTTTAGATCCAGCGAAAAGTTTCACCTTGCCTGAGCGCCAAGTGGCCAACGGTGTGGTGGATGCCTTTGTGCATGTGATGGAGCAATACTTAACCTATCCCGTTAATGCACCGGTGCAAGACCGTTTTGCTGAGGGTTTGCTGCAAACCTTGATTGAACAAGGTCCATTGGCGCTGAGTCAGCCCGATGATTATGACGTGCGTGCCAATCTGATGTGGGTCGCTACTATGGCTTTGAATGGTTTAATTGGAGCCGGCGTACCGCAAGACTGGTCAACGCACTTAATCGGTCATGAGTTAACCGCTTTATACGGTCTTGATCATGCGCAAACCTTGGCGGTGATTTTGCCTTCAATGATGCATGAGCGTCGTGTTGCCAAGCGTGAGAAGTTATTGCAATACGCTGAGCGTGTGTGGAATCTGCGAGAGGGTGATGACGAGCAACGCATTGATGCGGCGATTGAAAATACGCGTGCGTTTTTTTAAACCCTTGGCGTGAAAACCCGTCTGAAAGATTATGGTCTTGGGCAAGCGGCCGTAGACGCAGCCCTGCAACAATTGGAACAGCACGCCATGACAAAGTTGGGCGAGCATCAGGATATTGATTTGGCGGTGAGTCGTCGAGTGCTTGAAGCCAGCCTTTAATCGTGTTTCTAGGAGGTCTATATGATCCAGTCTACTCAGAGTAATCGCCGTATCGTCTTGGCTTCGCGCCCGCATGGTGCGCCAACGCCAGCGAACTTCCGTCTTGAAGAAAAACCCATTGCGACCCCAGCAGACGGTCAGGTGTTGCTGCGCACGGTGTATTTATCCCTTGATCCCTATATGCGTGGGCGCATGAGTGATGCGCCGTCCTACGCTGAACCGGTGGCCGTTGATGATGTGATGGTCGGTGCTGTAGTCAGCCGCGTGGTGGAATCTAAGCATGCAAAGTTTGCCAAAGGTGATTGGGTCTTAGCCAATAGCGGTTGGCAAGATTATGCGCTCAGTGATGGCACAGATTTAATGCCGCTTGGCCAGGCACCGAAAAATCCATCTTATGCTTTGGGTATTCTTGGAATGCCAGGCTTTACCGCCTATATGGGTTTGCTTGATATTGGTAAACCTAAAGCAGGGGAGACCCTTGTGGTGGCGGCAGCGACTGGCCCGGTTGGCGCTACCGTTGGGCAAATCGCTAAGATCAAAGGCTGCCGTGTTGTGGGTGTTGCTGGCGGGGTTGAAAAATGCCGTTACGCGGTTGAAGTGCAAGGTTTTGATGCCTGTATTGATCACCATGCGCCAGACTTTGCTCAGCAATTGGCGCAAGCCTGCCCGCAAGGCATTGATATCTACTATGAGAACGTTGGCGGTAAAGTCTTTGATGCCGTCCTGCCGTTACTCAATACCAAAGCACGTATTCCAGTCTGTGGTGTCATTGCCAACTATAACGCGACCGCTTTGCCACCAGGTCCTGATCGTTTAGCGCTGCTGATGAGTACAATTTTGATCAAGCGCTTAACCGTGCAAGGCTTTATCATTTTTGATGATTATGCGCCGCGTTATCCAGAGTTTAGTGCCGATATGCAAAAATGGTTAGCTAACCAGCAAATCAGCTATCGTGAAGACCTTGTAACAGGGCTCGCCAATGCACCAGAAGCTTTTATTGGCCTATTGCAGGGCAGTAATTTTGGCAAGTTAGTGATTCAAGTTGGGCCTGAAGAGCAGTAATTGCTACCTTGTAGACTCTGTGGTGAAGCGCAAATATGCCTTTTGTGTTTCATCACAACTTAAGAGTGTTGCTGCCTCAACATTGAGCACGATTGAGACACACAGGGGCTTGCATGCCAGTTATGTTATTGAGTGGTCAGTATTAAGACGCCATCCCGTGCTACAGCGGCTCTGCAACTGTGAATACAGGAACCTTTAAGCGGTTTATGCCGACAGAGAATACAATTCTTCCAGACTCCTTCTTCAACCGTCCCGCCCTCGAACTGGCGCCTGACTTATTAGGCAAGGTCATCCGCTATCGCAATAATGGCGTCTGGCTCAGTGCGCGGATTATTGAGACGGAAGCCTATTTACTCACTGATAAAGGTAGCCATGCTTCGCTGGGGTATACCAAGAAGCGTCAAGCGTTATTTGCCGATGGCGGCACTATCTATATGTACTACGCACGTGGTGGTGACTCGGTGAATTTTAGCGCTAAGGGCGAGGGTAATGCCGTGTTGATTAAATCCGGCTATCCGTATTTTGATGCGCTATCACCGCAGTCCACTTTAAGCATTCTGCAGGCCAATAACCCCGATCGCCAAGGCCGGCCAAGACCGCTGGAGAAACTCTGCAGTGGCCAGACTTTGTTGTGTAAAAGTTTAGGTTTACAGGTGCCTGATTGGGATAATCAGCGTTTTGATGCCGAGCGTTTTTACGTCGAAGATTGCGGTTTGCTGGTGCAAGACATTATTCAAACGACACGTTTAGGAATCAGCAAAGGCCGTGATGAGCATTTGCATTATCGTTTTGTCGATGCCGAGTACGCTGCCTACTGCACAAAAAATCCATTACGCCGTGGCCAAATAGAAGGGCAGGATTTTTTCCGCCTCACTCCAGGTCAGCGACCTGTTTAGCCTCGCTATTGCTGAGCACGTGCGCCGCTAAGGTGCGAATTGAACCCAGTTGTTGGCTGATCAAGAGCAGTTGTGTTTGCAAGAGGCGTAAGGTGTCATCCTCTTCTTCCGGTAAATCACGCAAGCGATAGGATTGCTGCTGTTCGGCATCGTTTTGCACATCAATCGGCTCGCGCTTAATCAGTTTTTCGGCGATTTGCTCAAGACTGTCGGCCAGCAGTTGCGCTTCGTGATTAAGGACGAGATAGGTTGGCGCGTGTGCAAGTTTCTCACGGTGTGCGCCGAGTGCTGAGATGTAACTGAGCAGCGTGTGGGATAGCAGTAAAAAGCGAAAACCAATATCAGTTTGCCGACGAAAATGCCCCGGCTCTTTGAGCATATTGGTTAAAGTGCTGGATAAGGCAGCATCGGCATTGTGTGCATCGCGGCGTGCCACTCGGTAGGCCATATCGTCAGTTTTGCCTTGGGTGTATTCCTGCATGATCTGTTTCAGGTAGCGACCATTGTTGCGCAGGGTTTGCGCAAGCACCACGTTTAGACGACGACCTTGCCAATCGGGCAGGATAAAAAATACCGCAAGCCCTGCAATCGCGCTACCAATCAAGGTGTCAGTTAAACGCGGTAAGAATAAGTTGTAGCCATCACCGACTTGGTTAAAGCAAAACAGCACCATCAGGGTGATAAATGCAGTGGAGATTTTATAGTGGCTGGTGCGCGTGGCGAAGTAGACCACGCCGGCAGCCACCGCAATCATTGATTGCACCCAGAGTTCTGGAAACAGCTCAAATAAAACCCAGCTCGCTGCTAAACCTAAGATGGTGCCAAGAATACGTTCCACTAAACGAATGCGGGTGGCGCCATAATTGGGGCGGCAAACAAACAATGTAGTCAATAAAATCCAGTAGCCTTGGCTCACATGCATGAGTTGCATTACGCCATAGCACGCCGCTACAGCAACAGTTAAGCGCAGGGCATGGCGAAACAATAATGAGTGGACACTAAAGTGCTGGCGGATGCGCTCAAACGCTTCTTTAAAGGTCTTAGGGTCGCGGTCAAAAATTGTATTGTCTTGGGTTAAGGCCAGTGCATCAGGGTTGGCTGCATCGCGCAGTAAGTGATCGAGGGTGCTGAGGTTGTTGGCAAGGGCGCGCAATGAACGCAGTAAATCACGCCATTCTGGATTGTTTTGCTGTTTAAGGTAAGCAATCGCCGCTTGTAAATCTTCCAGTGCCGCGCTGTGTCCGCCGCCGTAATCAAAAGGTTGGCGCAGTTCAATGGCTTTGGCCAGCGCTTTGCAGCCGTCACCTTGCTGGCGCAATAAGCGTAAGCAACGAAACAGCACATCACTGTGGAAAAAGGCTTCTGATAGTTTTTGGTAAGGGTAGTGTGATGAACTGGCGCGCTCATGGATGTCTTGTGCGAGAAAATACAGTTTTAAATAACGATTGATTTTGCTGTTACTGCGCCGGCCAACGCGATGCAAAATAATCGCTTTAGTGTCATTGAGCGCCGCCACTACACGGCTATTTTGGTTGGCTAAGGCCAAACGCTGACTTTCGATGTCAGCGTTACGAATTGGCTCAAACAGCGCTGATTTGGCTTTTAAATAGTGGCATTGTTCGCGAAATAAGCGCGCCAAGCTGTGTTGCAGTGGCTGCTGAGAAAATAATCCATACCAGGCCACTGAGAGCACGCCATAAATCGCCGCACCAATCACTAAGTACATGGGTTGTTGCCAGATTGGCGCCAGAGCGTCGCGACTTTGCTCTAAGCCAATCATGGTGTAAATCGCTAGGATTAAAGTGGCGTAAGCAACCGTTGCGTAGCGCTCGCCGAGCGCGCCGAGCATGATCAAACAGAAAGTGGCTGCGCATAAAGCGCTGATAAATAACCACGGATAGGGATGCAGCAGTTCGACCGCCATGGCGGTAAAGAAGAAACAAATCAGGGTCACGCACAAGGAAAATAAACGGCCTTGCCAGCTGTCGTCTGACTCGGCTAAGGCACTGGCAATCACCCCAAGAAATAAGGGGGTAAGCAACTCCATTTGGCCGCTATACCAGCACCAAGTCATGCTGCCGGAGAGGGCAATAAAAAAGCGTAAACTCGGGCCGAAACGCTCCAGCGCCCATAAGCGCCGTAGCGAGTGACTAAAAGAGAGTGAGCTCATGGATGATCCTTGTGCCAGGTAGGGGTTGGCAATATCCGTAAAACAAGGTTTTAGGCTGGCACAAGATGACCTAAACGGCAAGACACAGGCTGCTTAAGCAGATAAGCGCCAGAGATTTTCATCTTGCAAGGTGCGAGTCGATACATAGCGGCATTCACCGTCAATGGCTTCTAGTTCTGTGGTGCCGCCCAGTTGGTCGACAATTCTATAGCGCATACCGTGGCGCGTATCTTCAAGCGGATAAAGAAGACAAATTTGTTCAGCCAGTTCACTCAGGGTAGACATCATGTAACTCCATATTTGCGGTGACAACTTTGTAGCGGGTTTGAGTTACAAAATGATGAACAGTTCAGCTTTTATGCCAAAAGCCGCTGGGTTGCTCGCCCAATCACAGCGTATCTCTGCATAAACCTCGATACTTTGCAAAATCATCCTATATCAATTTTTATTGATATAGCTGTTGCGAAGCCTTCTTGGTGCGACTAAACTGCGCAACCTATGAGTACAGCCACGCCATTACCAATATGCAGTCAGACCGACGCTTTAGCCGCTTTTTGTAAAGCCGCTGGTGAGCCCTTGCGTCTGAATATTTTGCGTGCGCTGAGCAATGACTCCTTTGGTGTTTTAGAACTGGCGCATATTTTTGCTACCGGCCAATCGGGTATCAGTCACCATTTAAAAGTGCTGAACCAAGCCGGTTTAGTCACCTCGCGGCGTGAAGGCAATGCGATTTTTTATCGTCGCAGCTTGCCGCAACAGCACAGCTCGTATGAGTTATTGCATAACGCATTACTCGGCAGTCTTGATGAGCTGCCTATGCCCGCTGATGTGGTACGGCGTATTAAACATGTACAGGCTCAGCGTGCAGAGGCCAGCCAAGAGTTTTTTGAGCGCATGGCTGGTGATTTTCAAAGTCGCCAAGATTTAATCGCCGGTTTGCCGCAGTTTCGCGACAGCTTATTAGCATTGTTGGATTCACTGACGTTTCCTGCTGAGGCTACGGCGATTGAAGTAGGTCCAGGCGATGGTGGTTTTCTCGCCGAATTATCCAGCCGTTTTCAGCAGGTGCGGGCTTTAGATAACAGCCCGCAAATGCTCGAACTGGCACGACAAACCTGCACTAAGCATGGTTTGCACAATGTGCAATTACAATTGGCAGATGCGTTGCATGATGACGTCGCTGCCGCAGATTGTGTGGTGGTCAATATGGTCTTGCACCATTTTGCAGTGCCGGCCGATGCCTTGTGTCAATTGGCACGTTTGCTCAAGCCCGGCGGCAGTTTATTGATCACTGAGTTATGCCGACACGACCAAGATTGGGCCAAGCAGGCCTGCGGCGATCTATGGTTAGGTTTTGATCAGGACGAACTGGCCCAGTGGGCCGATGCCGCAGGACTGATACCCAGTGAAAGTCTTTACTTGGGTTTAAAAAACGGCTTTCAAATTCAGCTGCGGCATTTTGCCAAGCCGGATTCACGAAGCACCCTCACGCACCGGTAGTTAAAGGAACCGACATGAGCGAATACTCGATTTTTACCTCTGAATCTGTATCTGAAGGCCATCCCGATAAGATTGCGGATCAAATTTCTGATGCAGTGTTAGATGCCATTATCACTGAAGATAAACAAGCGCGTGTGGCGTGCGAAACGCTGGTGAAAACCGGTGTGGCGATTATTGCTGGTGAGATTACGACCAGTGCGTGGATTGATTTAGAGCAGCTGGTGCGCGATGTGATCGTGGATATCGGTTACAACAGCTCTGATGTTGGCTATGACGGCGGCACGTGCGGCATTATCAATATCATCGGTAAGCAATCAGTAGATATCGCCCAAGGTGTGGATCGTAGCAAGCCGGAAGATCAAGGTGCCGGTGACCAAGGTTTAATGTTCGGTTATGCCAGCAATGAAACTGATGTATTAATGCCTGCGCCGATTACCTTTGCCCATCGCTTAATGGAGCGCCAAGCTGAAGCGCGTAAAAGCGGTTTGCTGCCTTGGCTACGTCCAGATGCCAAAAGCCAAGTCACTTGTCGTTATGAAAACGGTAAAGTAGTTGGCATTGATGCAGTGGTGTTATCCACTCAGCACAACCCAGAGGTATCGCTCAAAGACTTACGTGAAGCGACGATGGAGCTGATCGTTAAGCATACTTTGCCAGCCGAGTTGCTGCATAAAGACACTCAGTACCACATCAATCCTACCGGTAACTTTGTGATCGGTGGCCCAGTGGGTGACTGTGGCTTAACTGGCCGCAAAATCATTGTTGATACCTACGGTGGTATGGCGCGTCATGGTGGCGGTGCGTTCTCTGGTAAAGACCCATCGAAAGTGGATCGCAGTGCCGCCTATGCTGGCCGTTATGTGGCGAAAAATATCGTCGCTGCAGGTCTGGCTGAGCGCTGTGAGATTCAGGTTTCTTATGCCATTGGTGTGGCGCAGCCAACCTCGATTTCTTTGAATACCTTTGGCACAGGCAAGATCAGCGATGAGCAAATCATCAAACTGGTGCGTGATGTGTTTGATCTGCGTCCTTACGCCATCACCAATATGCTCGACTTGTTGCACCCCATGTATCAAGCCACTGCATCTTACGGTCACTTTGGTCGCACACCCTATGAAATGACTGTGGGTGATGACACCTTTACCGCCTTTACTTGGGAAAAAACCGATCGCGCTGAAGCATTGCGCGCGGCGGCTGGTCTGTAACCGCTACACAACAACAGCTTTGCGCATGGCGTAAGGCTGTTGTTGTGCTTTCACTGGCTCTGGCAAAGCGATCCTGTTCTGCACAAAACCGTATTTGCACCCTTTAACCGCGCGCTCTAGCACTTTTTGCTGCTGTCTTTAATGCCGCCTTCTTGGTGGTTATCCGCTATAATCTCGCCTTTGCTTAACTACAAACGTTGCCCCCTACGCTTAGGTGGGCGAAAATAGCCGTCTTATTTTATTTTAGCTTCAGGAGATTTAGTAATGCCCAGCCGTCGTGAGCGAGCCAATGCCATTCGCGCCCTCAGCATGGATGCTGTGCAAAAAGCCAACAGTGGCCACCCGGGTGCCCCAATGGGCATGGCCGATATCGCCGAAGTTCTGTGGCGTGATCATCTGAAGCACAATCCAAAAAATCCACAATGGATCGATCGTGACCGCTTTGTTTTGTCTAACGGCCACGGTTCCATGCTGCTGTATTCGCTGCTGCATCTGACTGGTTATGACGTGAATTTGGATGATTTAAAAAACTTCCGTCAATTGCACAGTCGCACCCCAGGTCACCCTGAGTACGGTTATACCGCTGGTGTCGAAACCACCACTGGCCCACTCGGTCAAGGTTTAGCCAATGCGGTCGGTTTTGCTTTAGCGGAAAAAGTGATGGCGGCGCAGTTTAACCGTCCGCAGCATGAGATCGTTGATCACCAAACCTATGTGTTTTTAGGTGATGGCTGCTTAATGGAAGGTATTTCCCATGAAGTCTGCTCATTGGCTGGAACTTTAGGTCTGAATAAGCTGACGGCATTTTATGATGACAATGGTATTTCCATTGATGGTCAGGTACAGGGCTGGTTCAGCGATGACACGCCCCGCCGCTTTGAAGCCTACGGCTGGCATGTGATCCGTAACGTTAACGGTCATGATGCCGATGAAATCTCCGTTGCTATTGAAGCGGCTCGTGAAAGCGATAAACCAACATTGATCTGCTGCAAAACCGTGATTGGCTTTGGTTCGCCTAACCGTGGCGGCAAAGAAACCAGTCATGGTGCACCACTGGGTGACGAGGAAATCGCTTTAACCCGCGCGGAACTGAACTGGCCGCATGCACCCTTTGAAGTCCCCGCAGAGATCTATGCGCAGTGGAATGCAGAAGAAGCCGGTGCACAAGCTGAAGCTGAGTGGGAGGCACGCTTTGCTGCCTATGCGGCGGAGTTTCCAGAACTGGCGGCTGAGTTTAAACGTCGTATGGCGGGTGATTTGCCAGCGGATTTTGCTGAGAAAGCCGCGCAGTACATCGCTGAAGTGGCCGCCAAAGGCGCAAGCATTGCCAGCCGTAAAGCCAGCCAAGACAGTTTGAATGCCTATGGTCCATTACTGCCTGAGTTGCTTGGCGGTTCGGCTGACTTAGCCGGTTCTAACTTAACCCTGTGGAGCGGTTGCAAAGGCGTTTCAGAGCTGGATGCCTCTGGCAACTATGTCTTTTATGGTGTGCGTGAGTTTGGCATGAGCGCCATTATGAACGGTATCGCCCTGCACGGTGGTTTGATTCCGTACGGCGCAACTTTCCTGATGTTTATGGAATATGCACGCAACGCAGTGCGTATGTCAGCCTTAATGAAGCAGCGTGTGCTTTATGTGTTTACCCACGATTCCATTGGTTTAGGTGAAGACGGTCCAACCCACCAGCCAATTGAGCAACTCACCAGCTTGCGCACCACGCCGAATCTGGATACTTGGCGTCCCTGTGACGCGGTGGAATCTGCCGTATCGTGGAAATACGCCTTAGAGCGTAAAAACGGTCCCAGCGCACTGATCTTCAGTCGTCAAAATCTGGATCACCAAGAGCGCAGTGCAGCACAAATTGCTGATATTGAGCGCGGTGGTTATATCCTCAAAGATTGCGCCGGCGAGCCTGAGTTGATCTTAATTGCCACTGGCTCAGAAGTGGGTTTGGCTGTGAATGCCTATAACGCCTTAACTGAACAAGGTCGTAAAGTACGTGTTGTTTCTATGCCATGCACCAGCGTGTTTGACGCGCAAGATGCCGAGTACAAACAACAGGTCTTACCGATTGAAGTGGGCGCGCGCATCGCTATTGAAGCGGCACATGCGGACTTCTGGTACAAATACGTCGGTCTTGATGGTCGCGTGATTGGCATGACCACTTATGGTGAGTCAGCACCGGCCAATCAGTTGTTTGAGATGTTTGGTTTTACTGTGGATGACGTACTGAACGTTGCTGCAGAGTTGCTCGACGACGAATAAGCAACGCTCGTATCACCGCGCATGACCTATGTGGTGCGCGGTTTATTTTTGTAACGCTTTCGCGAAAGGATCACCATGTCTACACGCCCATTTCGAGTTGCCCTCAATGGTTATGGCCGTATCGGTCGTTGCGTGTTGCGTGCTTTAAGCGAGCGCAAAGATAAAACCAACTTTGCAATCATCGCACTCAATGACATTGCTGACCAAGCCAGCATCGAATACCTGACCCGTTTTGATTCCACTCACGGACGTTTCCCCGGTGAAGTACGGGTGGATGGTGATTGCCTGCATATTGATGGGGTGTGTGTCAAAGTGCTCTGTGCCGAAACCCCAGAAGAGATTGATTGGGCGGCGCTGGATATTGATTTGCTGCTGGAATGCTCAGGCCAATACACCACCCGCGCTGATGCGCAGCGTTTTCTTGATGCTGGAGTACCACGTGTGCTGCTCTCGCAGCCAATGGACAGCGCTCAAGATGTGGATGCCACTATTGTTTACGGGGTGAATCATGCCTCTTTAACTGGCAACGAATTGATCGTTTCTAATGCGTCTTGTACGACCAACTGTGGCGTGCCCTTGCTGCAGATATTGGCGCAAAGCGTGGGGATTGAGCATGCCTTTATCACCACCATTCATTCGGCGATGAATGATCAGCCGGTGATTGATGCCTATCACCACAAAGATTTGCGCCGTACGCGTTCGGCGTTCCAGTCAGTGATTCCTGTGTCGACTGGTTTGGCGCGGGGTGTCGAGCGTCTATTGCCGCAGCTCAATGGTAAAATCCAAGCCAAAGCGATGCGCGTACCGACGGTTAACGTGTCCTGCTTAGATATTACCGTGCAAACCCAACGCGATACTGACACGGCAGAAATCAATCAATTGTTTCAACACGCTGCTGTGCAAGGTGCGTTGCATGGTTTGCTTGATTACACCGAATTACCGCACGCCAGTTGCGATTTTAACCATGATCCACATTCGGCTATTTTTGATGCCAGCCAAACGCGCATGAGTGGTCCACGCATGCTCAATATTGTCGCTTGGTTCGACAACGAATGGGGCTTTGACAATCGCATGCTGGATGTGGCTGAACACTTTTTAAACGTTGCCTCTACCACTAATTGCTCAGTAAAGGACTAAAACTCCATGACAGTGTTAAATATGACCGACCTTGATCTCACCAACCAGCGCGTCTTGATTCGTGAAGATCTTAACGTGCCAGTAAAAGACGGTGTTGTGCAAAGTGATGCACGGATTGTAGCGGCCTTGCCGACCATCCGTTTGGCTTTAGAAAAAGGCGCGGCCGTTATGGTGTGCTCACACTTAGGCCGTCCTGATGAAGGGCAATTTAGTGAAGAGAACAGCCTCGCACCGGTGGCTGCTTATTTAAGTCAAGCGCTGGGCCGCGACGTACCGCTGGTGCGCGATTACTTGAATGGCGTCGAAGTGGCGCCAGGCGAAGTCGTTTTGCTGGAAAACGTCCGTTTTAATAACGGCGAAAAGAAAAACACCGATGAGCTCGCTAAGCAATATGCGGCTCTGTGTGATGTATTTGTCATGGATGCGTTTGGTACCGCGCACCGTGCGCAGGGTTCAACTCATGGCGTGGCTAAGTTTGCCAAAGTGGCGTGCGCCGGTCCTTTATTATCAGCAGAGCTTGAAGCATTAGGAAAAGCACTTGGCGCACCGGCTAAACCCATGGCGGCGATTGTGGCTGGCTCAAAAGTGTCGACCAAACTGGATGTGTTAACCAGCTTAGCGGATATCTGTGATCAGCTGATTGTCGGAGGTGGTATTGCCAATACATTCTTGGCTGCGGCCGGATTCCCAGTGGGTCAATCGCTGTATGAAGCAGAGTTGATTGATACTGCTAAAGCCATTGCGGCAAAAGTCAGCGTGCCTTTGCCGGTTGATGTGGTGGTCGCCAAAGCCTTCGCTGCCGATGCCGAAGCGACAGTAAAAGCGGTGGCGGATGTAGCTGCAGACGATATGATCCTTGATATCGGCCCAGAAACCGCCAAGCAGTTTGCTGAACTGCTGAAAAACTCAAAAACCATCCTGTGGAATGGCCCAGTGGGTGTGTTTGAGTTTGATCAGTTTGCCAACGGCACTAAAGTGCTGGCGCAGGCCATTGCCGAAAGCGATGCATTCTCAATTGCCGGTGGCGGTGATACGCTGGCAGCCATTGATAAGTACAATGTCGCCGAGCAAATTTCGTATATTTCCACCGGTGGTGGCGCCTTCCTTGAGTTTGTTGAAGGCAAAGTCTTACCAGCGGTGGCTATTTTAGAAGAGCGCGCTAAAGCCTAAAGGCGCAAATGGCACGTTGACCAACAATTACCGGCTCACTTAGTGTGGGTCGGATTGATTTTAATGACCTTGCGGGGAAAAATTATGGCTCTTATTAGCATGCGTCAAATGCTGGATCACGCCGCCGAGTTTGGCTACGGCGTTCCAGCCTTTAACGTCAATAACCTAGAACAAATGCGCGCGATTATGGAAGCGGCCGATAAAACTGACTCGCCAGTGATCGTGCAAGCGTCAGCCGGTGCACGTAAATACGCGGGCGCACCCTTTTTGCGTCACCTGATTTTAGCGGCGATTGAAGAGTTCCCGCACATTCCGGTGTGCATGCACCAAGACCACGGTACCAGCCCTGATGTCTGCCAGCGTTCCATTCAGTTGGGCTTCTCATCGGTGATGATGGACGGCTCACTCGGTGAAGACGGCAAAACGCCAATGGACTACGACTACAACGTTGACGTCACCCGTCGTACCGTTGCCTTAGCCCACGCTTGTGGTGTGTCAGTGGAAGGTGAGCTGGGCTGCTTAGGTAGCTTAGAAACCGGTATGGCCGGCGAAGAAGACGGTATCGGTGCGGAAGGCGTATTGGATATGGAGCAAATGCTCACCGATCCAGAAGAAGCCGCTGATTTTGTGCAGAAGACCAAAGTGGATGCCTTGGCTATTGCCATCGGTACCAGCCACGGCGCCTACAAATTCACTAAGCCACCGACAGGCGACACGCTAGCGATTGAGCGCATTAAAGAAATTCACAAGCGCATCCCGAATACGCATTTGGTAATGCACGGTTCCAGCTCAGTGCCGCAAGAGTGGTTGCAGATCATCAACCAGTACGGTGGCGACATTAAAGAAACCTACGGCGTACCCGTCGAAGAAATCGTTGAAGGCATCAAGCACGGCGTGCGTAAGGTTAATATTGATACGGACCTGCGTCTGGCCTCAACCGGTGCAATGCGTCGTCACATGGCATTAAACCCAAGCGAGTTTGACCCACGTAAGTTCTTTGCAGAAACCGTAACAGCAATGCGTGATGTGTGTATTGCCCGTTACGAAGCCTTTGGCACTGCCGGTAATGCTTCAAAAATCAAACCGATTTCCTTAGAAAAAATGTACCAGCGCTACGCCAGTGGCGAGCTGTATAAAAACATTAAGTAAGTAAATCGCGCGACACAAAACCCGCCTGCTTGGTTAAAGAGTAGGCGGGTTTTTTATTGCCTACAGAGTGTGATTGACTGTTATCTGGGTCTGTAGAGCATGGTTTTATGTCGATGGCGTCGACATGCCAGCTTTATATGTCGAAATTGTTGTGTTTTATCGACATACAAGCATCTCATGTCGAAATTATGCCTTTTTATCGACATATAAATGGCGTATGTCGATGCGGTGTACATGTTAATTGCGACTTCTGAATGCAGACTTGAGACAAAATCCTGCATTTCATACCGCGCTGTTTTATGATGCTTACATTGATTATTTGTGGAGGTTGCTATGCAAGGTCATCCGGAAGTTGTTGCCTGTTTAGTCGAGCTGCTGCGTGGTGAGCTCGCAGCACGTGATCAGTATTTTGTCCATTCGCGTTACTACGAGGACTTTGGCTTAACCCAGCTTTACACCCGCATCAATCACGAAATGGAAGAAGAAACTCAGCACGCCGATGCTATTTTGCGCCGCATTCTGTTTCTAGAAGGCACACCAGATATGCGCCCGCATCCCTTTGAATATGGCAAAACCGTACCCGAGATGCTGCGTAAAGATTTAGCTGTGGAATACAGCGTACAAAAAAGCCTCACCGACGCCATGGCGCTGTGTGAGAAGCACGAGGATTACGTCTCACGGGATATGTTGCTCGCACAACTGCGCGATACTGAAGAAGACCCCACCTACTCGCTCGAAAAGCAATTGCGTCTCATCGAAATGCTCGGTTTAGAAAACTACCTGCAATCGCAGATTTAAGTAGGTGTACTGAGCCGCAAACGCGCAGATTGACCCAACTTCGCTGCCAGCTTATCAAGCGGTGGCCGAGTATTTAATGCAAGGACAGGCTAAATAATAACCCGTCTTGTGGGGTGCTGTTGTGGATATCTGCAGTCAATTAATAGAGCCATCTTGCTTGGGCAGGGTGAGCTGAGGGGTAGGTCACATTCGTTTAGGTCATCAAGCATCAACCAGTTGGACGCTGTGCTCTAAATGCCAAGGGTGCGGGCGGATTCGGCAGAATATCCGCAAGAAAGCCAAGCTCAGCTATCAGGCGGCATTAGTGCGGTTTGAGCAGCATGGCGGTGCTGCGCCACAACGACCCAAGGCGCACTTCGCGGTGTGTACGAGTTGTAATGGTACCGGTTTGCAGACTGCTGCTTATCCGCCAGTGGCCGACACACAAAGCTATCCTCATGTCGCTATTATTGGTGGCGGGATTGGCGGCGTGGCTTTAGCGGTGGCCTGTTTGCACCGTGGCATTCCCTTCACCTTGTATGAACGTGATCGCGATTTTTCCGCTCGCGCTCAAGGTTACGGCCTGACTTTGCAACAAGCCTGCAAAGCCATCGAAGGCTTGGGTATTGTCTCGCTGGATAAAGGCGTGGTCTCGACTCGTCATATAATGCACAGCACCGACGGCACAGTGCTCGGCGAGTGGGGCGTGAGAAACTGGCAGCATAGCGATACCACTAAATCCCCTAAGCGCACGAATGTGCATATCGCCAGGCAGTCGTTGCGCTTGGCATTGCTGCAGCAATTGGCTGCTCATCCACATCCAAACGAGGCGCTACAGTGGGGGCATCAGTTAGTGGGTCTGCAAGAAACGCCAGCGGGAATCGAGCTAAGCTTTGCGGTGGATGGTCAGACAAAAACGGCCAAAGCAGATTTAGTGGTGGGCGCCGATGGCATTCGCAGTGCGGTGCGCCAGTTGGTTTTAGGGGATGACGCGAGCTCATTACGTTATTTGGACTGCATCGTGATTTTGGGGATTTGCCCACTGAGTGCGCTCAGCGATATCGACAGTGATTTGCTTGACTCAGCCACCGTATTTCAAACCGCCAATGGCCATGAGCGCATTTATATCATGCCTTTTGCTGCCGACTCGGTGATGTGGCAGTTGAGCTTTCCAATCCAGGAAAGTGCAGCCAGAGCCTTAAGTGCTGCAGGCCCCGAAACACTCAAGACAGAGGCCTGTAAACGTGCGCAGTGGCATGCGCCGATTCCGCAGATTTTAGCAGCTACGCCGGTTGATTTAGTCTCAGGTTATCCGGTCTACGATAGAGCCTTATTAAGTGCTGATGCATTAGCGGATATGGGGCCGGTGACTTTGCTGGGTGATGCGGCTCATCCCATGAGTCCGTTTAAAGGGCAGGGGGCCAATCAAGCTTTATTGGATGCCGTGTCGTTGGCGCGCATGATCAGCAAAGGTTGCCAGCCACGATCAAACTGGCGTGAAGCGGGCCTGCGCAGTCGTGTGCTAAGCGAGTATGAAGCTGAGATGCTGACGCGCAGCGCCATTAAGGTACAAGACTCAGCCGCAGCGGCTGAGTTTTTACACTCTGCGGTGGTTTTGCATCAAAGCGATCAGCCGCGCGGACGATGCTTAAAGGAATACTGATCTAAGTCGTCATCGCAAACGCAGTGAAGCAATCCATATTGCCAATGGGAGCGCGGGCCGCTGGCCCGCATTTACGCGCCACCAGCGGCACTAGCACGCCCACTGTAGGTCGCGCATTGATGCTCAACATTGCGCAGGTTATGCATTTTTAACACCGCAGTCGGACATAACTATCCGACCTACAAATACAGCATTACAAACCGTGCGATGTCCGCGTGATGGACTGCCACGGCCTAAAGGCCTCGCAGAGACGGTAAGTAACGCGGCGCTACGCTCCTCGTAGAGACGCCGATAACCACGGGAGCGCGGGCCGCTGGCCCGCATCGCTCTGCTTATCGCAGCAACCCTGTACTGTTTTAAACCTTCAGCTCGCGGCGGATGATTTCAGTACCAGCGCTTAAAGCATGCAGTTTGCCTCGGGCGACTGCGCGCGGTAAGGGCGCCATGCCGCAGTTGGTTGAAGGGTAGAGTTTGTCGGCATCGACGAATTGCAATGCTCTGCGTAGCGTGTCAGCAACTGCTTCTGGCGTTTCAATGCTATGGGTGGCCACATCAATGGCGCCAAGCATGACTTTTTTACCACGGATCAACTCAAGCAGATCGATAGGCACCTGGGAGTTCTGGCATTCGAGCGAGATAATATCAAGACTGGATTGTTGCAGCTTAGGAAAGACTTCTTCGTATTGACGCCACTCACTACCCAAAGTCTTTTTCCAGTCAGTATTGGCTTTAATGCCGTAACCGTAGCAAATATGCACAGCTGTCTCGCATTTGAGACCTTCAACCGCTCTTTCTAGCGCAGCAATACCCCAGTCATTCACTTCATCAAAAAACACGTTAAATGACGGCTCATCAAACTGAATAATATCCACGCCTGCGGCTTCGAGTTCACGGGCTTCTTGATTGAGGATTACAGCAAATTCCCACGCCAATTGTTCGCGGCTTTTGTAGTGGGCGTCAAACAGTGTATCAACCATGGTCATCGGACCTGGCAACGCCCACTTAATGGGTTGCGTGGTGTTCTGGCGTAGAAACTTGGCATCTTCAACGAAGACTGGGTTTTTGCGGCTCACAGCGCCGACGACCGTTGGCACGTTGGCATCGTAACGGTCACGGATTTTAACCGTTGCACGCTGCTCAAAATCAACACCATCAAGATGCTCAATAAAAGTGGTGACAAAGTGCTGACGGGTTTGCTCACCGTCACTGACAATATCAATACCGGCCTGTTGTTGCTCGTGCAACCAGACGCGCAAGGCATCCTGTTTGCCTTCAATTAAGGCCTCGTCTTGCAAACGCCAGGCCGACCAAATAGTTTCAGGCTCAGCCAACCAAGAGGGCTTAGGCAGGCTACCTGCGGTGGATGTGGGTAGTAAAATGCTCATAGTCAATTCCGTATCAAGGACGCGCTGAATAAGTAGCTAGGTAACCACGGCAACAATATTGAGCGTCTCTTGCAATTCTTGTCAGTGATAAAAACCTAAATTCAGGCGGCAAATTTAGCCGACCAACGCTCAAGCAAGGCTTGATAAGGTTTGATGAAGTGTTCTTCGGTGAACTTTCCCTGCTCAATAGCTAGCCTGTTGCGCTCTTCGCGGTCATACACAATGTGCGTCAATGAATGATCCAGATTTTTTAAGCTCGGTTGATAGCATGCACCGGCCGCAGCATTGGCATTATAAATTTCAGGACGGTAAATTTTCTGGAATGACTCCATGGTGCTAATGGTGCTGATCAGTTCAAGGTTCGTATAATCATTGAGCAAATCACCAAAAAAGTGGAACGCCAGCGGTGCTACGCTGTTGGGCGGCATAAAGTAGCGCACGGCTAGGCCCATTTTGTTGAAATACTGTTCAGTCAAAGAAGAGTCATTGGGCTGGTATTCCACCCCAAGGATCGGATGCTCATTACCCGTTCTGCGATAAATCTTGTTATCTGAAACGCTGAGGCAGATCACAGGCAGCTTGGTAAACTTGTGTTGATACACGGCAGAGTTGATAAAACTTTTAAAAATATTGCCATGCAGCTCACCAAAATCAGCTGGCACACTAAACTCAGTTTTGTCTTTGTTATGCTCTCTCAGCAACACGCTAAAATCATAATCGCGCACATAAGAAGAAAAGTTATTACCGACCAAGCCGTCAATGCGTTTGTTGCTGTGGTGGTCAACAATAGTCGTCTGTAAGACTTCAATGGCTGGAAAGCGAGTTTCAATACCTTGATGATCAATGTTCATGTTGACCGAGATAATATCGAGTTCAACACAATAACGATCGCCGTTGGGATTATCCCAGTGCGCGAGGGCATTAAAACGGTTGTTAATCATTTTCAGCGTATTACGCAAATTCTGCTGACGACTTTCGCCGCGGGCTAAATTAGCAAAGTTGGTGGTCGCTCGGGTGTGATCCGAGGGCTGATAATTCTCATCGAAAGCAATGCTGTCGATAGCAAAAATAAAGTCGCTCGTCATAATGTTCTGATATCCAATTCGTGCGATAAAACCTGAAGACAAGCTTGTTTGCTGGACGTTACCGACGTTCCTGGTCGGCAGTCTGCAGCGCTTGTTCTTGTTTATGGCGTATTCATAATGGCTCTAGCGTTCTAGAGCAGGGAATGGATGTATTTATACGTGGATGCAAACATGAATGACAACCAGCTTATTTCAGCTGATGTATGAATAAGTTTCATGATTGATTTTTGTACGCATGCTGCCAGCAGTTCTGTACAACCGTATTTACCGAAAAAACCCCAGTCGCCGCACACAGACATCCACGTCAAATTCCTGACCAATGGCCACCACGGCAATGCTGGTGATCGCTGTGGGCTCAAGTTCGGTATCGGTGCGGTGTGCCTGCAGTTGCTCGTAGGGCACAATAAAGCGTGTCCAGCTTGGCTCCACGGCTAAGCTGCAACGAAAGGATTGCCAAGGTCGGGTCAGCTGATTGGTTTTGATATGCAGGTTGTACTCATGCGCGCTGCCGTACAGCTCGATAAAGATGCCTCGATAATCAGAGCGCAAGCAACTCGGCTCGATAGCAAAGCGCATTTGCACAAAGCCACCGTTGTTAGCGAGGCTGGTGTGGCCGATTAAACAGCTGCAGTGCGAGTTATCGCGCTGCTCTTGACGCAGCTCTGCGCTGGACACACCGCCCATCACTCGATCGCTGACCATCACCCAAGGCGAAGGTTGATCCTGGGTGGTGCGGTATATATCAATCAGTTGTTCTTCAGCAATGACGGGGCCGTTAATATTGAGTTGTTCATTCATAAACTGGCAACACTCCTGATAGGTCTGCAGGCACTCCGCCATTCATGTGATGACACGCACCGAAGTTAATGGGCTCGCAGGCTAACAGCTTAGTGGATTTGTTAGTATGAGTGCTTTTCATCCCTAGGGTCTTAAGTCCTGAACCATGAATGCCCCTTTTACACTGCGGCCTTATCAGCAAGAAGCCGTGGATGCCACGTTAAAACACTTTCGCCAGTCCGATGATTCGGCGGTGATTGTCTTGCCCACCGGTGCTGGTAAAAGCCTGGTGATTGCTGAGTTAGCGCGCCTGGCGCGACGCAAAATACTGGTGGTCACGCACGTTAAAGAGTTGGTTGAGCAAAATCACGCTAAGTACCAAAGCTATGGCGTGCAGGGTGGGATTTTCTCAGCCGGATTAAAGCGTAAAGAAAACCGTCATCAGGTGACTTTTGCCAGTGTGCAGTCGGTGGCGGCCAATCTTGAGCAGTTTAAAGATGAATATTCCTTGATCATTATTGATGAATGCCATCGCCTTAGCGGTGATGAAAACAGTCAATACCAGCGGATTATTGAGCAGTTACGCCAACAAAATAAAGGTCTAAAAGTATTGGGGCTGACCGCCACCCCCTATCGCTTAGGTATGGGGTGGATTTATCGCTATCACTATCGAGGCTTTGTGCGCAGCGAGGAGGACAAACCTTTTGTGCGCTGCATTTATGAACTGCCGCTGATTTATATGATTAACCGTGGTTATCTGACCAAGCCGGAGTTGGTTGATGCGGCGGTCGCTCAATACGATTTCTCTACGTTGGCGCAGAACCGCTTTGGCGAATATGCAGAAAAAGATGTGAATGCGTTGCTCGGTAAACACCAGCGTGTAACGCGTGCCATTATTGAGCAAGTGATGGAGCTGGCGGTTGAGCGCAAAGCTGTGATGATTTTTGCCGCCACCGTGGATCACGCCAAGGAAATCACTGGCTATTTGCCGCACGAACAAACCGCCTTGATTACTGGCGCGACCGATCAGCGTGAACGCGATCAGCTGATTCAGCGTTTTAAACAGCGCCAATTAAAATATCTGGTCAATGTCTCGGTGCTTACCACTGGCTTTGATGCGCCCCATGTGGACTTTATCGCCATTTTGCGTCCGACGCAGTCGGTGAGTTTGTACCAGCAAATTGTTGGCCGCGGTTTGCGTCTGGATGCAGGCAAAACAGAGTGTTTAGTGATTGATTACGCCGGCAATAATGTCAATTTGTACCATCCTGAAGTCGGCGAGAAGAAACCCAACTCCGACAGTGAACCGGTGCAAGTGCTGTGCCCAAACTGTGGTTTTGCCAATATTTTTTGGGGCAAAACAGACGGTAAAGGGCAGGTCATCGAACACTATGGTCGTCGCTGTCATGGCTTGCTGGAATGGGAGGAGGCGGATGAGCCAGCTGCGCCTGAGCAATGCGATTACCGCTTTCGTTTCAAAGAGTGCCCGCACTGTGGCAGCGAAAATGATATCGCTGCGCGCAATTGTCAGCAATGTAAAAAAGCCATTATTGATCCTGATGATCAACTGCGTGATGCGCTGAAGCTCAAAGATGCCATGCTGATCCGTTGCGCGGGCATGACTCTCAGTGTCAATGATAGCAATAACCCTAATACGCTTAAAATCACCTATCACGCTGAAGATGGCGAGGAGCTCAGTGAGTCTTTTGATTTCAGTAAGCCGGCGCAGCGCCGTGTGTTCAATAAGCTGTTTGGGCGGCGTTTAGCCAGTGGCCAGGCGCCGCAAGAGTTTGACACGCTGGCAGAGGTGTTGCAGATGCAAGCGGCACTCACGGCGCCTGACTTTGTGATTGCCCGTAAACACAAACACTATTGGCAGGTGCAAGAGCGGATTTTTGATTACCACGGCAGCTACCGTAAGGCCTATGAGATTTAGGCTGTTTAGTGCTGCCAGCAACTCAGTGGAACCTGATAGCGTTGAGAAAACTCAATCAGGTCAGATTCAGATGAACTTCCATTGGTCGTTTTTCGATTGCTGGTGGTAATCCTTTAGCGCCAGATTTGGCCGCTCCCGTACGCAGTTTAGCCTTGAGTTTTAGCAGTGACAGCGGTCAACGCTGGCGCACACCGGAAGAGTTTTATCAGCAGATTCAAGTGCTAACCCCAGACCCTATAACGGGCAAACCGGATGGTGAGAAAATCCAAGCATTCTTTGCTGCGCATCCAGAAACTGCTGCGTTTAATCAGTGGAAATAGGGTTATACGCCAACGGTTCAGCTTATGCTGAATCTTACCGCCGTCGTGCCCGTGAAATCTTACTTGAGCAGAAAGCAGGAGCGCAGCAATGAGCCAGCCGAAGTCTTTCCCAACCAGTGCCAAATTGATGCATTGGCTCAGTGCGCTATTGATTCTCTGCATGCTGTTTTTGGGCGTATCGATGATTCAAAGCTTAGCGACATGGCAAAACACTGCGATCAAATTGCATCAATCCTTGGGTGTGTTGGTTTTGCTGTTAGTTTGCCTGCGTTTAATCAATCGCCTATTTATCCAAACACCTGCTTTGCCGAGTGCTCTCAGCGCTGTGCAACACTTTGCTGCGAAAGCGACGCAGGTTGTACTGTATGTATTGATGATTGCGCTGCCGATTGCTGGCTGGTTAATACGCAATGCTGCTGGCTTACCCGCCAGTTTTTTGGCATGTTTCAGTTGCCGCTGCTGGTCAGCGAGGGGATTGAGTCATACGGCTTGTACCGTGAGTTGCATGGCTTTTATTCAGCAATAAGCTTAATTTAAGGAAGCCCTGACTGCCTGGCTAACATTGTTTAGTGCTTCCTTAAGTTTCCTGTCATCACTTAATGCGCAAGACAGTCAGTGTATTGTTTTGCTGTTTTATCTCATGAGGCGTTAGATGACTTCGTAGTCACGCTACTCTTGTTTGTACTTTGATATTTTATAGGTGATGAACGGGATTTTCATGATTGACATAAAACATCTAAAAAGTTGATAGGTATCAGCAGTAATTAGCGCTTTTTATCAATATTAATGTGGCTACAATAGTCACCATCAACAACATAAGAGAGCTCGTATGCAGTTGCTTAATTCTTCAAATCGCTATGGTTTAGTGAGTGTAGTCATACATTGGTTAGTCGCGCTGGCCGTATTTGCTTTGTTTGGCTTGGGTCTGTGGATGACTGGGCTAACCTATTACAGCGAATGGTATCGCACGGCGCCTGCGCTGCATAAAAGTATCGGCATCGTGCTGTTTGCAGTGATGTTGTTACGCGTACTGTGGCGTTTTTTAACAGCCAAGCCTGCGCCAATCAGTAGTCATTCGGCAACAGTGCGGATGTTGAGCAGCTTAGGCCATGGCCTGCTGTATGCGGGTATTTTTCTGGTGATGATTTCAGGCTATCTGATTTCTACTGCGAAAGGTCGTGGCGTAAGTGTTTTTGATCTATTTGAGATTCCTGCTTTTATTACCGGATTGCCCAATCAAGCCGATCTGGCTGGGGCAGTGCATTTCTATGTGGCCTGGGGCTTAGTCCTGTTGGCTGGATTGCATGGTTTAGCTGCTTTGAAGCATCACTTTATTGATCGTGATTCAACACTCAAGCGCATGCTGGGTTGTGGGTCAAAATAATTTTACGACTTAGATTCTTTTAATTAATTAGAGGTAAAAAACATGTTTAAGAAAACGTTTGCAGCGTTACTATTAGGTTCAGCATTAGCCAGTGGTGCCGTATCTGCAGCCGATTATGTGATTGACCAAGAAGGCCAACATGCCTTTGTTAACTTTAAAATCAGCCACTTAGGCTACAGTTGGTTATACGGCACCTTTAAAGATTTTGATGGCACCTTCAGCTATGATGCCGCGCAACCCGAAGCCAGCAAAGTCAATGTGACTTTACGTACTGCCAGCCTCGACAGTAATCATGCAGAGCGCGATAAACATTTGCGCAGCGCTGATTTTTTAAATACCAGCAAATATCCAAAAGCTACATTTGCCTCGACTAAGGTTGTCAGCACCGGTGAAGGTACGGCTGATATTATCGGTGACTTGCCCCTCAATGGTGTCACTAAAGAAGTGGTGATCGCGGCCTACTTTATTGGCGAAGGTAATGATCCTTGGGGCGGTTACCGTGCTGGCTTTGAAGGTACGACAACGCTGAAATTAGCGGACTTCGGTATTAACGCCAAGTTAGGTCCTGCTTCTGAAAGTGTTGAGCTGACCTTGGCTGTGGAAGGCATACGCCAGTAATACCTTAGCAATCAGTAGCGCTATCTTTTATCGGTAGCGCGCTGGCGCGGATGCAATCGACTAAGATCTGCGCCGCTTTTCCAAGCGGCTTGTCTTTATGGCTATACAGATAAAACGGCTGATGCCGCACCGCGCTGGTTTGCAAGGGCAGCTGTTTTAGTAAGCCGCTGCTTAAATCAGCGTTGACCATATGCTCTTGCAACCAAGCAAAACCTAACCCCGCACGAATAAACTCAGCAGAGGTCGCTAAACTGGCGACTGTCCAGCGTTGCTCGGCACCTAGCCAACCGACATCCCGTGGTTGACGCTTACCTGAGTCACGTACCACCACTTGCATGTGTGCACGCAGATCGTGAGCTGTCAATGTGCGCTGTAATTGATGCAGTGGGTGCTGCCGATGTGCCACGGCAATAAAGGTAATGGTACCCAGTTCAATCGGTAAATAACCGGTAATATCCACACCACTAATTGCAATATCAGCCACACCATCACGCAGTAATTCCTCGGCGCCGGATAACACTTCCTCGCGTAACAACACGCGGCAACCATGGCTCAGCGGTTTAAAGGCTTGCAGTGCTTGCACGATTTTTTGACTGGGATAGGCCACATCCACCACTAAACGCACTTCGGCTTCCCAGCCTTCTTGGATGTGCTGAGCTAACGCTTCCAGTTGCGACGCATCGGCCGTTAATTGCCGTGAGCGCCTTAATAGAATTTCACCGGTTGCAGTTAATACAGCTTTACGCCCCTCAATGCGTAATAATGGCATGGTTAACTGCTCTTGCATGCGCGCAATGTTATAGCTGACCGACGATTGGGAGCAGTGCAGCGCTTGTGCCGCTTGTGCGTAGCCACCATGATCAATCACAGCTTGTAAGATTTTCCATTGATCTAAAGTGATACGTGGAGCTTTCATACGTGGGCCATTATTCAGTGTTTGCCTGAGTTTAGCGTTTTTTATTCATGTTGTTGAGAGGAATAGAGTGGCAATGTCTGAGCTCAAATACTTAGCCGCTTATGCGCCAGAACTGCAGGCGCAGGTACGCAGCCTGTTGGCGCAGAATAAGCTCGGTGCGTATTTACAGCAGCGTTATCCTGAGCGCCATAGTGTGCAAAGTGATAAGGCGTTGTATCAGTTCACCAGCGATCTCAAGCAACAGTATCTACGCAATGCACCGCAGATTGATAAGGTGTTGTATGACAGCAAGCTGGATGTGCTACGCCATGCTTTGGGGCTGCATACAGCGGTTTCGCGGGTGCAAGGCAATAAGCTCACAGCAAAAAAAGAAATCCGTATTGCCTCATTGTTTCGCGATACGCCGTCAGAGTTTTTGCAGATGATAGTGGTGCATGAGTTGGCGCACCTGCGTGAGAAAGAGCATAACAAAGCCTTTTATCAACTGTGCCAGCATATGCTGCCGGCTTATCATCAATACGAATTCGATTTGCGTGTCTACCTGACCTGGCGCGATACGCAGAATAAAACTGCTCACCCATCTGTGATCAAGGACGTTTAACCATGCAACGAGTACCGAAGTTTTTAATGACTAGCCTGCTGCTGAGTTCAGTCTATGCAAGCTCAGCAGTGGCCGCCGCAACGCCATTGATTGTCCCGCAGCTACTTGAAGTTGTGGCGCAGAAAAAGTGTCTACAAGAGGATGAGCAAGAGTATTGCGCAGAGATCCGTATTGATTTAGAAAGCACTGGCGTGGACTGGCTCGATCAAGCTTTGCTGGCGCGTTTGGCCATCACTCAGCCAGATTCGGAGGCTTTGCCTGCCGATAGGTCAGCACAGTTACAAGACATTAAACAGCAGGCCAATGCTTGGTTGGCTGAGAGTTATGCTGACATTAAGGAGGCGCGTGAGGCTGCAGAGCCTTATTTTGTGGGCTATGACCATAGTGACAGCATCCGCTTTATTGCCCAGCGCAATCATCTGGCCAGTTTCAAGCAGTTTAGCTACGCTTATTCCGGTGGCGCGCATGGCATGTACAGCACCCGCTATGCGTTGTTTGATTTAAATACTCATAAGCAATTATTGTTGCCGGATATTTTGCAACGCTTTGCTGATGCCAAATTACTGCAAACGTTACGCGAGCTTTATATCGAAAATTATGCAGACTATGCGGAAAATTGGTTGAGTGACGATCCTGCCGAGCAGGCGCAAACTTTTCTAACTGACAATTTTGTCTTTAATGAGCAAGGTTTGACCTTCAGTTATGCGCCTTATGTATTGGGCCCCTATTCGGAAGGAGAAGTGCGTTTAACTTTGCATTACGCACAGCTCAAAGACCTGCTTAAACCCGAGTATGTATTGGGTAACTAATTGCACTGTAGCGATGCTGCTGGTTACTAAAACTGCAGCATCTGCGTTGTGCTTGAGGTTCATGCAGGCGCGAGAACTACCAAGCAATACGACCGATTAACATATCTTTAAACATCACAAAATCGCCTGCCAAGCTATAAAGCGGATGCTGGAAAGTTGCAGGGCGATTCTTTTCAAAGACAAAGTGTCCGAGCCAGGCAAAACCATAGCCACACAGCGGTAGCGCCAATAACCACCAAGCATTAATGACCCCGAAAAGAACACAAGCGGCAATGCTCAGTACAGCAAGGGTGCCGCAAAAATGTAAGCGACGGCTGGTACGGTTTTTATGTTCGGATAAGTAGTAAGGATAAAACTCTGCGAAGCTGGTAAAGGAGCTGGGTCTATTCTGCTGCATGGATTGCGCTCTCTTATTGTTATGGCGTGCTGATAGTTGTAGTGAGCGCAGTGTCGACTGTCAATGTGCCTCTTATTATTGTTATAGATTGCCGACTAAGCTGAGTAAATCAGTAGATGCAATAAACTCTTCACAGTTTTTCTCGGGGCCTTGGCTATCCGGTTGCAGTACTGCACGCAGATGGCCAATACCATAACGCTGGGCGCTGCGTAGCACTGGAAGGCTGTCATCAATAAATAAACTACGTGCTGGCTGATAGTCGACCTGCTGGCTGAGGCTGATCCAGAAACGCTGATCTTCTTTAGGATAGCCATAATCGTGCGAGCTGACGATGATGTCGAGCAGAGGCTCTAGGTGAACTTTTTCCAGTTTAATATGCAGTGAATCTCGATGCGCATTGGTCACTAATACAGTGTGTTTGCCAGCCTGTTTGAGCGCGGCTAAAAAATCATCGGCATTGGCGCGTAGAGCAATTAAATGCGCAGTGTCGCGTTTCATTTGCTTGATCGGTAGATCTAGCGTTTTGCTCCAGAAATCAACGCAATACCAATTCAGCTGACCGCTGTAAGAGGCAAATAAAGGCTGTAAATACGCGTCAGCCGCCGCGCGTGACAGTCCATTTTTCTCGGCATAGCACTGTGGTAAGTAATCGAGCCAAAAATGATTATCAAAATGCAGATCGAGTAAAGTACCGTCCATATCTAATAAAACGGTATCAATTTTCTCCCAAGGCAGCAGTTGCATAGCGAAATCTCTCTAAAACTGTGTGTGCAAGCGCGCTATGATACCTGCATCGGCATTGGGAGTTTTGTTATGCGGGAAAAACCAGTCATCTTAGCCAGCGAAGAAGTGGCGCGTAGTCGAATTTTTCGTGTTGAGCAATTGCAGTTGCGTTTCAGTAATGGTGTAGAACGCACCTATGAACGTTTGCGTGGTAAGGCCGGCGGTTTAGGCGCGGTGATGATTGTCGCCATGCTTGATGCAGAAAATGTGGTGTTGGTGGAAGAATATTGCGCCGGCAGTGAAGCCTATGAGTTGTCGTTGCCTAAGGGCTTAATTGATCCGGGTGAAGATGCTTTGCAAGCGGCTAATCGTGAACTGCAAGAAGAAGCAGGTTTTGCCGCGCGCTCTTTAGAGTTTATTACCGAGTTAAGTTTATCGCCGGGTTATATGAGTCAGCGCATTCAAGTGGTGCTGGCGCGGGATTTATACCCGTCGCGTTTAGCGGGCGATGAGCCCGAACCGATGCGGGTTGAAACCGTGAACTTGCGTAACTTATTGGGCTTGCTCGAGCATCCGCAATTTACTGAAGGCCGTGCTTTAGCGGCGATGTATGTGGTGCGTGACGTATTACAGCAGCGTGGTGAGTTGACCTTATGATCCATCCTCTTATTGATCCCGTGCTGGCGTTGGTACAGGCTGCCGGCCAAGCAACTTTGCCGTATTGGCAAGCCAATGTGGCTGTGCAAACGAAAACGGATGCGTCACCGGTGACAGCAGCAGATATCGCCGCGCATAAAGTACTGGCCGCAGGCTTGACGGCTTTAGATGCAAGCATTCCGGTGCTCTCGGAAGAAGATTGCGCTATTGCTCTGAGCGAACGCCAACAGTGGACGCGCTGGTGGTTGGTTGATCCGTTAGATGGCACCAAAGAGTTTATTAGCGGCAGCGCTGAATACACGGTAAATGTCGCGTTGATTGAGCACGGTCAGGTGGTTTTCGGTGTGGTCGGCGTGCCTGTTACCGGCGCTATTTATTACGGCGGCGAAGCGTTCGGTGCTTTTTGTCGTGATGCGGATGGCGCTACCCGCAGCCTACACATGCGCAGCGCGCCGCAGGATGAATTGGCTGTGGTCGCCAGTAAAAGACACAGCAGTCCAGAACAAGAAGCTTTGCTAGAGCGTTTGGCGGAAAACTTCCCGACGCTGCGCTTAGTGAATGTCGGCAGTTCGCTGAAGTTTTGTCAGATGGCAGAAGGCGCTGCGGATCTTTATCCACGCTTAGCGCCAACTTCGCAATGGGACACTGCTGCCGCGCAAGGTGTGTTGGAGGGAGCAGGCGGTCAAGTGCTGGATCTGCAAGGACAACCGCTGACCTATGCCGCGCAAGAGAGCTATTTGAATCCGTTTTTTATTGCGCTACCACAGCAGGCTGTTTGGCGTGAGTCGTTTTTGTCGCATGTGTCGCGCATTGCCGTCAGCATACCTTAGACCAGATGTACCACTAATGTCGCAAAGAACGCTGTTTGAAAGCACTGCAGACTAGCGGTTTTATAATAAGAATATAATTTATGAC
>JAAXZZ010000092.1 GCA_012719655.1 Gammaproteobacteria bacterium | reverse complement strand
GATTATTACAAACAATACGAACCAAAGACATGCATGGCCCGAAAGGCCGCATATTCTAAGGTTTATCTGCCCCGTTGCATAGGGCTATTTTGCACTCCCGTGCGTGTTTACATTTTGGGCATCCCGCCTGCCCCTGGCATCATTCCACCAAGACCGCGCATCATCTTACTGATACCGCCCTTGGCAGTGAATTTTTTCATCATCTTTTGCATTTGTTTGTGCTGTTTAATGAGACGCCCAACATCCTGCACTTGAGTTCCCGAACCCATGGCAATACGACGACGGCGCGAACCACTGATAATATCTGGGTCACGGCGCTCAGCCGGGGTCATCGAATTGATGATCGACTCCATCTGCTTAAACTGCTTTTCAGCTGCACCTTGCGCGCCACTCATCTGCGATAAATTCATGCCGCCCATGTTGGGCATTTTTTCTAGCAGGCCGCCCATGCCACCCATTTTATTCATTTGCTGCAGCTGATCACGGAAATCTTCCAGATCAAATCCCTTACCTTTCTTCAGCTTCTTGGTAAGTTTTTCTGCTTTTTCTTTATCAATGGTTTGCTCAGCTTGCTCAATTAAGCTGAGAACATCACCCATACCCAAAATACGTGAAGCAATACGATCAGGGTGGAATGGGTCTAAGGCATCGGTTTTCTCACCCATACCTAAAAATTTAATCGGCTTACCAGTGATGGCCCGCACCGATAGCGCCGCACCACCACGGGCATCACCGTCAACCTTGGTTAACACCACACCAGTGAGCGGTAGAGCATCATTAAAGGCTTTCGCAGTATTGGCAGCATCTTGACCGGTCATCGCATCAACCACAAACAGCGTCTCAATTGGATTGATCGCCGCATGTAACTGACTGATTTCCGCCATCATTTCGCTATCAATGGCTAAACGACCGGCCGTATCCACCAGTACCACATCAATAAACTTAAGCTTGGCTTCTTTAATGGCTGCCAGCGCAATGTCTTGTGGCTTCTGGCTGATGTCAGACGGGAAGAAGGTGACGCCGACCTCATTGGCCAAGGTCTCCAGCTGCTTAATCGCTGCCGGACGATAGACGTCAGCAGAGACCACCATTACCGTTTTCTTTTTGCGCTCTTTTAAGAAGCGCGCCAGCTTACCTACAGTGGTGGTTTTACCCGCACCTTGCAAACCGGCCATTAAAATGACCGCAGGTGGCGCCGCATTGAGAGCCAAATCCTCGTTGGCCGCGCCCATTAGGCTTTCTAGCTCAGCCTGAACAATTTTAATAAAAGCTTGGCCAGGCGACAGACTGCGCGAGACTTCAACACCAACGGCGCGATCACGCACCGAATTAACGAAGTCTTTCACCACCGGCAAGGCCACATCAGCCTCAAGTAACGCCATGCGCACTTCACGTAAGGTGTCTTTGATATTGTCTTCGCTCAGACGTGCTTTACCAGTGACATGGCGTAGCGTCTGCGCAAGGCGATCGGATAAATTGTCGAACATACAAAGCCCTCAACATGGTGCGGTAACAGTGAGCATTTAGCATTAAGCTCAGCGATGAATAAACTGTTACACAGCAGTTGTTTCTAGAATTGCTAGAGTATAACCGATCCTGCGTGTCACGACAGCGTTCGCGAAGCAGTTGCGTTAAACTGCCACTCTTACTTAGGAGCCGTTATGCCACACACTTTACCACCCATTGTATTAGCATCCAGCTCAAGCTACCGCCGCGAACTCTTGGCGCGCTTACAACTCCCCTTCACTTGCCACAGCCCTGACATTTATGAAACACCACAAGCGAATGAATCAGCACAGGCTTTAGTACAGCGTTTAGCCTTGAGTAAAGCCCGCGCACTCACGCAACACTACCCACAGCATATTGTTATTGGCTCTGACCAAGTGGCTGTACTCGATGGCAAGATTATTGGCAAACCTTTGCACACAGAGGGCGCTACGCAACAATTAAGTGCGGCCAGTGGCCGCAGCCTGGTATTTTTAACCGGCTTAGCCGTGATTGATACACGCACTGAGACAGAACAAATGGCTTGCGTACCCTTTACTGTGCATTTTCGCACGCTTAGCGCAGCGCAAATTCAGCGCTATATAGCAGCTGAGCAACCCTTTGATTGTGCTGGCAGTTTTAAGTCGGAAGGATTAGGCGTGAGCTTATTTCGTGCCACCGAAGGCAGCGACGCCACCAGTTTGGTTGGCTTACCACTGATTCGTCTGTGCGACATGCTCAATGCTTGCGGGATTGCTGTGCCATAAACCTTTTGCCCAACAAGAAAACCTGCCGGCATTTATAGAACATAAGATTTATAGAGTGCGGGTTTTCTGCTTAAGAATATACACAGTCACACAGACAGCGCTGACCACCATAAAGATACGCACCCACAGCAAAGGCACGATCCACATGGAAAAGCTGATGCTTGGCCACATCAACACAAGCGCCCAAATTTTACCTTTGAGCGGCAAACCTTGACCGTCCAAATAGTCGCGCACCCAAGGACCAAGCTTTGGATGCAAAACCAGCCATAAATAGAAGCGCTTAGAACTGCGGGCAAAACAGGCGGCAGCCAATAATAGAAAAGGTGTGGTGGGCAAGACTGGCAAAAAAATACCAATCACGCCTAAGGCAACACTTAAACAGCCACAAACAAACAGCACATAACGTAGCGCCGAACTACGCACTTGCCGCTGCTGTGGCTCATGCATGGCAGCGAATTAATGACGCGGCTTAAGCAGCACGGGTTTCTCTTCAGGCGCTTGGCACAGTAAGAACAATGCCGTCAGCACTTCTGGGATCTGCTCGACCATACTGTCGACCAAATCAAAGTCTTTCGCGATCTCAGCAAAATCTGGCTGCTCATCAAACAAACCAGACGCCACCATAATGGGTAACAGCAACTCACTGACTTCATCTTCTGCGTCTTCAAACCAAACTTCTTCGCGTAAAAAGACCCCTTCCATAAAGCCAACGCACCAGCCGCGCAAATCAGAATCATCAGGTTCATCACCTAGATCCAATTCGCATGGCAGCACCATATCGTCATCACTGGCTAACTGGCGCTCAATGTGTGCCTTGAGTTGTAATAAGCCAGCGGTGATATCAGCCTCTTGCGCTGCATCACGATAATGAGGTGGCTCGGCAAATAATGCTTCAATCCACTCCTCTGCCGAAACGGGTTCAGGACAAATCGACAGCGCGGTCAAATAACCGTGCGCGGCAATATAATCAAGCGCCTCGTCGTGCAGTTCGTCAGCATCGAGGAAAGCTTGCAGGCGGGTCTGTTGCTCAGCGAGGGACATGCGCGATTACCATAAATAAAGAATTGAAACTTGATTGTAGTCTAGCTCTGCAATAACAGCTAGAGATTGGCGCGCCCTTGCTCTGGAGAAACACTAAAGATTGCCCTGCTACCGTGCCTGCTCATAAATTACAGGTATAATGCGCAGCTTGATTTGGAGAACGGCATGCAAAATCAGGCGTTACAAACGCTGAAAAGCGTTTTTGGCTACGACGCATTTCGCGGTCAGCAGGCGGCAATTATTCAACGTATCTGCGCAGGCGGTGATGCACTTGTATTAATGCCCACCGGTGGCGGCAAGTCTTTATGTTATCAACTGCCAGCATTATTGCTTGATGGCTTGACTGTCGTGGTGTCGCCACTGATTGCATTGATGCAAGACCAAGTCGCCAGTCTTGAAGAGCTTGGCATTCCTGCAGCTGCGCTCAATTCTTCACTGAGCAACGAAGCACAACGCGAGATTGCTGATCGTTTGCGTCGCCACGAAATCAAACTGTTGTATTTAGCACCTGAGCGTTTAGTGCAACCGCGCATGCTGGCGTTTCTACAGCACCTGCCTATTAGCTTATTTGCCATTGATGAAGCCCATTGCGTATCGCAATGGGGTCACGATTTTCGTCCTGAATATTTACAACTCGGACAACTGGCTGAACTGTTCCCCAACGTGCCACGTATCGCGCTGACCGCAACCGCTGATAAACGCACGCGCGAAGAAATTATCAATCGTTTGCACTTACAAAAAGCTGAATGTTTTCTCTCAAGTTTTGATCGCCCTAATATTTTTTATCGCATTACCCCAAAGGATAACCCGCGCAAACAGTTGCTGGATTTCTTAGCGCAACGTAAAGGCGATGCAGGGATTATTTATTGTTTATCGCGCAAAAGTGTTGAATCTACGGCCGAGTTTCTTAGCAGCAAAGGTTTTCCTGCGCTACCCTATCATGCTGGCCTTGATGCTGATTTACGCGCATTCCACCAGAAGCGCTTTCTCAATGAAGAAGGCCTTATTATGGTGGCCACTATTGCTTTTGGCATGGGCATCGATAAATCCAACGTGCGTTTTGTCGGCCATCTTGATTTGCCTAAGTCGCTGGAAGCCTACTACCAAGAAACGGGGCGCGCTGGACGTGATGGCCTGCCTGCTGATGCATGGATGGTCTACGGCTTACAAGATGTACTGATGCTCAAGCAAATGCTCGGCAACTCCGAAGGCGATGAGCGGCATAAGCGCGTTGAGCAGCACAAGCTGGAAGCGATGCTGGCCTTGTGCGAAGAAACCCGCTGTCGTCGTCAAGCGCTATTGGCGTACTTTGATGAAGACCTGCCACAGCCCTGCGGACATTGCGACAACTGCATTGATAACATTGAAACCTGGGACGGCACCGATGCCGCGCGCCAAGCCCTTTCGGCCATTCATCGTACCGGCCAACGTTATGGTGTTGGTTATTTATCCGACGTCCTGCAAGGCCGTGAAAATGATCGTGTGCGCGCACTCGGTCATCAACACCTCAGCGTGTTTGGTATTGGCAAAGCACTCAATGATCATCAGTGGCGCTCATTATTTCGACAACTGGTGGCGCGCGGTTTAATTGATGTTGATGTCGAAGGCGTCGGCTGACTGCGCCTGTGCGAAAGCTGCCGTCCCTTATTGCGCGGCGAAACCACACTATTATTACGTCGCGACCTGAGCACACCGAGCAAAACACCACGCAACTCGAGTCAGGCCAGTCAATTGGTGCGTGGCGAAGAGCGCCAGATGTGGGAAGCGCTGCGCACGTTACGCCGTCAACTGGCCGAGCAACACAATGTGCCGCCTTATGTGATTTTCCCGGATTCGACATTATTAGAAATGCTGCGCGAGCAACCTGAGGATCTGGACGACATGGCGCAAATCAGCGGTGTTGGTGCACGCAAATTAGAGCGCTACGGTGCAGCGTTCCTCAAAGTACTTAACCAGACCGAGCCAACCACCAGCGCGCCAGCCACACCAAACAGCCAAGACTTACGCAATGAACTGGTAACTTTAGCGCGCAGCGGTATGACCCCAGAGCAAATTTCCCAGCAGATGCAATGCAGCCTAAAAAATGTGTACACGCTCATGGCTCAAGCCATTGCGGCAAACTTATTAAGCCTTGAACAAGCATTAGACCTGCCAGACGAGCTGCTGGGTGATATTCAAGATGCGTTTTTACAAAGCGATGGTGATTTACCCAGTGTGGCCAGCATTGCCGGCCAATTCACGCCGCAAATTGAGGAGGGCGTACTGTATTGTGTCCGGGCTGCACTGCAAGCTGAGTTTGGCGAGTCACTGTAACTATCACTTACTTTTCAAGCACTACAGTGCGCAGAAACTCCCTCTCTAGCAGCGGGAGATCCGCCAAAATGGGTTACTGAAACACTCGTATCCCGCTGAAGATCGCCACGAAAACCCGCTATATATGCTCAGTTAAGGCCTTTTCTACTACTACTGCTCAGCAAAAGCTGCAGCTTGATCTATGGCCAAACCGCGTTTGGCGGTATACTTTACGGTTTTCCGATTAGCCGTCTTCTATTTAGGGGTCCCGCCGCACTATGGATAAGACCTATCAGCCGCACGCCATTGAAACTACTTGGTACCACACTTGGGAAACCAATCAATACTTTGCGCCACAAGGTTCTGGTCAACCGTACACCATTATGATTCCGCCGCCGAACGTCACCGGCAGCCTGCATATGGGGCATGGTTTTAATAACGCCATTATGGATGCGCTGATTCGTTACCGCCGTATGCAAGGCCGTAACACCCTTTGGCAGCCGGGCACTGACCACGCGGGGATCGCCACGCAAATGGTGGTGGAGCGCCAGCTGGCTGCACAGGGTTTAGACCGTCACGATCTCGGCCGTGAAGCCTTCCTAGAAAAGGTTTGGCAATGGAAAGAGCAATCCGGCGGCACCATCACCCGCCAGATTCGTCGTTTAGGCAGCTCGGTGGATTGGTCGCGCGAGCGTTTCACCATGGATGAAGGCATGTCGGCTGCGGTGCAAGAAGCTTTTGTGCGCCTGCATGAAGACGGTTTGATTTACCGTGGTAAACGTTTGGTCAACTGGGATCCTAAATTTCACACCGCAATTTCTGACCTTGAAGTGGAAAACCACGATGAGAAAAGTCATTTGTGGAACCTGCGCTACCCTCTGGCTGATGGCGCCAAAACGGCTGAAGGCAAAGATTACCTGGTCGTCGCTACCACACGCCCAGAAACCATGCTCGGTGATAGCGCCGTTGCCGTGCACCCTGAAGACGAACGTTATAAAGCCCTGATCGGCTCCTTTATTGACCTGCCTTTAGTGGGCCGCCGCATTCCCATTGTTGGTGATGAGTACTGTGACCCCGAGTTTGGTACCGGCTGTGTAAAAATCACCCCAGCCCATGACTTTAATGACTATGAAGTGGGCAAGCGCCATAACCTGCCTTTAATCAACATTCTTGACCAAGATGCTGCAGTGTTAGCCGTTGCACAGATTTTCAACGCCGACGGCACAGTCAACAGCGAGCTGGACAACAGCCTACCTGCCGAATTTGCTGGCCTTGATCGTTTCGAAGCACGCAAGCAGATTGTTGCCGCACTACAGGCCGCCGATTTACTGGTGAGCATTGACGACCACGCGCTGAAAACCCCACGCGGCGACCGTTCTGGTGCAGTGATCGAACCTTGGTTAACTGACCAATGGTATGTCTCCACCAAATCGCTCGCCGAGCCAGACATTGCCGCCGTAGAAGACGGTCGCATTCAATTTGTACCCAAGCAGTACGAAAACATGTATTTCAGCTGGATGCGCGACATTCAAGACTGGTGCATCAGCCGCCAACTGTGGTGGGGCCATCGTATTCCAGCCTGGTATGACGAGGCAGGCAATGTGTATGTTGGTCGCAACGAAGCCGAGGTGCGCAGCAAGCATAATCTGGACGATATCACTCTGCGCCAAGACAATGATGTGCTGGACACTTGGTTCAGCTCAGGCTTGTGGACTTTTTCAACCTTGGGTTGGCCAGAGCAAACTGAATACCTGAAAACCTTCCACCCCACCGATGTACTGGTGACAGGTTTTGACATCATCTTCTTCTGGGTCGCGCGCATGATTATGCTGACCATGCACCTGATCAAAAATGCAGATGGTACGCCGCAGATTCCGTTTAAAACCGTGTATGTGCATGGCTTGGTGCGCGACAGCCAAGGCCACAAGATGTCTAAATCCAAAGGTAACGTTCTGGATCCCCTGGATATTATTGACGGTATCGACTTGGAAACCTTGGTCGAGAAACGCACCAGCGGCATGATGCAGCCACAAATGGCCAAGGCCATTGAAAAGCAAACTCGCGAAGAATTTGCTGAAGGTATTGCCAGTTACGGCACCGACGCGCTGCGCTTTACTTTCTTATCGCTGGCCTCCACGGGCCGTGACGTGAAGTTTGATATGGGCCGTGTCGATGGCTATCGCAACTTCTGCAACAAAATTTGGAACGCTGCGCGTTATGTGATGATGCAGTGCGAAGATCAAGATTGCGGTCTTGACGGGCAAGCGGTGGAACTGACCGTGGCTGACCGCTGGATTATCTCGCAACTGCAACGCACTGAAGCAGAAGTCGCGCGCCAACTGGACAATTTCCGTTTTGATCTTGCCGCACAAGCGCTGTATGAGTTTATCTGGAACCAATACTGCGACTGGTACTTGGAGTTGTCCAAACCTGTGCTCTGGGATAAGGAAGCGCCACTCGAACGCACCCGCGGCACACGCCGCACTTTAGTACGGGTACTGGAAGCAGCGCTGCGTTTAGCGCATCCCTTTATGCCCTTTATCACCGAAGAAATCTGGCAACGCATCGCGCCCATGGCGGGTAAAAGTGGCGAAACTATTATGCTGCAACCCTTCCCTGCATCAGCAACAGATACCATTGATGCACAAGCTGAAGGCGATATCGAATGGCTGAAAGAGTTGATGTTGGCGCTGCGTAATATTCGCGCAGAAATGAATATCAGCCCAGGCACCCCGATTCCACTGTATTTAGGCAACAGCAGCGCTGAGGATCAACGCCGTTTAGAGGTCAACAGTATCACTCTAAACAAACTGGCTAAACTTGAGTCTGTGACTTTACTAGCCGCTGATCAACAAGCGCCAATGTCGGCTACCGCCTTAGTGGGTGACATGCAAGTGCTGGTGCCAATGGCTGGCTTGATTGACACCAAAGCAGAGCTGGCACGCCTTGAAAAAGAGATGCAACGTTTAAGCGGCGAAATTAAACGCGTCGCTGGCAAACTTGCTAACCAAGGCTTTGTCGCCAAAGCTCCAGCCGATGTGATTGAAAAAGAACGTGCCAAGCAAGCTGATTTTGAGCAAGCGCTGACACGGCTTACTGAACAACATACGCGTATTGCTAGCTTGTAATCAGCTGATTAATACCTAGACAAGAACTGGGGTTGAACTGGCATACTGCTTGCACCCCAACAAGAGGCATGAAAACATGACTACGTTATCGAAAAAAGCGTTGCTCACGCTCAGTGCACTAACCTTAGCGATGAGCGCATCATTTGGCGCTTTAGCAGAATCTGTTAAATCCGTTGCAATCACTGCGATTGTCGAGCACCCGGCGCTTGACTCAGTGCGCGATGGCGTTTTGACCGCTTTAAACGAAGCAGGCTATAAAGAAGGCAAAAACCTTAAATGGCAATACCAAAGCGCCCAAGGTAATACCGGCACTGCTGCACAAATCGCGCGTAAATTTATTGGTGATAAACCCGACGCCATCGTTGCCATTGCCACGCCCTCAGCCCAGGCTGCAGTAGCCGGCACTAAAACTATTCCAGTGGTTTTCTCTGCGGTAACTGACCCAGTACAAGGCCAGCTGACGCCAAGCTGGGAAGCCAGCGGCACTAACGTTACCGGTGTATCTGACGTACTCGAGCTCGGCAAGCAAATGGAGCTGGTCAAGCAGATCGTACCTAATGCCACACGCATTGGCATGGTATTTAATCCCGGTGAAACGAACTCAGTGGCGGTCGTGACTGCACTGAAAGACATTCTGCCGCAATATGGCCTGACCTTGGTTGAAGCCGCAGCGCCACGCTCTGTTGATGTGGGCACTGCCGCCCGCAGCCTTGTCGGTAAAGTGGATGTGATTTACACCAATACCGACAACAACGTGGTCTCTGCTTATGAAGCGCTGGTAAAAGTCGGCAACGACATGAAAATCCCTTTAATTGCTTCTGACACCGACAGCGTTAAGCGTGGTGCCATTGCTGCACTCGGCGTGAACTATCACGAACTCGGTCAACAAACCGGCCGCATTGTGGTACGTATTTTAAAGGGCGAAAAACCAGGCGACATCAAGCCTGAAACCAGTGAAAACATTCAGCTATTTGTTAATTTAGCCGCGGCTGAAAAACAAGGTGTAACCTTGTCGCCAGAGCTGCTTGATAGCGCTGCTGAAGTGATTCGTTAAGACCCTGTCGCACCCCGAGTACGGCACAGTGCTCGGGGTATTTTTATTTAACCTTTGGTCAACCTGCCCATGTCCCTGTTTTCAATGTTTGGTGCCCTTGAGATCGGTTTGATCTTTAGTCTAGTGGCACTCGGGGTGTTTATCTCCTTTCGCTTATTACGTTTTCCTGATTTAACCGTTGATGGCAGCTTCCCTTTAGGCGGCGCGGTTGGCGCATTATGCATTTCCAGCGGCATGGACCCTTTTCTGGCCACCGCACTGGCGGCTTTAGCCGGAGCCGGCGCAGGTATCATCACGGCAATTTTGAACGTGCATTTAAAAATTATGGATCTACTGGCCAGTATCCTAATGATGATTGCCCTCTACTCAATCAACCTGCGCATTATGGGCAAGCCCAACATTCCACTGATCATGGAGCCGACGGTATTTAGCATCCTCGAGCCCAGCTGGCTCGCTGACTATATTGCTCGCCCTGTGATTCTAATTGTTGTGGTGCTGTTGGCTAAATTGGCCCTCGATGCATATTTCTCTACCCGTCAAGGCTTGGCAATTCGCGCCACCGGCTCCAACCCACGCATGGCGCGCGCGCAGGGTGTGAATACGGGCGCAATGATTATTTTAGGCATGGCCATTTCCAATGGTTTAGTTGGCCTCGCTGGTGCGCTTTTTGCGCAAAGTCAAGGTGGCGCTGATATCTCAATGGGTATTGGTACTATCGTGATTGGTTTAGCCGCCGTGATTGTCGGTGAAAGCATTCTGCCATCGCGCAAACTATTTTTTATCACCCTCGCAGTGGTCTTGGGTGCAATTGTTTATCGCTTCTTTATCGCTCTGGCACTCAATAGCGACTTTATTGGCCTGCAAGCGCAAGACCTCAATTTAGTCACTGCACTACTGGTCACCTTTGCACTTGTCATTCCACTGATCAAACAGCGTATGTCACGCCGCAAGAGGGTTTAACGGATGCTCAAGGCCAATGATTTACATATCACTTTTAATCCCGGCACACCGATTGAAACCCGTGCGCTGTGCGGTTTATCGCTGCAAATCCCAACCGGCCAGTTTGTCACGGTGATCGGTACTAACGGTGCTGGCAAATCGACCTTTCTCAACGCCATTTCTGGTGATTTAGCCATTGATAGCGGCAGTATTTTAATCGACGACATTGATGTCACTGAGCAGCCTGTCTGGGCTCGCGCAAAACAAGTAGCGCGGGTCTTCCAAGACCCTATGGCCGGCACCTGCGAAGACCTCACCATTGAAGAAAATATGTCCTTGGCTGAACAGCGCGGTCAACGCCGCGGCTTAAGTCGTGCAGTGAAGGCTTCGCAGCGCGCTGGTTTTCGTGAGCATTTGGCGACCCTGGGCCTTGGCTTAGAAAACCGCCTGCAAGATCGCATCGGTTTATTGTCAGGCGGACAACGCCAAGCCGTAAGTTTGCTGATGGCGGCACTACGCCCATCACAAATTTTGCTATTGGATGAACACACTGCGGCTTTAGATCCTCGCACAGCAGATTTTGTCTTAGAGCTTACCCAGCGCATCGTTAAAGAAAAACAACTCACCACAATGATGGTAACCCACAGCATGCGCCAAGCCTTGGATGTGGGCGATCGCACCATTATGCTGCACCAAGGCCAAGTGGTACTGGATGTTAGTGGCGAACAACGCCAAGGTTTGGATGTTCCTGACTTGCTCGCCATGTTCGAAAAAGTACGCGGCGAGAAGCTTGCCGACGACGCTTTACTGCTGAGTTAAGATGAACCTGCAACTGGGCTGGGTACTGCTGCTTCTACTTCTTGCCGTGGTACTTTTTGTACGCAATAAACCGCGCGTGGATGTTGTCGCGCTGCTGATGATTGTCGCGCTACCGCTGACCGTCGTGCTAACAGTGCCAGAAACACTGGCTGGCTTTAGTGACCCCAGTGTGGTGGTGATTGCGGCCCTCTTTGTCATCGGCGAAGGCTTAGTGCGCACCGGAATCGCCTATCAGCTCGGCGAGCGTTTAATGCATCGCGCCGGCAACAGTGAAACCCGCTTAATCATCTTGCTGATGCTGACAGTTGCGGGGCTAGGTTCGGTCATGAGTTCAACGGGTGTAGTGGCTATTTTTATTCCGGTCGTGCTCAGCATCGCTGCTCGCTTAAAAATTGCGCCCAGTCGCTTAATGATGCCTCTTAGCTTTGCTGCCTTAATCAGTGGCATGCTGACCTTGGTAGCGACACCACCAAACATGGTGGTACACAGTGAGCTGGTGCGCGGCGGTTATAAGGGTTTCAGTTTTTTTGCTTTCGCGCCCATTGGCTTAACTATTTTGGTCTTAGGCATCGCTTACATGCTGCTGACTCGACACTGGCTCGCGCGCACAGACAGCGACAGCAGTGCCAGCGAGGCAAGGCATAGCATTGCTGATCTGGTGCGCGAATACCGTTTAGCGGGCCGCGAACGCCGCTTGCGTGTGCGAGCCAATTCGGTTCTCACTGGCCAAACCCTCGACGAATTACAGCTGCGCAAGCAATACGGCATCAATGTCATTGCAGTAGAACGCCAACGCCGTTTTCGTCGCACTTTGCTCGGTGCAACGGGCAGCACGGAACTGCGCGCCGGCGATATTTTACTGGTCGATTTAGTCAGTCCAACCATTGACCTGCTCAACTCTTACTACGAGTTGGGTGTTGAGCCTGTTGCAATGCAAAGCAGCTATTTTAGTGATCACCATCGCTCACTGGGTGTTGCCGAAGTCATGCTGCCTCCGGACTCGCGCCTTGCAGGAAAAACCATTCAAGAGTTAGGTTTTCGCACCCACAGGAAACTCAATGTGATTGGCTTGCGGCGAAATCAGCAGGCCTTAGACGGTCTGTTAGTCGATGAAAAACTAAAAGCCGGTGACACCTTACTGGTCGCCGGAAACTGGCAGCATATTCGTAAGTTGCAAGGTCATAGCCGTGACTTTTTAGTGTTGAGTTTACCGGCAGAAGTGGATGATGTTGCACCTGCTCTGAGCCAAGCACCGCATGCTTTATTCAGCCTCGCTGTGATGGTTATGCTGATGGTTACAGGTTTAGTGCCGAACGTTTTAGCGGTGTTGATTGGCTGTTTGTTGATGGGTGCGTTTCGTTGCATTGATATGGACAGCGCTTACCGCTCGATTCACTGGCAAAGTATTTTACTGATTGTTGGCATGCTGCCTTTTGCTCTGGCTTTACAAAAAACCGGCGGGATTGATTTAGCTGTAAAAGGCTTGCTCAGTCTATTTGGCAATGCGGGGCCACGGATGATTTTGGCAACTCTTTTTGTGGCGACAGCCGTGATTGGCTTATTTATTTCCAACACGGCGACGGCTGTGCTGATGGCTCCGATCGCCATCGCCAGCGCGCAAGCGATGCAAGCCTCTCCTGCCCCTTTCGCTATGATTGTGGCACTAGCAGCCTCTGCAGCTTTTATGACGCCTATTTCATCACCGGTGAACACGCTGGTGCTCGGCCCGGGTCAATACCGCTTTGGCGATTTTGTACGTATTGGCGTGCCTTTTACTATTATCGTCATGCTCACCAGCGTCATTTTGGTGCCTGTGTTGTTTCCGCTTTAGCGTTATTCGCTACTTAAGCACGCTTAGCGCCTGACGTACCTCGCTAATGCTGCCTTTCCCTCAACAGGTCATCCTGCCCCAATTCGGGCGCTACGCCATCCTAGCTACGCTCGCCGCAGCACCAGCGAGGTACGTCTTGATCATCTGTGTTGTCGGCAAGTCTGTTGCACGAATCGTCCGAGTCGAATGATCAGCAGCACGTATCAAACACTTGCACGCCTCACGCTGAGAGCGTGCAAACAACACAAAAGATCAATGAGTACTTCGGGATAGCTGTGATAAGCGAGCCAAGGATGGCGAAGCGCCGGAGTTGAACCCAGGATGGGTTCATCGACGGATAAACAGCTCGCCCGAAGTACGGCATGTGCACATCTTTGAACGATCCGTGGCAGTTATTAAGCACGCTTAGCGCCTGACGTACCTCGCTAATGCTGCTTTTCCCTCAACGGGTCATCCCGACCCGATTCGGGCGCTACGCCATCCTAGCTACGCTCGCCGCAGCACCAGCGAGGCACGTCTTGATCATCTGTGTTGTCGGCCAATCCACTGCGCGCGTGCAAGCAATGCAAAAGATCAATGAGTACTTCGGGATAGCTGTGATAAGCGAGCCAAGGATGGCGAAGCGCCGGAGTTGAACCCAGGAAGGGTTCATCGACGGATAAACAGCTCGCCCGAAGTACGGCATGCG
>JAAXZZ010000091.1 GCA_012719655.1 Gammaproteobacteria bacterium | reverse complement strand
GTTGCAGCCTTTGCTTTTAAAACAAACCTTTAAAAGAGTCGTGCTACGAGCTTGAAAACCACATCAATGATCAAGCCACGCCCTGCTGGTGCTGCGGCAAGCGGAGCATGGATGCGTAACGCCCGAATTGAGATAGGATGCCTCATTGAAGGAAAAGCGGCACTAGCAGGGTGTGGCAGGCACAACTACTAATTGAAAACGTGCCCGCCTCACAGCGTCAAAAGACACTCTTAATGATTAAACTCATCAGCAAACATCGTATCCAAATCCGGCTCACCTGGAATCGCGTGCTCTTCGGCCGCCCAAGCCCCCAAATCAATTAACTTACAACGCTCACTACAAAAAGGACGTGACGGACTCTGCTCACCCCACTCCACTGGTTTCCCACAAGTAGGACAGGCCACCGTTGTTACTGAAGCCATCACCGACCTCCTGTTAAAGTTAAGTAATAGTCATGCAAACGTAACACTTCACGCTGCAATGCAGCTTTATCTGCGGCATTACACAGCACATCATCAGCATATTTCAAACGCTCATCACGCGCCAACTGCGCCTGCATAATAGCGCGCAACTGCCCTTCTGACACTTGATCACGCTGCAGCGCACGAACAACCTGCAGCTCACTCGGGACATCCACCACCAGAATACGCTGCACGGTTTTATACTGACCAGACTCAATCAGTAAAGGTGAAACCAAGATGGCATAAGGTGATTGTGCCGCCGCTAAAAACTGACTGATTTCCTCACGAATTAGCGGATGCAACAATGCCTCCAGCCACTGCCTTTGTTCTGGCTCAGCGAAGATACGCTCACGCAAAACAGCACGATTGAGCTGACCATTATCAAGCAATATTGCATCACCAAAGCGATCGACAATTTTAGCCAAAGCTGGGCGCCCTGGTTCAACCACCCAACGCGCGGCATGATCGGCATCAATCGTGGCAATACCTAACTGCGCAAAAGCATCGGCAGCAGCACTTTTACCACTGCCGATACCCCCTGTGAGTCCTAAAATCCACGGCTTACTCAACGTATTGTCCTTATTAGCACATTATTCTTATTCAATCGCCATCTCAGCAGCAGAGCATTTTCTTACACTCTGGCAACTTAATCACAGCTTTATAGCCACACTATCGGTTAACGTAGCTTCGCGATTATTTTATAACCACAGGATACTGGCTGGTATTGTTTATCAAAGCAAAACAGTCATCAATAGCTGTATTATTAAGCCACAGACAATGATTTTTACAGGGATTTAAACATGCTCCAATACTTTTCACGCTCTATCCTTGCTGCGCGCTGGTTGGCTTTGAGCCTAATAACCGCAGCATCTTTCAGTGCTGCCGAGCCGCTCAGCTTAGACAGCAGCGAACAGACCAATTACCTCAGCCAACTAAAACGCCAGCACGCCACATCAAATGAACGCACAGCACTTTTAGCCGAAGTCAATCACTTACTGTCCGAACATGCTTTACGCGCAGGCTACCAGGTGGGTCACAGCAATCCACAAGATTTTTTATACAGTGTCAGCGTTACCGAACAAGGTAATTTGCTGATTCGCGAAGAAATTCGCAGCAGCCAAAGCAACACATTGGAAGTACGCAGCAATCGTATCAATGTGTTTGGTGCCGACCCCTTTGTCAGCTATGCTTGCCCAGCACAAGGTATTCGCTGTGTGATTTTTGGCGAAGATCAGAAAACGGCGATACTGACAATTGTTCGCGATCAGCAGGCCGCAAAAAACTTAGCGCGCGCTTTTTCGTATTTAATTCGCAACATACAACGCGGTTAAAAAAACGCTAACACAGTGCGACTCAAACACAGATCTACAACGAGTCGCACTACGTTATCAATAGGTGTTACTTAGGAAAAAACAAACGCTTCAACTCCACCCCCGGATCATTCGCACGCATAAATGCCTCGCCCACTAAAAACGCATGTACGTTATTAATTTCCATCAACTCAACATCAGTGCGTTGCAAAATCCCACTTTCAGTAATCACCAACCGTTCTTCTGGAATACGCGGCAGTAGCTCCAAAGTGGTTTCTAGCGACACTTCAAAGTTATGCAGGTTACGGTTATTAATACCCACCAATGGCGTATCTAAATGCGTTAATACACGATCAAGCTCTTCGCCATCATGCACTTCGGCCAACACATCCAAACCAACCTCTTTGGCAGCAGCGGCTAACTCGCACATCAATCCATCATCTAAACACGCCGCAATCAATAACACACAGTCAGCACCGAGGGCACGCGCTTCAATAATCTGATACGGATCAATCATAAAATCTTTACGAATGACTGGCAGCGTACAGGCATTACGCGCTTCTTGTAGATAACGATCGGCACCTTGGAAGAAATCGACATCAGTTAATACCGATAAGCAGGTTGCCCCACCTTGGGCATAGCTTTTAGCCAACCACTCTGGGACAAAATCTTCACGCAACACACCTTTGCTCGGTGATGCTTTTTTAATTTCAGCAATTACCGCAGGCAGTTTTTTCTGCACTTGTTGTTGTAAGGCTTGAGCAAAACCACGCGGAGCAGAGGCTTGAGCCGCTTGCGCCTGCAATTCGCTGAGGCTAACGATTTGTTTACGCAGGGCAACTTCTTCATGCTTGCGCGCGACAATTTTCTCTAAAACAGTTGGAATGCTCATGCCTGACCGGCCTCCTGCTTAAACACTGAAGTAAAAGATACCAGCTCTGATAATTTCTCTAGAGCAAGACCGGTATAAATAGTGTCGTGGGCGCGCGCCACACCTTCTTTTAAAGTGCTGGCCACACCCGCTGCATACAAAGCTGCGCCAGCATTGAGCGCAATCATTTCCGCAGCTTTATGCGCGTAAGGCAGCTCGCGTTTACCCAACGCATCACGAATCAGTTTATAAGAGGCCGCCGCATCTTCGACTTCTAAGCCAATTAACGATTGACTGGCGATACCAAAATCTTCTGGCTGAATACGGTACTCAGTGATCTCTCCATCTTTTAATTCAGCAACAAAAGTTGGCGCGCCCAAGCTGATTTCGTCCATACCATCCTGCGCATGCACGACTAACACATGCTTGCTACCTAAGCGCAGCAGTACTTCAGCCAAAGGACGGCACAGTTGCTTACTAAAGACACCAATGACTTGATTTTTAACCTGCGCCGGATTGCTCATTGGCCCAAGAATGTTAAATAAGGTGCGTAAACCAAGCTCACGTCGCGGACCGCTGGCATAGCGCATAGCGCCATGGTGTGCCGGTGCAAACATAAAACCAACACCAACCGCTTCAATACAACGTGTCACTTGTGCTGCAGTTAAATCTAAATTAACCCCTGCTGCTTCCAGCACATCAGCACTGCCACTTTTACCTGAAACCGCACGGTTACCGTGTTTTGCCACTTGACCACCGGCTGCAGACACCACAAAGGCTGCAGCGGTTGAGACATTAAAAATATTCATGCCGTCACCGCCGGTACCACAGGTATCCACTAAGTGCTCACCAGAAATAGCGACTGGCTCAGCAAGCTCACGCAGCACCTGCACCGCACCAACAATTTCATCGATGCTTTCACTTTTCATGCGCATGGCCACTAAAAAGCCGCCAACCTGTGCATCGGTGCACTGCCCAGTCATGATTTGCCGCATGACGGACTGCATCTCAGCTGTGCTTAAATCCAGATGACTGACCGCTCGATTCAGAGCTTCTTTAATGTCCATTAACGCACCCCTCCCGTTTGCTGTAAAAAATTTGCTAACAAGGCGTGACCTTGCTCGGTCAAAATTGATTCAGGATGAAACTGTACACCTTCAATATTTAGCGTTTGGTGCTGCACGCCCATAATGGCTTCCAGCTCACCTGTCTCGGTCTGTGTCCAAGCGGTGACAACTAACTCCGCTGGCAAGCTTTGCGGTGCCACCACCAGAGAATGATAGCGAGTCGCCGTCAGCGGGTTATTCAAGCCAGTAAACACCCCTTGATTGTGGTGATAGACCGGACTGGTTTTACCATGCATCGGCTGGCTTGCACGTACCACTTCGCCGCCAAACACTTGACCGATACTTTGATGACCTAAGCACACACCCAAAATCGGCACTAAACCCGCAAAAGCTTTAATCGCGGCGAGTGACACACCGGCCTCATTGGGCGTGCACGGACCCGGTGAGATCACCACCCGCTCCGGCTGCATGGCCAATAACTCAGGCACAGTGTATTCATCATTACGCACGACTTTGACCTCAGCACCCAGCTCAGCGAAATACTGCACCAAGTTCCAAGTAAAAGAGTCGTAATTGTCGATCATTAGCAGCATGGCAGGTGGTCCTTAGGCGTTTAAGGGATCAAATCAGTTAGATCAAAGCAGTTCTTTACGTAACTGCGCAGGGCTTTTGGGCGACAACAGACCTGGGGCAATATCAAATACCGTTTTCGCCCCAATATCGTTTAAACGTGCCAAGCGATGCACTGCACGCGCATAAGCGACCAGCACACTGGCAGTAAACTCAGGGTTACTGCCTAAGGCCAGCGAATACTCAATGGTTTGCTTGGTGTCGATACCGCTATTACCACTGCGAATAACAAAACCACCATGTGGCATGCTGCTGTGTTCTTTATTGAAGGTATCTTGATCAATAAAGTGGACCACGGTGTCGTAATCAGCAAAGTAATCGGGCATGGTCACAATGCTATTGCGTACGGCATCGGCATCGGCATGGTCTTCTAACACCACAAAGCACTCGCGGGTGTGCTTTTCACGGGTAGTCAACTGCGGCTGCTCACCCTTACGTACGCGTGCCATCGCCTCCTCAGACGGCAAGGTGTATTGCACCGCTGATTTGACTCCAGAAACTCTGCGCACAGCATCAGAATGACCTTGGCTTAGACCTTTACCCCAGAACGTGTAGGTTTCGCCTTCTGGCAAAATCGCTTCGCCATACAAACGGTTCAGTGAGAACAAACCTGGATCCCAACCCACCGATAACAGTGCAACCCGGCCCGCATCGCGTGCAGACTGGTCCAGCGCTGCGTAATACTCAGGCACTTTAGCGTGGGTATCAAAGCTATCTACGGTATTAAAAAACTGCGCTAAGTATGGGCCTTGCTCTGGCAAGTCTGACTTTGAACCACCGCAGAGAATCATCACATCGACTTCATCTTGGTACTGCTCAATGTCAGCCATGGCGTACACCGGCACACTGCTATCAAGCAGACTGACGCTCACCGGATCGCGACGACTAAACACACCCACCAAACGCATATCTGGGTTTTGTGTCAGCGCGGCTTCAACGCCACGTCCTAAATTGCCATAACCGGCAATGGCTACTCTGATTCGATGCGACATAATGATTGACCTCTACAGTTAAAACACAAACACAATTAAATGCACAATTGGTTTACAGCTTACTTTTCTCAGCTAAAGCGACCGCCTTAAACATAGCGCGCCGTTTATTCAGGGTTTCTTCCCACTCCAACTCGGGCTGTGAGTCAGCGACAATTCCTGCTCCAGCTTGCACATGCAACTGGCCGTCTTTAATCACTGCAGTGCGAATCGCAATTGCAGTGTCCATATTACCATTCCACGCCCAATAGCCGACTGCGCCGCCATACACGCCACGTTTGATAGGCTCAAGCTGATCAATGATTTCCATCGCACGCACTTTAGGTGCGCCTGACAAAGTGCCAGCAGGTAAAATAGCTCGCAGTGCATCCATGGAATTGAGTCCTTCACGCAAATGCCCTGTGACATTCGAGACGATATGCATCACGTTCGAGTAGCGCTCAATAATCATTTTCTCGGTGACTTTCACGCTACCGGTTTGCGCCACGCGCCCCACATCATTGCGGCCCAAATCAATCAACATCAAATGCTCGGCCAGCTCTTTTTTATCAGCCAGCAATTCATGCTCAAGGGCGATATCTTGCTCTTCTGTGGCACCACGCGGACGCGTACCGGCAATCGGTCGCACGGTAATTAAGCCATCTTCAACCCGCACCAACACCTCAGGCGAACTGCCGACCACATGAAACTCTGAAAAGTTAAAAAAGTACATGTACGGCGTGGGGTTAAAGCAGCGTAGCGCGCGATACAAATCAATCGGCGCCGCGCTAAAAGGCACTGACATGCGCTGCGAAATGACCACTTGCATGCAGTCACCGGCAGCGATGTAGTCTTTAATCGTTAATACCGCCTGCTCATAATCATTGCGACTGAAGCTCGAAGTAAACTCTGGTTCAGTGCTGTCGAGCGTGTTTAAGTCAACACCTAAACGTGGAGTAAAGGGCTGGCGTAGCTGCTCAGAAAGCTGCTCAAGTTGTGCTAAACCCTGCTGGTACGCACCGGGCTGACTTGGATCGGCCAATACGATTAAATGCAATTTGCCGGCAAGGTTATCAAACACCACCACCGCATCAGAGACTAACAATAGAATATCAGGCGTGCCGAGCGGATCAGGATTGGCGCAATGGGCTAAGCGCTGCTCAACATAGCGCACACTGTCATAGCCAAAATAACCAACTAAACCGCCATTAAAACGTGGTAAGCCTGCCAGCGTTGGCACTTGATAGCGCGCTTTAAAGCGTTCGACAAAGGCCAGCGGGTCATCCACCTCTAGGTCTTCGACAACCTGCTCATCCGTCATCACCCGCACGCGTTTACCATCAACACGCAAACGAGTGCGGCTGGGCAAACCAATAATCGAAAAGCGCCCCCACTTCTCACCGCCCTGCACCGACTCTAGGAGGTATGAGTAAGGTGCATCAGCTAGTTTTAAGTAAATGGACAGCGGTGTATCAAAGTCAGCCAGCGTTTCGCGAGCCAAAGGAATACGGTTATAGCCTTGATCAGCTAAACGCAAAAACTCTTCGTGGGTCATAGCAGCCTCGTGGCAAGAGGGAAAACGAAAACACAAACAATGTCGCCAAACTGACGACGAATAAAATTTAGACGCGCCAACGCCAACGGCCGGATGCCGCTGGTAACGTGCCTATCAATAGTTTGCGATCAACAACCACGAGCGGGTCCCTTGGTGCGGACTGAAATAAGAGCCAACACTAGCGCAGGCCATGCTAACGCGCAACCTGTAGATGCGAGTTTTTACTATTTTAACGTCCAACCATGAGGGTTATTAGCGCCACTGCAAAGGCTTGCCAATCAGCCGATGAGTACACTCGATAACATCCACCCGCTAAACATGACTCGCAGCGCTTCAGCACATCTGAGCTGATTGCCGCAAATACTCACGCACCTCTGTGAGCGTGCCGGTGAACTCTGCAACGCCATAGCGGTGGGCTAATTGATATTCATACATTGGGTCATCATAGTCTCTTAACATCCGCTCAAGCCAAGCACGATGCAGACTAGGATCACCGCGCTGATGAGCTACCAAGGCCTGCTGTAACAGTGCATTAATCTCCTGAAACAAAGCTCCACCTAGACGTTTTTGCGTTTTTTGCAAAGCACCGCCTAGTAAACAACCTTGAGCAATATAATCACGCACCGCTGGCAGCAGTGGGAAAAGTTAGATTAGATTGTAAAATTTACTCCAGAATCTTAGGGGAAATTTTGCAACCACAACCCGCACCATGACTGTATTCGGTTAAGCGTATGACCGAGGAGGGCAGCCGATTGCTGCTCTGACTGCTCATCGACTTGTTCACTTGCGATGTCTCCTCAATAGTTGCCTGACTTCAAATGTACGTAATACACCCGCAAGACCACAGGGAAGGCGCCAGTTGTACTCATGCTTATTGGATCTTTAGATTTTGCCCTGAGCGTACCTTAAAGCTCAGCACAGTTAAGGCCAGCTGTACGGGTCGTTCAACATGCAGCTGTGCCCGCACCTGTCAGAAAGGAAAAACGTCTCCTCGCCAGTTCAAGTGCGACGAGGAGAAGCACAGTTCGCTTTACAGAAACAGCTCGCGCAAGTCATCCACCACTAACGCGGGATTCTCAGCACTGATCGGCTGGCCATAGTTATAACCATAGGTCACCGCAATACAGGCAACACCAGCAGCATGGGCAGCAAGGACATCATTGCGCGAGTCACCGACAAATAAACACTGTTGTGCAGTCACCTGCGCTTGCTGCATCACCCAGAGCAAACCGGCGGGATCAGGCTTTTTCTGCGGCAAAGTATCGCCGCCGACCACCCAGTCAAAATATTCAGCCATGTGTGTTTGCGCCAGCAACTCGGGGATAAACTTTTCTGGCTTATTGGTGATCAAAGCCAGCTTCAGCCCCAACACTTTTAACGACTGCAAAGTCTCCAGCGCACCCGGATACAAGGTCGTTAAACTGTGGCCTGTGCCATACACCTGCATAAATATTGCCAGCGCTTCGGCTTCTTGTTCCGCAGTAATGGCCTGATGATCAATGCCATCCGCCAGAGCACGGCGCACTAAGACGGGCGCACCATTACCGACCCAGTTACGCACTTTGTCCATCCCTGCAGGGGCACGACCCAGCTGCACTAACATTTGGTCTGTGGCAGCCGCCAAATCTGGCACCGAGTCAATAAGGGTGCCGTCCAGATCAAACATAACCAACTTAGGCAGCTGTCCGTTCAACACACCAAGCAAAGTTTTCACTGCTGCACACCTGCCAGCTGCGCGCGCATCGCCGAGATTACTTGGCCATAATCTGGCGCATTAAAAATAGCCGACCCAGCGACAAAGGTATCAGCGCCTGCTTGAGCAATTGTTTTGATATTGTTCACATTCACCCCACCATCCACTTGCAAACGAATCGGTAAGCCGCTGGCATCAATTAACTCGCGCGCTTCACGCAACTTATCCAAAGTACCAGGAATAAATGACTGCCCACCAAAACCTGGGTTAACACTCATTAAGAGCACCATATCAACTTTATCTAAGACGTACTTCAGCACATCTAGAGGTGTGGCCGGATTAAACACTAAACCAGCCTTACAGCCACCTTGTTTGATCAATTGCAAAGAGCGATCAATATGCTCTGATGCTTCAGGATGGAAAGTAATGTAACTGGCGCCCGCTTCAATGAAATCACCAATAACGCGATCCACTGGTTTTACCATTAGATGCACATCAATGGGCGCGGTAATGCCGTATTTACGTAGCGCGCTGCAGACCATTGGACCGATCGTTAGATTGGGCACGTAATGGTTATCCATCACATCAAAATGCACAGTATCTGCGCCCGCCGCAAGAACACGGTCAACATCTTCACCTAAGCGGGCAAAGTCGGCGGATAAAATAGATGGAGCAATTACAAAAGGCTGCATAGTTTTTCTCACAATTTAATCATTTAAGATCAGGCGTTGGCTTAGTCATAACAGTGACATAAACGCATTGAGCCGAATATCAGTCGCGCCATAAATCATCAAGGTTAGGAAATCCCCATTCCTCAGCGTTTTCACGGGCAATAATGGTTTCTTGGCATTGGGCATGGGCTAAATTAATGACAACTTGCTCAATAGGTACTTTCGATTTAGTTGAAAAAAATACTTTCACTTTAGGTTTCAATAAAGTTGCTTGATTCTGCTCAATCACCACGCCTAAACGTCCGCTGCTTAGCCGCACCAACGAACCAACAGGATAGATACCCACAGTACGCACAAAAGCTTGGAAAATTTTCGGATCAAAATGACCATCCCATTGCGCCATACGTTGTAAGGACTCAGCGGGTCCCCAGCCTTTTTTATAGGGTCGATCAGAGGTGATGGCATCATACACATCACATACAGCAGCCATACGTGCAAACACGCTGATTTGCTCACCGGCTATTTTTTTCGGATAACCCTTGCCATCGTATTTTTCATGATGATGCAAACAAACATCATAAGCCAGAGCACTGACTGCCGGCTGATTAGTTAAGAGAATTTTCGCCCCGTACACCGGGTGCAAGCGCACCTTGGCAAACTCTTCATCGGTCAAACGACCAGGTTTATTAAGAATGTCATCAGCGATCGACATCTTGCCAATATCATGCAATAGACCTGCTAACCCGGCTTGCGAAACATGCTTTTCCGGCAAGCCCAATTGACGCGCTAAAGCAATCATTAATGCACAGACTGCCACAGAGTGCATATAGGTGTATTCATCAGCATTTTTCAAACGCACTAAGCTAATGAGTGCCGAAGGGTGGCGTAAAATTGATTGCGCCATCTCATCGACCAAACCATCGGCCGTATCGATATCAATCGCTTTACCCATGCGCACTTCAGTAAACATCGTCATCACTGCGGCTCTAGAGCGCTCGCATAAATCAAGAGCGCGCTTAATCTCGTCCAACATCGCCACTGGAGGCACAGGAGTCACTGGCTCAAGCATCGCACTCTGTAACAGAGCATCAGCTCTTTGCGCCACTGCCGCAGACTCTTCGCTCACCACATTCTCAGGTAGATCCAAGCCTTTTGCGGTATCAATCCACACTTCTGTCACAGCACTGCTTTGTAAGCTATACAGATCAGTCTGACTTTCCAGGGTAAAGCCACTTTTCCAGAATGGATGATCCATCCACGAGCCACAAATTTCGTGAATATACATACCCAAGGTAATATCAGCGACAGCAACTTTCTTTAGCACGGCCATACCTATGTACATCAAGCGTTGAGCGTGGGCTCGTAAATCATGCTGCCAGCAAAATAGAATTGTCTTTAATGGCTGATGCGATTGAGCGCCCATAATCGCTGTTAATTGACAACAATAATGCAACCCATATCAGTCAGACATCAACTCCACTTGCTCAGCCATTATTGTATAAGCAGAATCAGCCAACTCATTGCTACTGCCTTCAACCCGCAAGGTGCCTTCGATCCAGAGGGGCTGGTAAATATCCGCTAAATCAACGCCTTTAGCATAGCGCACGAGGACAATTTGATTTGGCGGTGGTGGTGGCACATGAATACACGCGCCTGGGTATGGCACCAAAAAAAACTCAACAAAACGGCCTTGCGCATTGGTTTCTAGGGGCACTGGATAGCCGCCCAATAAAATTTTGCGGCCATCCAATGCCGCTACGGTTTGTGCGGAGTACATCACTGCAGGCAAGTTTTTATCTGTGGAGCGCAGCCCGCCTGGCGTATAAAAACCACTTTCCGCCTCAGGCGTGTCATGACTGATGTCAGGCATATCCAGCAGTGCTTGACGATCCGACTCTGGCATTAAGTCCAGCCAATCGGTTTCTTCGAGCGCAGCTTGCGCCGCACCGACGAACAGCAGTAAAGCCAGCCACAAGCAACGCATAGCGAGTCCTTTTTAACGTTTATTAAGCGCTTCAACAATAAACAACAAGACAATGGCACCAACCACTGCACCAACAAATCCTGCAGGCTGTCCGGCTTGATAAATGCCTAAGGCTTGACCACCATAAGTCGCAATCACAGAACCGGCCAGACCTAAAATAATTGTCATAATCAAGCCTAAACCGCTACGGCCCGGCTTTAATAAGCGTGCAATGATACCGGCTAACAAACCGATAATTAATGTGCCCAGAATCCCCATCGCGCTTCTCCTTGCCTGTTAATAATGGTGTTCTTGTAGACCCTATTATGGTGCTGCAGTTCAGCCTAAACGTTCAGCAAGCCTTCCAGCGCAACAATTTGTTGCTGTAAACGCTCAGGTGTGGCACTGCGCAACGTGGCATGACCAACTTTGCGCCCTGCTTTTGCCGCTTTGGAATAATCATGCAAGTGGCAATCAGCAATGCTTAATACTTTGCTTGCCTCTGGCACGCTGCCAATAAAGTTGAGCATGGCGCTATGTTCCACACTTGCCGTAGAACCCAAGGGTAAGCCCGCAACGGCGCGCAAGTGATTTTCAAACTGACTGCACTCAGAGCCTTCAATAGTCCAGTGTCCAGAATTGTGGACGCGCGGGGCAATTTCATTGGCCTTTAAACCGCCGTCCACTTCAAAGAATTCAAACGCCAGCACACCGACGTAATCCAGCTCTTGTAACACGCGACTGGCATAGTCTTGCGCCAAAGCTTGTAAAGTATGCGCATCACTGGCTACCGATAAATGTAAAATACCGTCGTTATGAATGTTGTGCACCAGTGGATAGCATTGCACTTCACCATCACGACCACGCACCGCCACCAATGAAACCTCACCACTAAAGGCAACAAAGCCTTCTAAAATACAAGGAACATTGCCTAAATAAGCAAAGGCATCGACGACATCCGCTGCTTCTCGCAAAACCTTTTGACCTTTGCCGTCATAGCCTAAGGTGCGAGTTTTCAACACCGCCGGTAAGCCAATTTGCGAAACGGCTGCTTCTAAATCAGCTTGCGATAAAACATCCGCAAACTCAGTGGTTGGAATACCCAAGTCTTTAAACATAGATTTTTCAAACCAGCGGTCACGGGCAATACGCAGCGCATTGGCGCTGGGGTACACTGGGACAAACTGCTCAAGGTAAGCCACGGTTTCCGCTGGCACACTTTCAAACTCAAAGGTCACTAAGTCGACGGATTGCGCCAGCTGCTGTAAATGCTCCGGCGAGCTGTAATCTGCATGCAGGTGCTCACCCAAAGCGGCAGCACAAGCATACTCTGCTGGATCAAGAAAAGTAAATTGCATTCCTAAAGGTGTACCCGCTATCGCCAACATGCGTCCCAGCTGACCACCACCAATCACGCCAACTTTCATGACTTAAGCCTCTCGTGGATCTGGATTATCTAAAACAGTTTGTGTTTGCTGTTCACGGTAGGCATTGAGCGCTACATGAAACTCAGGATGTTGATGACCGATAATACTCGCAGCCAGTAATGCAGCATTCACTGCGCCGGCTTTACCGATGGATAGCGTCGCTACTGGCACACCGGCTGGCATTTGCACAATTGACAATAAAGAATCAACACCCGATAGCATGGATGACTGCACAGGCACACCCAGCACAGGCAAGTGGGTTTTAGCTGCACACATACCAGGCAAGTGCGCGGCACCACCAGCGCCAGCGATGATCACTTGCAAACCACGTTGATGTGCTTGCTCGGCATAACTGAACAATAAGTCTGGCGTACGGTGTGCAGATACCACTTGCACTTCATAGGGAATACCGAGGGTTTCCAGCATTTCTACGCTGTGGCTCATTGTGCTCCAATCGGATTTGGAACCCATAATCACGCCTACCAGTGGACTCATCAGTGTTGCCTCTTCAAGTTTGAGCGCCTATTTAGCGCGGCAAAAATAACAAACCACGCAACACGGCGTGGCTTAGTCGATGAAACAGTCAAGAATTGTAAGCATGCAATTATAGCGCATTTGTCGCACATTTCTAAAACGCTTAGCGACAAACGTCGATTTATTGTGCCTTGAATTAACGCCCGCCTTGCACAGTCAAGCCAACACCTAACTCAACCGCTAGCGCCCAAGGCAACAACACTGTATCGAGCAGTGCACTAAAAGGCAGATCAAGCGCAGCATATTTTGACGCATAGGCGCCAAAGCGCTCCAGCGGGTAGCAGCCGCCTTGCAAACTGTACCAATCCAAGCGGGTGCCAGCATAAATCACTGGCGCACCAGCCTGCGCAGCATTGAGAGTGCGCACACTGGCACAGCCAGCAGTGCCAAGCAAGACAAGCACCAGCAAGAAGCGCAAGGGTTTACTCATCCCAGCCCGTTTGATGGTGCTCGCCCCAGCGCGGCAACATATCTTGAGGGATTTGCAAAATATTTAGAATCCGCGCCACAACAAAATCAACCAAGTCATCAATGCTTTGTGGTTGATGATAAAAGCCTGGCGAAGCAGGCAAAATCACTGCGCCCATATTCGACAGTTTCAGCATATTTTCTAAGTGAATACTGGAGTAAGGCGCCTCACGCGGCACAATCACCAGTTGACGACGCTCTTTTAACACCACATCGGCGGCACGCTCAATCAAGCTATTGCAAGCACCGGTGGCAATCGCTGACAAGGTTCCGGTTGAACAGGGTACGACCACCATGGCGCTGGGTGCACCAGAACCTGAGGCCACTGACGACATCCAGTCCTCTTTGCCATACACACGAATTTGCCCAGCAGCAGCGCCGGTGTACTCAGTCAAAAACTGCTGCATGGCTTGCGGTTTAGGCGGCAACAACACATCGGTTTCTGTGGCCAGTACCAGTTGCGCCGCTTTAGAAATCAAGAAATGCACCTCGCGATCTTCTTGCACTAAACAATCAAGCAGACGCAAGCCGTACTGCGCACCAGAAGCGCCGGTCATAGCTAAAGTAACTCGTGCGGGCCCCATCATTATTTAGCCTCCAAAGCTTCAATCAGTTGTGTGTGAATCCCGCCAAAACCACCATTACTCATAATCACCACTTGAGTATCGGCCTGCGCCAGCGCTAAAACACCGTCGATGATCTCTTGCAAAGTATTGCAGACCCGCGTCGGCACCGGCGCATCGGCCACGGTGCCAGCTAAATCCCAACCGAGGTTATCTGGTGCATACCAAAATACGTGATCGGCATCCACCGTAGATGGTGCTAACCCTTGACGATGTGCACCCAACTTCATCGAGTTAGAGCGCGGCTCAATCACTGCAATAATCTGCTGCTTGCCAACTTGCTTACGCAAACCATCTAAGGTACTGGCAATCGCCGTTGGGTGATGAGCAAAATCGTCATACACCGTCACGCCATGCACACAGGCCAGTTTCTGCATGCGACGCTTAACATTCTGAAACTCGCCTAACGCTTGTGCGCCTTGCTCTGCCATCACGCCCACATGTCGCGCTGCAGCTAACGCAGCTAACGCATTGGCGACATTATGCAACCCCGTGAGTGACCACTGCACGCGGCCTTGCTCAACGCCGTCGAGGGTGACGCTAAAATCTGAGCCATCATCTTTCAGCAGCTGCGCTTGCCACTGCCCATCGGCACCGGTGGTTTGCACTGGCGTCCAGCAACCTTTAGCAACCACCCGCTGTAGCGCTTCTTCACGGGCAGGATAAATCACCAAACCATTGCTCGGCACAGTGCGCAGCAAGTGATGAAACTGCAACTCAATGGCAGCTAAATCAGGAAAAATATCAGCGTGATCAAACTCTAAGTTATTGAGCACAGTGGTACGAGGACGGTAGTGCACACACTTGGAGCGCTTATCAAAAAAAGCACTGTCATACTCATCGGCTTCCACCACAAAAAAGTCTGTCTCACCGAGCCGAGCTGAGACACCAAAGTTCTGCGGCACACCGCCAATCAAAAACCCCGGCTGCATACCGGCACATTCTAAGATCCAAGCCAGCATACTGCTGGTAGTGGTTTTGCCGTGGGTTCCAGCGACGGCCAGCACCCAGCGGCCTTGCAAAACATGCTCAGCCAACCACTGCGGCCCAGAAACATAAGGCAGTCCTGCATCCAACATATATTCCACTGCTGGATTACCACGCGACAATGCATTCCCCACCACCACGAGATCAGGCGCTGGTTTTAGATGCTCAGCAGAGTACCCCTGCATCAGCGCAATACCCTGCTCTTCAAGCTGCGTACTCATGGGCGGATACACATTGATATCGGAACCGGTGACGCGATGCCCCAACTCCTTAGCCAATAATGCTAAAGACCCCATAAATGTAACGCAGATGCCTAAAATATGAATATGCATACACACCTCAAATAATTGCCCGCCAGATTAACACAAGCACCACCATTGAACCGTACATCAGCCCTCAGCGCAGATTTGCAACCCAATGCAGTTATAGGGCAGGATTGCTCAACACTGATAACCATTCAACACAAAAGAGAGTTGCCATGCGCATCATTCCCGCCAGCTTAGAACATCTAGACCAGCTCACCCCAATGTTTATCCGTTACCGTGAACTTTATGGTGCGATGCCACAAGCCGAAGCCTCAAAAGAATTTCTAGCCGAGCGCTTGAACAAACAAGAAGCCATTATTTTACTGGCTTTTGAAGAAGACACTCTGCTGGGTTTCTGCCTAGTTTACCCAAGCTTTTCTTCCGTTTCTTTGCGCCCTATGTGGATTATTAATGACATGAATGTCGCCGAAGACGCTCGACGTAAACATATTGCCCAGCAACTGCTCAAGGCGCTAGCTGCACAAGCTCGCAGTAATGATGTAGTACGTCTGCGCGTGTCGATTCATGCCAGCAATGAAATCGCTCATCGTCTCTACGAGTCAGCCGAGTTCGCGGAAGATCAGAACTTTAGAAACTATATTTTACCGTTATAAACCCAGAGTAGCGCGAGCGTTTAAGCAAGCAGGATTGCGGGCATTATTTCTTGCAAACAACAGCGTCCTGCTGTGCAATAACTAGCCTTGGGTGAACACTTGGTATACACCAACAAATACCCCTATAATTGCCACACTTTTTTCTTCTAACTGGATATTCACATGAGCTTTAGCAAGATCCCTGCTGGTAAAGACGTACCTAATGACATCTACGTAGCGATTGAAATCCCAGCCAATCACGCGCCAATCAAATATGAGATTGACACTGAAACAGACAACCTGATGGTTGACCGTTTTATGGCAACGCCAATGTTCTATCCTGCTAACTACGGCTTTATTCCAAACACTTTGGCCGATGATGGCGATGCTTTAGATGTTTTAGTGGTAACTCCTTACCCGGTCGCACCAGGCTCGGTGATTCGTGCGCGCCCCATTGGCGTATTACACATGACTGACGAAGCTGGCGGTGATGCTAAATTAATCGCCGTTCCACACGAGAAACTCACACAGCTGTATAACGATGTTAACGAGTACTCTGACCTGCCACCTTTGTTGATTGAGCAAATCAAACACTTCTTTGAAAACTACAAAGATTTGGAAAAAGGCAAATGGGTTAAAGTTGAAGGCTGGGGTGATGCTGCTGCCGCTCGTGAAGAAATCATTAAAGCAGTTGCTGCTTATAAAAATAAGTAACTTGCTAACTAAAGGCCAATGCTTGTCATTGCGCCTTTAGTATTAAGCAAGCGCTGATTAATTCAAGAATTACAACTAGCAAAGCAATGTAGTAATCTATAACGCATTGATATATAAAGCAAAAAAATTACTACAGTAGATTTGCAGTGCCGCTTTTGAATGTATTGAGCAATTACTTAGGCAAGCACTGAATAATGTTAGCGAGGC